>NZ_JBHVRK010000002.1:388961-548985 GCF_042885845.1 Kitasatospora sp. NPDC058032 | reverse complement strand
AGCGGCGCGACCGAGTGGACCGCGACCCCGACCCCGTCCCGGTGCAGGGCGCTCAAACCGATGTTGAGCAGCACGGTCATGAGGCCGGTCATCCAGCGCAGCACGACGGGCCAGTGCCCGCCGTCGCCGTTCAGGCGGGCAAGCGTGGCATCCATGCGCACCACGATCACCACCGCCGCGTCCACGACGACCGGCAGGATCGGCGCCGTCCACTCCCACCCCTTCGGGGTGTGGCCGGCCATGAGCGGGGTCACCGTGAGCACGCTGTAGAGGACCGCGCCGAACGTGATCGCCCACGTCCCGGCGGTCAACGCGCGCTCGGCGGATCGGATCTGCGCGGGGCTCATTGCCGCCTTCATCGCGGCCCCCGCTCCGGCCGCAGTGAGCGGCTGGTGAGCGCGCTCACGGCGGCCGTGAGCGCGGTGAGCAGGTGGCTGTTCACGCCGCCACCCGCTCGGTGCTCGCGGTGCGGCGGATGACCGCCGGGCGCCGCAGCGGCACCGGGGCGGTGCTCAGCAGGCGCTCGGCGTAGGCGGCCAGCTCCGGGTCCTCCCGGCGCAGGTCCGCCAGCACCGCCAGCGCCACGTCCATCCGGGCTCGGTACGCGAGCGCCGACTCACCGGGCACCCCGGCGAACAGCTCCTCGTCCACGCCCAGCGCCAGCTCCGCGAACTCCTCGGAGTCCACGGCGTACTGGCCTGCAACAATCGACTTCACGGGTCACCTCTTCCAGAGGGGGAGGTGGGCCCCAGGGGCTGCCGCGCGCCCGGCCAAGGAAAGCGCGGCGGCCCCGACGTATCCGGGCCCAGACCACTCGTCACGTCACGAGTAGCCATGACCCCCGACCCGCCACAGGACGGATCGGGGACCAAAGACACTCGTTGTTGATCGGTTGCGTCTTTCGGGAGCGTGCTCCCGCTTCAGGCAGACGCGGATCTTGCGATCACTGCCCTCCGGACTGAAAAGGCGCCGGGAACCATGGCCCCGTGAGGCCGCTTCGCCCTGGGACCGGCGGTAGCCGACCATTCGCAGGCGCATTCGTGCAGGTCAGAGCAGCCCAAAGAAGGGCTGTCAGTTCGCCCGCCTCGCTGTGCGAGACATGTTGAACATGTCTCTTACGATGCCGAGAAGCGGACGGTTCGTCAAGTCCTTCGCTCGGTTCGGCCGGTGAGTCCCGGCCGCGCATCAATAGATTCGGCCCTCTGGCCCTGTCGGAACACGGCGCATCTGGACGGCTACGGTCCGACTTCGCTACGGTCGAAGTCGTCCCAGATCGTCCAGGCGCCGCACCATCGTCCAGGGGAGGGTGAGATGGCCAATGAGAGACTGAGAGGGGCGATCCTCGCCGCCAATTTGACGGTTGAGCAGATCGCGGAGCGGCTCGGCGTGAGCACGCGAACCGTCGAGCGGTGGGTGGAGGCCAAGGACGAGCGCCGGCCGTATCGGCGCTTCCAGTACGCACTCGCCAACCTGCTGCAGCGAGACCTGTCGGAACTGTGGTCGGACGAGCAGACCAGCAGCGCGAGGGCGGAAGCAGGACGAGCTGAGCTGGTGAAGCTGTACCCACACCGCGCGGTCGTGCCGAAGGACCTGTGGACGTCCCTATATGCGAAGTCCACGCGGCACTTCGACCTGGTGGTGTACGCCGGTTTCTGGCTCTCGGAGGACCCGCTGTTCTTCCGCCTCGTTCGGGAGAAGGCACAGGCTGGCGTACCGGTACGGCTCATGCTGGGTGACCCCGGCTGCGTGGGCGTGGCTCAGCGGGGTGAGGACGAGGGGATCGGCCCGGCCATGGCGGGCAAGATTCGCAACGCGCTTGCCAACTACGCGCCGCTGTTCAGCGTTCCCGGAGTTGAGTTCCGGCTCCACGCGACGACGCTCTACAACTCGCTCTACCGGGCCGATGACGACCTGCTCGTCAATGGACACGTCTACGGTGTCGGCGCCTATCTGGCCCCGGTGATGCACCTTTCCCAGGTGCCCGGCGGAGAGTTGTTCAGCACGTACGCGGCGAGCATCGAGCGGATCTGGGAGAGCTCCCGGACCATCACCTCGCCGCATCTTGAGAATGAGGCAGCATGAGCCGTATTGACTACTTCCATGACCCGGCCGCCCCGCCGGCGAACTCCGTTGTGCCCTCTGTTACCGCCGTCGTAACGGACACCGACGGGCGGCTGCTGCTGATCCACAAGACGGATAACAACCTGTGGGCGCTTCCCGGCGGCGGTCACGACATCGGGGAGTCCGTGGCGGACACCGTGGTTCGAGAGGTTCGGGAGGAGACGGGGGTCGACGTCGAGGTGGCTGCGGTCGTCGGTCTCTACACGGACCCCGGTCACGTCATGGCCTACGACGACGGGGAGGTCCGGCAGCAATTCTCCATCTGCTTCCGGGCTCGTCCCGTCGGTGGCGACCTCCGGACGAGTTCGGAATCGAAGGAGGTCCGCTGGGTGAACCCAGCGGACCTCGACGACCTGGACATTCACCCGTCCATGCGGCTGCGGATCAAGCATGGCTTGGCGTCGGACCGCACCGAGCCGTACATCGGCTAGGCCGACGGGCCGACCTGGAGCAGCCGGCCCTCGACGCGTCGCGAGGCCGCATCGATCTCCGGCTCAGCGCGGCGGATGAACCGGCCGACGACGCTGTCGGGGCCGTATCGCCCCACGATCTCGGCGATCCGGTCGGGCGTCGTCGTCGGCGTGCCGTCGGGGGTGGTGGTCATGTCGCAGTAGATCATCGCGTCCACCAAGTGAGGTTCCTCCAGGGGGAACTCCACCTCCAACTCCCGGCGAAGGCCCCGCTCCTCGGCTTCGAGCAGGGCGCAGGAGTGGTGGGCGACCAGGCGCACGACGCGCTCGTCCACGTTCTCCGCGCGGAGGAACCGCGCGCCGTCGAGCGGGTGGAAGCCCGTGTCGGCGATCCGCGGCGAGTAGCCGACGTCGTGCAGGACGGCTGCGGACTCCAGCAGCTCAGCATCCGGGCCGAGGATGCCGGCCAAGGTGCGCGCCTTGCTGGCCACCCCCTTGGAGTGGTCCCAGCGGCGCGGCAGGTCGGTGGACAGAAGGGATTCGGCAAGCTCGTAGGCCCACACGATGGCATCCGTTCCTAGGTGGCTGGGGTCAGGCGTGATTGGCGGGAAGGGCGCGGACGCGTCGCCCCTTCCCGTGACGTACTTCGAGAACGCCGGCGCCTTCCAGCTGTGCGAGGGCGCGCCGGACCGTGCCCCGCGCGGCGCCGGTCGTCTCGGTGAGTTCCTTCTCGGACGGAAACTCGGCGTCGACACCGAGTTTGTGAACCAGGGCGGCGAGCTGGTCGAGCACCGGGACCTTGGGCGCGCCTCCGACAACGAGCCACCCGACACCGGGCTGCGATCGGATCAAGCCCTCGGCCGCGAGGACGTCGAGGGCGCGCTTCACCGTGGTGCGGGCGACGTCGTGCTCCTTCATCAGGTCGGCTTCCGATGGAAGCGACGCCACGGTGGAGTCTCCGCTGATCTTGGCGCGCAATGCGTCGGCAATCCGCAAGTACGTACCGCGCGGGCTCCGCTCAGGCACAGGGCCGCTCCTTCCGTAGGTGGATACCTAGACAGGATGGACGATCCCGGGGGCAGTTGCCAGCCTCGGCGGTAGCCTGCCCCATACCGGCGGTGAGCTGGGGTGATCTCGTGCGCCTGCGACATCACCTTCTGACATCAACAGCAGCGGACACCGGCAACCCCACCGGCACTTGGGTGGATCATCGCCGGGCCGCGATCAAGGGCGCGTGCAGCTCCGGACACCACCCGATCGAACTTACAAAGCAGGTGTGTGCCTGGGCCGCCTGTGGGCCGCCCGGGGCTGGCCGGTGGTGGCCAATGGCGCTCGCCAGTGACCGCTCCGTGGCCGGTGATCAGAGGCTGAGTGATCCTGTACGGGGATGGCATCAGTTCCTGCGCAACAAGAAGCAGGAGTGGGAGGAGTACCGCTCCGAGGTGACGCCGTTCGAGCTGCGCAAGAACCTCCAGGTGCTCTGAAGATTCTGACGATCAGTCAACCGTAGTGGATGGTACGGCCGATGTCCCCCGGGCATGGTAATCCGTTGGGCCAAAGCGGCTAATCCGCAGCGGTGCGAGCCGTTGCGGGGTGACGAACAGGCGTATGCAGAAGATCCGTTTTGCGGATCACCCTGGAGTGTCATGCGTACTCGAATCACCACCCTGGCCCTGTCCGGACTGACCTCGGCCGCCCTCGTGTGTGGGGCCGCCTCGGCGGCCTACGCCTCGCCCTCCGCCGACCACCGTGCAGCCGCCGAATCGGCCGAGGCCCAGGGTGAATGGGTCGACGGTCTCCTCCGTCAGGCCGCGGAGGACAGCGGCGACACCATTCACGCCCGGACCTTCGGCAACCGCGACTCGCGGCCGGCGAAGCTGGTGGTCCGGCAGTTCGACCGGACGGACGGCGTCACCGAGACGGTCGCGGTCGACCCGGCCGAGGCGGCCCCGGCCGACGTCGTCCCGGCCGAGGTGGCCCCGGCCGGCGGTCAGGCGCCGGCCGTCGCCGCCGAGCAGGGCGTGGTGGCCCGGGAGGGCGACGAGGGGGACGAGCAGGGGGTCGCGGCCCAGCCGGCCGAGGAGGGAACCGATCAGGGCGCGGAGGAGCAGCCGGGCGAGGACGAGCGCGGGCTGCCCGGTGTCCGGCCGTCGAGGCCCGGGTTCCTCGACGGGCTGAAGGGGCACTCGTCGGCCCCCACCGGCAAGCACTGCCACCACGAGAAGCCCGCCTGCCCCTGCCACCACGAGCACGGCGGGCACGAGGAGCACGGCGAGCACGGTGGGCACGAGGAGCACGGGGACCACCAGGGGCAGTCCGAGACCCAGGGACAGGGGCAGTCCGAGAGCCAGGGCCAGAACCAGTCCGAGAGCCAGAACCAGGCCCAGGGTCAGTCCCAGAACGGCCAGCAGAGCCAGGACTCGCAGATCAACGTGACGGTCGTCGTGCAGAACCACATCCACAACGACGTCAACAACAGCGCGAACACCAGCGTCGCCAGCCACGTGAACAACTCCTCGAACAGCTCCGCCAACAACTCCCTGAACAACTCCGCCCAGAACACGGCGAACAACAGCAACAGCAACAGCCAGAGCCAGAATCAGACGGCCTCGCAGAGCAACACCGTCAGCAACGTGAACAAGTCCAAGTTCGTCGAGGTGGAGCACCCGACCCCCAAGCCGCCCCACCACGGCCAGGAGCACAACTGGCACCACGGGGAGCTGGCCGAGACGGGCAGCGGGAGCTCGCCGGCCCTGGCCGGACTCTCGGCGGCGTTCCTCGTCGCGGGCGCGGCGGCCATGCGGATCGGCCGACGGTCCACGCGGTCCACGCGCTCCGCGTGACCCGGTCCGGCCCGCAGGGCGCCGGGTGAGCGCCGGCCGCGGTGGCCGGAGCAGGCAGTGACGGACGGGCGGTGCGCGATACGGCGCACCGCCCGTCCGTCGTGTGCCCGTCCGCCCGGCTCACCGCAGTTCGGCGGGCGGGGCGCGGACCGGGTCCATCGGCTCCTCCCGCAGCAGGCTGCCCCAGACGGCCATCCGGTAGCGCGAGGTGTAGACCGGCGTGCAGGTCGTCAGGGTGATGTAGCGGCCGGGTCCCCCGTACGGGGAGCCGGCGGGCACCGGGGCGATGACGCCGGTGTCGTCCTTGGAGGTCTCGGGCAGCGTGGCGTCGACGCGGTAGACGTACCAGCGGTCCCGGGTCTCCACGACCAGCGGGTCGCCCGGCTTCAGCCGGTCCAGGTCGTGGAACTTCGCGCCGTGCCCGTCGCGGTGGGCGGCCAGGGCGAAGTTGCCCTGCGGCTCCCAGGGCATGGCCGCGCGGTACGGCGCCGTGTAGGCCCCGGCGACCCCGTCCGCGAGGGTGTCCGGGTCGGCGCCGACCTCGATCAGCACCTGGTAGCCGGAGCCGAGGGCCGGGACGTGGAGGAAGCCGATGGCGTCGCCCGGGTCGAACGGGGGCGGTGCGGGGGAGTCCGGCGGTGCGGCGGCGGTCGGCGGGGCGGCGGCCGGGGCCGACCAGGACCGGCGCAGCCGTTCGCCGGAGAGGTCCGCGTGCCGGGCGGCCGTGAGGTTCGTCCACCACAGCGAGTGGACGAGCAGCAGGGCGAACAGCACGCCGACGGTGAACAGCAGATCGCCGGACACGCCGATCGCGACCCGCAGGGGGTGTTGGCCCCGGATGCTCCGCCCGGCCGGGTACTCGCTCGCCATGGGTCGTCCCTTCGGGTGGGAGTGGGGGGAGAGCCACGGGTCGGCCGGTCCGGCGTCCCGGCCGGCCATGCGTACTCCACCGCGCCGCCGAGCCGACGGGCAAGGCGACACGCCCTGCGGGCCCGGGGCGCGTAGCCTGCTGGGGCGGACCGACGGAGGGACGATGGCGGTGGAGGAACAGCGGGCCGGAAGCCGGGTCAGCCGGCCGGAGATCCGGCTGGTGCGGCGGGGGTTCACCGATCCGGAGCGGGCGCTGCGGCTGCTCGCCGAACCGGCGCTGACCGGTCTGGCCGCCGATCCGCTGCTGCTCGACGCGCTCGCCGCCACCGCCGACCCGGACCTCGCGCTGCTCGGCCTGTCCCGGCTGCTGGAGGCCGCCGACCCGGCCGACCAGCAGACCCTGCGGGACACCCTCACCACCTCCAAACCGCTGCGCGACCGGCTGCTCGGCGTGCTCGGCGCCTCCACCGCGCTCGCCGACCACCTGGCCCGGCACCCGCACGACTGGCACGTCCTGGTCACCTTCGAGCTGCGCGACATGCACCCCGGCCCGGAGGACTTCCGCCGCGCGCTCGCCGAGGGCGTCGCCGCCGCCGCGGCCGACCCCGCCGGCCGCCCGGCGGACGCGCTGCGCGTCGCCTACCGCCGCTGCCTGCTGGCCATCGCCGCCCGCGACCTCACCGGCACCACCGACCTCGCCCAGACCGCCGCCGAACTCGCCGACCTGGCCGGCGCCACCCTGCAGACCGCCCTCGACCTCGCCGCCGCCCAGGACCCGCAGGCCGCCGAGGCCTGCCGGCTCGCCGTCATCGGCATGGGCAAGTGCGGCGGGCGCGAACTCAACTACGTCTCCGACGTCGACGTCGTCTACGTCGCCGAGCCGCGCGAGGGCGTCGGGGAGCAGGAGGCGCTCCAGGCCGCCACCCGGCTGGCCGCCGCCCTCACCCGGCTGTGCGCCGACACCACCGGCGAGGGCACCATCTGGCCGGTCGACGCCAACCTGCGCCCCGAGGGCCGCAACGGCCCGCTGGTCCGCACCCTGGCCAGCCACCTCGCGTACTACCAGCGCTGGGCCAAGACCTGGGAGTTCCAGGCGCTGCTCAAGGCCCGCCCGGTGGCCGGCGACCCGGAGCTCGGCGAGGCGTACACCGCCGCGCTGGCGCCGATGGTCTGGCAGGCCGCCGCCCGGGAGAACTTCGTCGCCGACGTGCAGCAGATGCGCCGCCGGGTGATCGACTCGATCCCGGCCACCGAGCTGGACCGCCAGCTCAAGCTCGGCCCCGGCGGGCTGCGCGACGTCGAGTTCTCCGTCCAGCTGCTCCAGCTGGTGCACGGCCGCAGCGACGAGGCGCTGCGCAGCGGCAACACCCTGGAGGCGCTGGCCGCGCTCTCCCGCGGCGGCTACGTGGGCCGCGCCGACGCCGCCTCGCTGGACACCGCCTACCGGTTCCTGCGCTCGCTGGAGCACCGGATCCAGCTGCACCGGCTGCGCCGCACCCATCTGATGCCCACCGGCGATGAGGACCAGCGCAGGCTCGCCCGCTCGCTCGCCCCGCTGATCAACGACGACACCCGCTCCGACCCGGTCGCCGCGCTCCAGCGGGAGTGGAAGCGGCACGCGGTCGAGGTGCGCCGGCTGCACGAGAAGCTGTTCTACCGGCCGCTGCTGGACGCCGTCGCCGAACTGCCGACCGGCGCGGCCGGCCTGCGCCCGGAGGCCGCCCGGGCCCGGCTGGAGGCGCTCGGCTACGCCGACCCGGCCGCCGCGCTGCGCCACCTCACCGCGCTCGCCTCCG
Organism: Kitasatospora sp. NPDC058032; assembly: GCF_042885845.1. NCBI lineage: Bacteria > Bacillati > Actinomycetota > Actinomycetes > Kitasatosporales > Streptomycetaceae > Kitasatospora > Kitasatospora sp. NPDC058032. The sequence goes on along the minus strand of NZ_JBHVRK010000002.1, from coordinate 540,945 downwards.
GGGTCAGCCGCAAGGCCGCCATTCAGCGCACCCTGCTGCCGGTGCTGCTCGGCTGGTTCGCCGACTCCGCCGACCCGGACGCCGGGCTGCTCAACTTCCGCCAGGTCTCCGACGCCCTCGGCCGCACCCCCTGGTACCTGCGGCTGCTGCGGGACGAGAGCGCCGCGGCCGAGCAGCTGGCGCGGGTGCTGTCGGCCGGCCGGCTCGCCCCGGACCTGCTGCTGCGCGCGCCCGAGGCGGTGGCGATGCTCGGCGACCCGCAGGGCCTGGTGCCGCGCGGGCGGGACGCCCTGGAACGGGAGGTGCTGGCCGCCGTCGGCCGGGCCGACTCCACCGCGGCCGCGGTGGCGGCCGTCCGGTCGGTGCGCCGCCGGGAGCTGTTCCGCACCGCCGCCGCCGATGTGCTCGGCCGGCTCGGCGAGGACCCGGCGCAGGCGCTGGACACCGCCGGCGAGGCGCTCACCGCGCTGAACGCCGCCACCCTGCAGGGCGCGTTGCGGGCCTGCGTGGCCGGCTGGGAGGCCCGCAACGGCGCGCTGCCGACCCGGCTCGCGGTGATCGCGATGGGCCGGTTCGGCGGGCACGAGCTGGGCTACGGCTCGGACGCGGACGTGCTCTTCGTCCACGAGCCGCTGCTCGGCTCGCTGGAGGAGGAGGCCGCCCGGGCCGCGCAGGCGGTCTGCCTCGAACTGCGCGCGCTGCTCGCCGCGCCGTCCACCGAGCCGCCGCTGGAGGTGGACGCCGACCTGCGGCCGGAGGGGCGCAACGGCCCGCTGGTGCGCTCGCTCGCCTCGTACGAGGCGTACTACCGGCGCTGGTCGCACGCCTGGGAGAGCCAGGCGCTGCTGCGGGCCGAGCCGGTGGCGGGCGACCCGGAGCTGGGGGAGCGCTTCCGGTGGCTGATCGACCCGCTGCGCTACCCGGGCACCGGAGTGCCGGAGCGGGACCTGCTGGAGATCCGCCGGATCAAGGCCCGGATCGAGGCGGAGCGGCTGCCGCGCGGCGCCGACCCGACCACCCACACCAAGATCGGCCGGGGCGGGCTGGCGGACGTCGAGTGGACCGTCCAGCTGCTCCAGCTCCAGCACGGGCACGGACTGCCGGGACTGCGCACCACCCGGACCAGGCAGGCGCTGGCGGCGGCGGCCGGGGCCGGGCTGGTCGGGGCCGAGGACGCGGAGGTGCTGGACGCGGCCTGGGTGCTGGCCTCCCGGGTGCGCTCGGCGGTGATGCTGGTGCGCGGCCGGGCGGGCGACTCCTTCCCGACGGACGCCCGGGAGCTGGCGGGGGTGGCCCGCTACCTGGGCTACGGGGCCGGGCACAGCGGCGAGTTGGTGGACGACTACCGGCGCACCACCCGACGCGCCCGGTCGGTGGTGGAGCGGCTGTTCTACGGGTGAGCGCGCAGAGCTCCATGGGTGAGCGGGCAGCCGAAAGGGGCCCCGGTTTCTCCGGGACCCCTCTCGGCGTCTTGGCGGCCGCTAGCGCCGGGCGCTGCTCACCGCGGGTTCGCTCCACTGCTCCGGGACGGTGACCGGCCGGGCCGGCTCCTCCTCCCGGGCGGGCACCTGCGGGAGCTTGTAGACCCAGGAGTGGTAGAACCAGCGGGCGGCGAGGAAGCCCACCAGCAGGCAGATCTCGCCGCCGACGGCGTCCATCCAGAAGTGGTTGGCGGTCGCGACGATCACCACCAGGGTGGCCGCGGGGTAGAGCAGGCCGAGCACCCGGACCCAGGTGCGCCGGGCCAGGAAGAAGATGGTCAGCCCGCACCACATCGACCAGCCGATGTGCATCGAGGGCATCGCGGCGAACTGGTTGGAGACGTGGGTGGCCGGGCCGGAGGCCATCGAGCCCCAGGTGCCGTGCGACTTCACGGTGTCGATGAAGCCGCCGTCGGTCATCAGCCGGGGCGGCGCCAGCGGGAAGAAGTAGAAGCCGACCAGCGCGATCGCGGTGGTGACGAACAGCACCGTGCGCACCGCGACGTAGCGGCCCGGGTGCCAGCGGTAGAGCCAGACCAGGACGCCGATGGTCACGATGAAGTGCAGCGTCGCGTAGTAGTAGTTCATCCCGGTGATCAGCCAGCCGACGCTGTCGACCGCGTGGTTGATCGAGCGCTCGACGGCGATGCCCAGGGAGTGCTCGAGGTCCCAGATCCAGCCCGCGTGCTTCTGCGCCACCGACTCCTGCTCGGGGACGGCGTTGCGCACCAGCGAGTAGATCCAGTAGCTGAGACCGATCAGCGCCAGCTCGAACCAGATCCGCGGGCGGGCCGGCGAACGGCGTTGCGCGCGGACGCGGGCGCGCAGCGCGGCCGTCCGGGTCTGGGCCGCGCTGGTGGCTCCGTCGGGCATGCGGCCGCCGTTCTGCTGGATCTCGGTCGGTTCCCCCATGGACGAGAAGTCTGCCAGACGTCCCGTAGCCGTCCGCTCATCCTCCGGAAGTGGATTCTTCACCGGCTGTCCCCCTTGAGTGGTAGGGGGTGGCTCCCACCGGGGGAGGGGGTGCGGGCGGGTCTGGTGCGGACCGGTGGGACGGGCATACGTCCCATTGTCATGCCGGGAGGGCGGGGAGGCGCAATCGGGGGTGGGCGGCGGGCGGGGTGAGGCATTGTGCCCGCCCGCAAGGCTTTCCGCAGCTTGCTGAAACTTGTTCCAGGCCTGCGGGCCCTGTGCCGTGCGGGCTTCGACCGTTTCGGGTGCCTTCCGGTTCCGTTCAATGGACGGGGTTGACCGAAAACCGCCCGTGGCACGGCCGGAAAGGTGACGTGCCGCACCTGTCCGGCGCTGTCCGCCGCCGCCCGGGCCGGGGGTGGGCCCTGAGCGCTGGTCAGTGCCTGCCGGGGGTGAGCAAACCTTTTCGGCGGGAATGAAAACGATCTCCGGAAGTTCTCGCCGCCGTAACACTGCCGGGTGTCCGCCGGATCTACGGGCCGGTAGCTAATCGGCCAATCCATGGCATGCATCTGTCATTAACGGCTCGTTTGCTGCCACGATTCCTCCTGCTGCAGCCGAGGGGACCCCACCCCCCGGCGCAGCGGTCCGAGGTGAGGAACGGCGCGTCCCCTGCCGGAAAACGCTCGACCACCTTGCTCCGCAACCGCACCCGCGCCGCGTATCGGCGGCGGGGGCCCCCACTGAGTCGCAACCGCGGCCAGGTTCTCTCCACCGTCCGCGAACCCCGCGGCGGTCGGAAAAGGAGTCCGCATGTCCCGTTACGCCCACGCCCGGAAGGCCGCGGTTGTCATGGCCGCATCCACCGCGCTGCTGGTGACCGGCATCCCGGTCATCGCGCAGGCGGCCACCCCTGACGCGCCGGCGGTCGTCGCCGCGCAGCAGGCGAGCCGGGCGGAGCTGATCGCCTCCGCGAACCAGCAGACCGTCGGCATCGCCCAGACGCTGGGCCTGACCGGCAACGAGAAGCTGGTCACCAAGGACGTCGTCCAGGACACCAACGGCGCCCGCCACCTGCGCTACGAGCGCACCTACGCCGGTCTGCCGGTGCTCGGCGGCGACCTGATCGTCCACCAGGACGCCACCGGTGCCACCACGGGCGTGACCAAGGCCAGCGAGGCCGTGCTGAGCGGCGTCGACACCACGCCGAAGCTCGCCGCGCCCAAGGCGCAGGAGACCGCGCTGGCCGCCGAGGCCGGCTCCGCGCTCGACACCGCCCCGCGCCTGGTCGTCTGGGCCGCCGACGGCACCCCGAAGCTCGCCTGGGAGACCGTCGTCTCCGGCCGGGAGTCGGACGGCACCCCGAGCCGGCTGCACGTCGTCACCGACGCGACCACCGGCGCGGTCCTGAACAAGGCCGACGGCATCAAGACCGGCACCGGCACCGGCGTCTTCGTCGGCAACGTGCCGCTGACCACCACCCAGAGCGGGTCCAGCTACCAGCTCAAGGACGGCACCCGCGGCGGCCAGTACACCACCAACATGAACCACGGCACGTCCGGCAACGGCACGCTGTACAGCAAGACCAGCGACACCTGGGGCAACGGCCAGGCCAGCAACAGCGAGTCCGCCGCCGTCGACGCCCAGTACGGCGCCGCCGCCACCTGGGACTTCTACAAGAACACCTTCGGCCGCAACGGCATCCGCAACGACGGCGTCGGCGCCTTCAGCCGGGTCCACTACTCGACCGGCTACGTCAACGCGTTCTGGGACGACAGCTGCTTCTGCATGACCTACGGCGACGGTTCGGGCGACACCCACCCGCTGACCGAGCTGGACGTGGCCGGCCACGAGATGAGCCACGGCGTCACCTCGGCGACCGCCAACCTCAACTACTCCGGCGAGTCCGGCGGCCTCAACGAGGCCACCTCGGACATCTTCGGCAACGCGGTCGAGTTCTACGCGAACCTGCCCGCCGACAACCCGGACTACCTGGTCGGCGAGCTCATCAACATCAACGGCAACGGCACGCCGCTGCGCTACATGGACAAGCCCTCCAAGGACGGCTCCTCGGCCGACTCCTGGTACTCGGGCGTCGGCAACCTGGACGTGCACTACTCGTCCGGCGTCGCCAACCACTTCTTCTACCTGCTGGCCGAGGGCAGCGGCGCCAAGGTGATCAACGGCGTCAGCTACAACAGCCCGACCGTCAACAGCATCAGCCTCTCCGGCATCGGCCGGGACAAGGCGCTGCAGGTCTGGTACAAGGCGCTGACCACGTACATGACCTCCACCACCAACTTCGCCGCGGCCCGCACCGCGACCGAGAACGCCGCCAAGGACCTCTACGGGGCGGGCAGCCCCGAGGTGATCGCGGTCGGCACCGCGTGGGCCGCCGTCAACGTCGGCACCCTGCCGCCGGACCCGGGCGGCGTCACCGTCACCAACCCGGGCAACCAGAGCACCAAGGCCGGCACCGCGGTCAGCCTGTCCGTCAAGGCGAACGGCGGCACCGGCGCGCTGACCTACTCGGCCACCGGTCTGCCGGCCGGCCTGTCGATCAACGCCTCCACCGGCGTGATCAGCGGCACCCCGACCACCGTCGGCAACTCCAACGTCACCGTGACGGCCAAGGACTCGGCGGGCAAGACCGGGACCACCAGCTTCACCTGGGCGGTCACCGACCCCAACAGCAGCTGCACCCCGGCGCAGCTGCTCGGCAACGCGGGCTTCGAGACGGGCACGGCCGCGCCGTGGACCGCCTCCAGCGGCGTGGTCGACAACTCGTCCTCGCAGGCGCCGCACGGCGGTTCGTGGAAGGCGTGGCTGAACGGCTACGGCTCGACGCACACCGACACGCTGTCCCAGACGGTCACCATCCCGGCGGGCTGCTCGGCGACGCTGAGCTTCTACCTGCACATCGACACCGGTGAGTCCGGCACGACGGCGTACGACAAGCTGGCCGTCCAGGTGAACGGCACCACGCTGAAGACCTACTCGAACGTCGACGCGGCCGCCGGCTACCAGCTGCGGACCTTCGACCTGTCGGCCTACGCGGGCCAGACGGTGACCCTCAAGTTCACCGGCACCGAGGACGTCTCGCTGCAGACCAGCTTCGTGATCGACGACACCTCGATCACCACGAGCTGACCCCGCGCCGGTGAAGCCGGCGGAAACCAGGTGAGACAGGGGCAGGGCCCGGCGGGTGCGACCGCCGGGCCCTGTGTCGTGCGCGGGGTATTGACGGCCTCCGGCCGGGCCCCTAGGTTCAGCGCTGCAAGTTTCTGAAACATTTCAGCAAGCTTTCGCGCGTGGTCCCCGGACTTCCCCCACCCGGCCACCCCCCCCCACAGGAGACAATGTGGTCACCACCGCCCGCGCAGCCGGCGCGCTCACCGCCTCGGCGGCTCTCGCGCTCTCCCTCACCACCGCCTTCGGCGCGGCCCCCGCCGCCCAGGCCGCCCCGCCCGGCAGCGGCAAGGACGTCACGGCGACGCTCTTCGAGTGGCGCTTCGACTCGGTCGCCAAGGCCTGCACCGACACCCTCGGCCCCAAGGGCTACGGCTTCGTCGAGGTCTCGCCGCCCCAGGAGCACATCCAGGGCAGCCAGTGGTGGACCTCCTACCAGCCCGTCAGCTACCGGATCGCCGGGCGCCTCGGCGACCGGACGTCCTTCCAGCGCATGATCGACACCTGCCACGCGGCCGGCGTCAAGGTGCTCGCCGACTCGGTGATCAACCACATGTCCGCGGGCTCCGGCACCGGCACCGGCGGCACCGTCCACAGCAAGTACACCTACCCCGGCTACTACCAGGACCAGGACTTCCACACCTGCCGGACGGCGATCGGCAACAACTACGGCGACCGCTCGAACGTGCAGAACTGCGAACTGGTCGACCTCGCCGACCTGGACACCGGCAGCACCTACGTCCGGCAGACCATCGCCCGCTACCTCGACGACCTGGCCTCGCTCGGCGTCGACGGCTACCGGATCGACGCCGCCAAGCACATCGCCGCCACCGACCTCGCCGCCATCAAGGCCACGACGGCCAACCCCCAGGCCTACTGGGTGCAGGAGGTCATCTACGGCGCCGGCGAGCCGATCCAGCCCTCCGAGTACACCGGCACCGGCGACGTCGACGAGTTCCGCTCCGGCACCTGGCTGAAGAGCGCCTTCCAGGGCGGCAGGCTCGCCGACCTGTCCGGCTGGGGGAGCGGCCTGCTGCCCACCGCCAAGGCCCGCACCTTCGTCGACAACTGGGACACCGAGCGCAACGGCTCCACGCTCACCCACCGGGACGGCTCGACCTACACCCTGGCCAACGTCTTCCTGCTGGCCCACCCGTACGGCTCGCCGAACGTGTACTCCGGCTACGCCTTCACCGGCCACGACGACGGCCCGCCGAACGGCGGCACCGTCAACGCCTGCTACCAGGACGGCTGGAACTGCACCCACGCCTGGCGGCAGGTGGCCAACATGGTCGGCTTCCGCAACGCGGTGGCCGGGACCGCGCTCACCAACTGGTGGACCAACGGCGCCAACGCGATCGCCTTCGGCCGCGGGAGCAAGGGCTTCGTGGCGATCAACCGGGAGAGCGGCCCGGTCACCCAGACCTACCAGACCTCGCTGCCCGCCGGCTCCTACTGCGACGTCCAGCACGGCGACCCGGCGTCCGGCGGCTGCACCGGCCCGTCCTACACGGTCGGTACGGACGGCCGCTTCACCGCGACGGTCGGCGCGGGCGACGCCGTCGCGCTCCACATCGGCGCGCCCGGCAGCGGCACGGCGGTGACCGGCGGCGCGTCCTTCGGCGTCAACGCGACCACGGTCTACGGGCAGAACATCTACGTGGTCGGCGACAACACCGCGCTGGGTTCCTGGGACACCACCCGGGCGCTGCCGCTCTCCTCGGCCGGGTACCCGGTCTGGAAGCTCGATGTGGCGATGCCCGCTGGTACCGCCTTCTCCTACAAGTACATCCGCAAGGACACCTCGGGCGCCGTCACCTGGGAGTCCGGTGCCAACCGGACCGCCACTGTGCCGGCCTCGGGCAGGGTGACGCTGAACGACACCTGGCGCCCGTAGCAGCCCCGTTGGGCCAGGACCCTCGTCTCCGCCGGGACGAGGGCCCCGGTTTCTGCCGGGGGTCAGCCGCGCCCGATGTACGGCATGGCGCTCGCCATCACCGTCGCGAACTGCACATTGGCCTCCAGCGGCAGCTCCGCCATGTGCCGCACCGTGCGCGCCACGTCGGCGACGTCCATCGTCGGCTCCACCGCGACCCGCCCGTCCGCCTGCGGCACGCCGCTGCTCATCGCGGCCGTCATCTCGGTGGCGGCGTTGCCGATGTCGATCTGCCCGCAGGCGATCCGGTACGGACGGCCGTCCAGGGAGAGGGACTTGGTCAGCCCGGTGACGGCGTGCTTGGTCGCCGTGTAGGCGGCCGAGCGCGGTCGCGGGGCGTGGGCGGAGATCGACCCGTTGTTGATGATCCGGCCGCCCTGCGGCTGCTGCGCCCGCATCTGCCGGAACGCGGCACGGGCACAGAGGAAGGCACCGGTGAGGTTGACGTCGACCACGGCCCGCCACGCGTCGACGTCCAACTCGTCCACGGTGCCGGCGGGGCCGAACGCCCCGGCGTTGTTGAACAGCAGATCCACCCGCCCGAACCGCTCGACCGCCGCCCCGAACAGCGCGTCCACCGCCTGCGGGTCGGTGACGTCGGTCGGCACCACGAGCGCGTTCTCCCCGCCACTCGACCGACCGCTCTCCCGCAACGCCTCCTCCCGCCGCCCGGCCAGCACCACCCGCCACCCCCCGACGGCGAGTTCCACCGCGACGGCCCGCCCGATCCCGCTCCCGGCTCCGGTGACGACGGCGACGCGTTCCAACATGGCGGGCTCCCGGTCGGGTTGCTGTGGGCTCGGACGGGCGACAGGGCTTGAGCCCTCAGCAGATCGTAGGGCGCCCGGCGGTGGGATACCTCGTCCGCATCTTCGAAAGGAGCACCGGACCGGCTCCCCTCCTCGTAGGCGACGACTGACGGGTTCCGGTGGGCGGGTGGCGGTTGGGGCCCGCCGGTCGGCGGGGGTGGGGGCCCCGCCGGTTGGGAGGGGTGGTGGGGGGCTTTACCGGATCGGGAACAAACATTGGATCGGTGCTGGCCAACGCGCAACCGGGGCATGGCGGCCCACGTCATAAGATCGCAGGACGGCGCGCTCCCGTGAGGGCGGCCTCCCGGGGGTCCCGCACAGTGTCGCGGCCCCGGTCCTGTCCGGCCCCACCCGGGGGCCACCGCCCGGCTCCGTGGGAGCGGGCGCGACACCGGTCGGAGAGTTCTCACCGTGCAGCCGCAGTCCTTCCGTTTCCGCGCCGTGCTGACCGGCGCCACCGTGTTCACCCTGGCCGCCGCGCTGGCGGCCTGCGGCAGCTCGGACGGCGGGAGCGCCGGGAAGGCGGGGGACGCGGCGAAGGGCGGCAGCTCCTCGGCGGCGGCCACCGGTTCCTCCTCCGCGCCCGGGTCCCCGACGGCGGCGGGGTCGAGCTCGTCGGCGGCCGCTCCGGCCACGACCGCGCCGCCCGCGACCCCCGCGTCGTCCGGCAAGGTGCTGATGCCCACCGGCCCGCAGGCCGCGTTCAGCAAGGCCAGGGACACCGCGGCCGGCCAGATCACGATGACCACGCTGACCGGCGCCAAGTCCGGGGTCACCGGAAAGGTCTGGGTCTGGCTCCCGCCCGAGTACAACGACCCCAAGTACGCGAAGACCGGCTTCCCGGTGCTCACCCTGTACGCGGGCGGCCAGAGCGCCGGCTACAACACCTGGACCGACAACCAGCTGCCGATCCAGGAGGTCGACGCCGACCTCGCCAAGCAGGGCAAGGCGCACCCGTTCATCATGATCATGCCGGTGCAGAACCTGGACTCCAACGAGGCCAAGGCCCTGGAGTGCGCCGACATCCCCGGCCAGCCCAAGATGGGCACCTGGATGGCCGAGGACGTCCCCGACTTCGTCCGCGCCAACTTCCGCACCGTGAAGGGCCGCGACGGCTGGGGCCTGATGGGCGCCTCCACCGGCGCGTTCTGCAGCGCCAAGCTGGCCCTGCAGCACCCGGACAAGTTCAAGGCCGCCGTCCCGATCGACGGCTACTTCACCCCCGACTCCCCGCTCTGGAAGGGCTACGAGAACGACCGCCAGGCCAACAGCCCCGACCTGCTGGTCACCCAGGGCAAGGCCGACGTGCGGATGCTGGCCACCGCCGGCGGCGCCAACGCGTACGAGAACAAGCTGGTCAAGGCCTGGGTCGCCAAGGCCGCGCCGCCGCTCACCGTCGAGTACTACGAGCAGCCCGGCGGCAAGCACCTGACCAGCGACTTCAAGAAGATGATCCCGGACACGCTGCAGTGGCTCAGCAAGAACCTCGAGGGGCCGCAGAGCGACTGAGCCCTGCGCGGCTGTGACGGGAAAGGGGCCGGTCGGGCTGGGCGGATCGCCGAGCCCGACCGGCCCCTTCGTCGATCGCGCGGCGGAATGTTGCGCCGCGTTCGCCGGCGCGTCTGCCGGAACCGGCCGAACGGCCGCTGAGCTGCACGTCAATCGGACATTGATTCGCCTCTGATGTCCTCTCACCACTGTGGTGGGAGCGTCGTCCCGCCAGTTGTGCCAGGCCGAGCCAGGCCCCTGTCCGAGCGTGAAAAGAGTGCCATGCCCAGCCACCTGCTGCCCGTAGCGTCCCCGGTCTCGCCGGCAGTGCCCGCCAAGGGCGGCCCAGCGCACGAGCACGTCGTCGACGAGGAACCGCAGGCCGTCCGCTTCGCCGGACTGCGCCTGGTGCACGCCGCGCTCCGCCGGGACCTCGCCAGGCTGCCCAACGCGCTTCGGCTGCTGCAGCCCGGCGAGGACGAGAAGGGTGCCGCGCTGCTGCGGCACTGGACCTTCGTCACCGCCATGCTGACCTGTCACCACGAGCAGCAGGACACCCGGATCTGGCCGATCGTGCGCCGGTTCGCGCCCGAGCTGCGGCTGCTGCTGAACTGGCTGGAGGCGGACCACCACAACCTCGACCACTCGTTCACCCGGGTCACCACCCTGGTCCGGATCGCCAGCCGGGACACCGGCTCGGTCTGGCCGGTGGCGTACGCCATCGAGGACCTGGAGGCCCGGCTGGAGACCCACCTGCGGACCGAGGAGCGCCAGCTGCTGCCGCAGATGGAGCGGGTCTTCGCGGAGAACTCGCGGGTCGGCAGCCTGCCCGAGCTGCTGGACGTGCTGCACTCGGCGCAGGGTCCGGGCAGCCCGGACGCACTCGCCTGGCTGCTGGACGGCGTCGAGCCGGCGATGGTCGAGCGGTTGCTCTCCGACTGCGACGACCTGGTGGCCCGGAACTGGCCGCACTGGCAGTCCACCTACCAGCGGTGCACGGCTCCGCTGTGGGGGGCGCCCGGGGCGTGGGACGCGACGAACGACTGAGCGCGGGAGGTTTTCGCGGGCCGTTGATCTACGCGCGTGGCACATGTCGATGGCGTATGCCTGGAGTGTGGGGGTCAGCGCAGGCCGAACCGGGCCAGGTAGCCCGGAAGATCGGCCGGGTCGTGGGTGGCCAGGCCCAGGTAGCCGTCCGGCCGGACGACGAACAGGCCCCGCCCGTACGCCCGCTGCGCGACGCCGCCGTCGACGCGGTGTCCGCGCACCCCGGTGGGCAGTCGCGGTAGGGCGTGGCCGATCGCGAGCACGGTGACCTGGGGGCCGCGCAGCAGCTCGAACAGCCGGCGCCCGGCCAGGGCGTTCACCGGTGCGCCGTCCAGCCGGGCGCCGTCCAGCGGGGCGTCGGGTGCCCGCTCGCCGGCCCGCAGCGCCTCCTCGGGCAGGCCGGGGCGCGCCTCGACGGTCAGCGGGCCGTCCTCGTAGCCGAGCCCGAGTTGCTCGGTGCGCGGGCCGCGCCGCAACCCGCCGGCCCGGACCCCGCCCGCGCGGTGCAGCCGGGTGGAGATCTCCAGCACGTCGGCGGCGATCGGCAGGCGCTCCTGCTCGTAGCTGTCGAGCAGCGCCTCGTCGGCGCCGTGCCGCAGCACCTGGCCGAGCTTCCAGCCCAGGTTGTACGCGTCCTGGACGCTGGTGTTGAGGCCCTGGCCACCGGCCGGGGAGTGGATGTGCGCCGCGTCGCCGGCGAGGAAGACCCGGCCCTCGCGGAACCGCTCGGCGAGCGCCGCGCGCGGCCGGAAGCCGGACGCCCAGTGCACGGCGCCGACCGCGGACTCCGGCAGGTGGGTGCGGGCGGCGATGGTCCGCCGTACGCCGTCCGCCGAGATGTCGGGCTCCGCCGGGTCGCTGTTCGCCGGGCTGCTGTTCGCGGGGCTGCTGTTCGGCGGGTCGACGTCCGCCGGGCTGCCGTCCGCTCGGCCGAACTGGGCGAACAGCTGGAAGGCGGTGGTGCTCGGCAGCGGGCAGAGCAGCAGCGCGCCGCCGGGCGCCTTCGGCCAGCAGTGCCAGTTCTCGCGGTCCAGACCGTCGATCTCGACATCGGCGACCAGGGCGGGCCGCGGGTCGACCTGCTCGCCCGTCATCGGGATGCCGACCGCCCGGCGGACGGTCGACCGGCCGCCGTCGGCGGCGACCAGGTAGCGGGCGGTGACCGTGCGGCCCGTGCCGTCGGGGCCGGTCAGCCGGGCCTCGACCCGGTCGGGGCGCTGGTCGAGGCCGTTCAGCGCGGTGCCGAAGGCGACCTCGCCGCCCAGTTCGCGCAGCCGCTCGTACAGCAGCTCCTGGGTGCGCCACTGCGGGAGCATCCAGACGTCCGGGAACGGCACGGTCGGGTCCGGCTCGGCGCGCCCGACGAGGTCCCACTCGCCCTGCCGTTCGCCGTCCTCCCAGCTCACCATGCGCGGGTACGGGCCGCCGGCGGCGTGGACGGCGGCGAGCAGGCCGAGGTCCTCGAAGACCTCCTGGGTGCGGGGCTGGAGGCCCTTGCCGCGTGAGCCGGGGAAGAGCGCCGGGGCCTGCTCGACCAGCAGCGCGGACACCCCGCGCCGGGCCAGGTCGCAGGCGAGGGTCAGTCCGGTCGGCCCGGCGCCGACGATCAGGACCTCGGTCCGGCTCCGGTTCTGGGCGTGCGCCATCGCACACTCTCCTTAACGTTGTTAAGTGGCGGACGTCCAGAAGCATCGGCTTAACGGTGTTAAATTGTCAATGCCGGACGTCGGCGTCGGGACGACGGCAGCCACCTGGAGGGAAGTGCGACATGCCGCCGAAGCTGGACCGCGCCCAGGTGGTCGACACCGCCCTGCGCCTGCTCGACGAGACCGGGCTGGACGGGCTCACCCTGCGCCGGATCGCGACCGAGCTGGACGTCAAGGCGCCCGCGCTGTACTGGCACTTCGCCAACAAGCAGGCGCTGCTCGACGAGATGGCCACCGAGATGCTCCGCCGGATGTCCGCCGGGCCGCCCGCCGTCCCGGACACCTGGCAGGACGCCGTCGCCGGTACCTGCCGCGGCCTGCGCGCCGGGCTGCTCGGCTACCGGGACGGGGCCAAGGTCTTCAGCGGCACCCGGCTCACCGACTCCGGGCACGCCGGAGGGCAGCAGGCCCTGCTCGCCGTGCTGGGCCGGGCGGGCTTCGAACTCGCGGACGCCGTGCTGGCCTTCACCACCGCGTACGCGTTCACCATCGGCTTCGTGATCGAGGAGCAGGCCGTCCATCCGATGCCGGGGGAGCGGGCACCCGGTTACGACCCGGACCGGCGGGCGGCGGGCATCGATCCCGAGCACGCCCTCGCCGCCGCCGCGAGCCGGGAGCTCTTCGGCGACTTCGAGCGGCGCTTCGAGCGCGGCCTGGCGATCGTCCTCGCCGGGATCGAGGCATCGCTGGTCGTGTCGTCAACTTCGGCCAACCCCTAAGGGTTTCCCCCTCGGGTTCGGTGGTGGCGACGGCCTCGGGCGTCCGGGGCGGGCCAGGGGCGGAGTACCGCCGCCGGGCGATGTCCGGCGGTCGGCGCGCGCCTACCGTCGGTGCCATGACCAGCGCGCCCACCTCTCCGCACCAGGACCACCGTCCGACCCGTCGCCCCGGCCGTCGCCGGGTGCCGGCCGTCCGCTCGGCCGCCCTCGCGCTCGGCGCCGTCGTCCTCCTCGGCGCCGGACTCACCGCCTGCAAGGGCGGCGTCGCGCTCTGCCTCGACGACAACAGCTGCGACGTCGCCGTCCGCACCGAGAACGCCGACTCCACGTACAGCGCCGAGGTGTTCGGCGGCGCCAAGACGCTCAATCTGACCGTCGGCCGGATCACCGACACCACGGCCGAGGTCAAGCTCGGCGACGAGACCAAGACCCTCACCGAGGGCACCGATACCGTCTTCGGCTCCGCGACGGTCAGCCTGCGCCACGCGAACGCGCGTGAGCACACCGCCGAACTCCACGTCGTCCGCTGACCCTTCCCGCGCCGGCCGGTCCGGCGCGGGAAGGTGCGCCGTGGAAGGCGTGCGGCGGAGGCCGTGCGGTGGCTACTCCGGCAGGCGGTTGAGCCAGCTGATCGGCGTGACCGCGATCGCCGTCTCCGGCGAGCCGTCCCACTCCACCGGCAGCCCGGCCGCCGCCAGCGCGGCGGCGACCTCGCGCCCGACCTCGGCCGTCCGCCGCACAGCCGCCTCGGTCGGCTCGCCGTCCACCTGGAACCCGCCGTACCGCAGCATCAGCGAACCGCCCCCGGCGGCCCGTTCGGTGTCCTGCTGGTGGAAGAACACGAAGCCGCGCGAGCCCTCCTCGGCCTCGCCCCCGATCTCGGCGTAACCGCAGTTCGCGCAACAGGTGAAGTCCATCGCGGCGACGATGCCCAGCTCCTCCAGGGCGTCGAAGGCGGCCTCCAGCCGGTCGACGTCGGTCGTCTCCGGCCAGCCGGCCTGCTCCCGCAGACGCTCCTGCCACAGCGGAGCGACGATGCGCTCCGCCTCCTCCACCGTCAGCCCCTGGTCGTCGAGGTACTCGACCAGGGACTCGGCTATCTCGTCCGGTTCCTGGAAGCCGCACCGGATCAGCTCACGGGCCTGCTCCTCGGCGTCCCGCAGTACCTCGGCGGCAAGGGTGCTCTCCACGGTGTCCTGGTCCATGCCCGCATCCAAGCACCCACCACTGACAATTCGCCCCGCCGCCCACGGCCACGGCCAAGGCCACGGTGCTAGCGTCCCGTGGTGACCTCCCTCCTCCAGCCCCCGCTGATCACCCGGCTGCTCGCCGCCGAGCGCATCCTGATCGCCGGCGCGGGCGGCGGCTTCGACGTCTACGCGGGCCTGCCGCTCGCCCTCGCCCTGCGCGCGGCCGGCAAGGAGGTGCACCTCGCCAACCTCTCCTTCAGCGCGCTCGACGCCCTGCCCGCCGACGTCTGGCAGGAACCCGACCTGGCCCTCATCGGCCCCGACACCCCCGCCACCGAGGGCTACTTCCCGGAGCGGACGCTGGCCCGCTGGCTCCGGCTGCACGGCATGCCCGACGCCGTCTGGGCGTTCCCCAAAACGGGCGTCCGGCCGCTGCGCGCCGCCTACCGGGCCCTCACCGGCCGGCTCGGCATCGACGCCGTGCTGCTGGTCGACGGCGGGACCGACATCCTGATGCGCGGCGACGAGGCGGGCCTCGGCACGCCCGAGGAGGACATGGCCAGCCTCGCCGCCGTCGCCGGCCTCACCGAGGTCCCGGAGCGCCTGGTCGCCTGCCTCGGCTTCGGCATCGACGCCTATCACGGGGTCAACCACGCCCTGGTGCTGGAGAACCTCGCCGCCATCGACCGGGCCGGCGGTTACCTCGGCGCCTTCTCCGTACCGCGCGACAGCCGGGAGGGCGCCCTCTACCTGGACGCCGTCGAGCACGCCCGGGAGGCGTTCCCGCTGCACCCGAGCATCGTCCAAGGCTCGGTGGCGGCCGCGCTGCGCGGCGAGTTCGGCGACGTCCGGTTCACCTCCCGGACCAGCGGCAGCACCCTCTTCGTCAATCCGCTGATGACGCTCTACTTCGGCGTCACGGTGGAGGCCCTGGCCGCCGAGCACCGCTACCTCGACCGGATCGAACACACCGTCCTGATGCGGCAGATCAGCAGCGCCATCGGTGAGTTCCAGGACTCGCTGCCGTCCCAGCGGCCGCCCCGCCAGTTCCCGCACTGACGGTCGGTCAGGCGGCGGCGAGCCGGAACTCCAGGTTGCCGAACCGCACCTGGTCGCCCGGCCGCACCCGCACCCCGCCGACGATCCGGAACCCGTTGACGTGCGTGCCGTTGGTCGAGCCGAGGTCGTACAGCACCCAGCCGTCGCCCTCCCGGCGCAGCTCGGCGTGGTGCCGGGAGACGGACGCGTCGTTCAGCCGCAGCCCCGACCCGGGGATCCGGCCTATCGTCAACTGCCCGGACCCGGCCTCCGGGAGGCTCAGCCCGGGCAGCCGCTCGGCCCGCCAGGCCTCGCCCACCCGGACGCCGAACGCGGAGACCCGGCCGACCGCCCGCAGCACGAAGCGCCCCACCGGGTTGCCGGCCGGCAGGTCGGCCATCACCGCGTTCAACTCGGCGCGGCTGCCCGCGTGGAGGACGAGGTCCAGCCGCCCGAGAAAGGTGTCGTGCGACAGCCGGCCGTTCCCCGCGCCCTCCCGCAGGACCCCGAGGGCCCGTTCCCGCTCGGCCTCCGACGGCCGGACCACTCGGGTCCGGTTCTCACGCGACGTCATGGACCGATTCTCGGGCGCCCCCGCCCACCTGTCCAGATTCCCCGGACCGCCACTCCAGCGCGAGGCCGGCGCCCACCGTCAGCCGCCCGCCGTCCTTCCGCACCGGCGCCGCCGTGCCGGAGCCCGTCGCGCCGAACCCCGCCGCGTCGAGCCGGAACCGCTCCAGCCGCTCGGTCTTCGCCACGACCAGCTCCCACGGCCCGGCCTCCTCGGGCGGTACCGCGAGGTGGACGACCGCCGACGCGGGCGCGGTCGGGTCGTAGCCGTGGCCGGCGAAGCGGACCAGCAGCAGCCGCACCGCCGCCTGTTCGGTCTGCGGTCGCGGCTCGGCGACGGGCCTCGGCACCGCCCGCAGCCGGTCGGCCAGACGCTCTGCCCACTCCCCGGTCCGGCCGTCCCGGCGCCCCAGGGCGAGCTGCTCCGCGAACCAGCCCGCCCACGCGTCGCCGCCGCGCGCCACCCACCGTTCGATCAGGGCGCGCCCGCCCTCCTCGCCCTGCCGGGCCGCCGCGAGCAGGTCCGTCCCGGCGCCCTCGAAGACCCGGCAGAGCTCCAGGATCGTGCGGCGGGAGGCCGATCCGGGGAAGCGGGCCATCCGGATCTCCAACATCGCGCAGTGCACGAGCGCCGCCGCCAGTCGGTGCGCCCCGCCCTCGCGGACGGTGAACGGCGGGCCGGGCGGCCGACCGTGCCGGTTCCGCCCCAGCCGCCCGAGCAGCCCCGGCCGCGCGGGCCGCCGCTCCACCGGTGTCGCGGCATCCGCCGCCCGCCCGGCCGCGGTCAGGTGCCAGTAGCGGTCCTCGACGGTCAGCGCGGCCCGGGCCGCCCGCAGCAGCCCGACCCCGGCCACCCGCAGGTCCACCCCGTCCGCGTCCGCCCGCCACTCCAGCGGACCCGTCACGGCCGGTCCGGCGTCGAACTCCGCGGCCGACACGTCGTCCAGCCGCAGGTACAGCCGCGGCGCAGGATGTCCGGCCGCCCCGTCCCCCTCGGGCGGTCCGCAGACGCGCTGCACCTCCACCTCCAGGGCCGCGCGCAGCCGCGTGCCGGACAGTTCCGCCTCCAGCCGCAGCAGGCGGGCGCGGGAGAGGTCGTACCCGTCCACGGCCGTCTCCGTCAGCGGCCCGGTCACCGGGAAGAGCGTCCCGTCGTACCCCCGGTAGGGGCTGTGGCCGTCCGGGGGCGGCACGGGTATCAGCCCCTCGACCGGGTGCCCGGCCGCCGCCGACTGCTCCACCATCCACGCGTACCGCGCCTCGCCCAGCCCGGCCATCCACCGCAGCCCGGCCCGCGCGGCCCGCTCCCGGCGCAGCGCGGTCCGGCGGATCACGGTCGTGGACAGCGGGAAGGTGTTGTTGTCCCAGACGTCCGCGCAGCGCGCGACCGTCGCGCGGTCGAAGGTCCGGCCGTCGGCCGCCGCCTCCGCGATCCGGACGAATGAACGGTCGAGCAGCGCGACGTAGGCGTCCAGCGCGGAACGGGCCAACGGGGCCTCCGAGTGGTCGTGGGCGGGGGACGGGCCTTCCGCGTGGCTCGGGCCCTCCGCGTGGCTCGGGCCTTCCGAGAGGTTCAGGCCTTCCGCGCGGCGGCGAGGATCTTGACCGTGGTGTGCAGGAACCGCGAGGTCGCCGAGCCCCGGTAGGACTTCCCGAAGAGCGCACCGCTGGTGACCCACTTGCCGTCCTTCAGGTGCACCACGACGTACGCGGTGCCCGGGTCGGCGCCGATCACCTCGTAGTCACCCTTCGGAGAGGTGTACGGGATCGGGAAGTCGGCCGGCAGCGGCTCGGAGAGGAAGTTCACCGTGAGCCGCACGTCCGGCGTCACCTCGACGTCCGCGAACGGCTCCGCGTCCAGTACCGCCTGGACCTCGTCCACCGTGCGCAGCAGCACCGGCACCGGGTAGCCCAGCTGCTCCTCCAGGTGGCGCTCGATCCGTCCGGTCAGCGCGGCCCGGTCCGCCGCGTCGGTGGTGTCGGCGGTGAAGAAGACGTTGCCGCTCTGGATGTAGGAGCCGACCCGCTCCAGGCCGAGCTCGCCGAACAGCGCACGCAGCCGTTCCATCCTGACGGTCCGGCCGCCGACGTTCACGGCCCGCAGGAAGGCGATGTAGGTGGTGGTAGTGGTCACCCGGCCAGTGTGGCACCGGGCACCGACACCGGACGGCGGTTGTCGGTGCCCGGTGCCACACTGGCGCCATGGCTACCTGGCAGGATTTCGAGCACGAGGCACCGGACCTGGCCCCCGCCGTACGGGCCCGCTTCGAGGCCAACAAGCACCACGTCCTGGCGACGCTCCGCGAGGACGGCTCGCCCCGGGTGAGCGGCACCGAGGTGGACTTCATCGGGGCCGACGTCATGCTCGGGTCGATGCTCGGCGCGGTCAAGGCGCTGGACCTGCGCCGCGACGCCCGCTTCGCGCTGCACAGCAACCCGAGCGACCCGACGCTGGCCGAGGGCGATTCCAAGCTGTCCGGCCGGGCCGTCGAACTCACCGAAGCGACGGACATCGCCTCCTACGAGGCCGAGCTGCCCGAGCCGCCGCCCGGCCCGTACCACGCCTTCCGGCTGGAGCTGGAGCAGGTCGTGCACACCACCGTCGAGGACGATGCGGTGCGGATCAGCTCCTGGCGCCCGGGCGAGCCGGTGCGGCGGTTCGAACGCCGCTGACGGCCGTCCCGCCGCCCGGCCACGCTCTCCGGCCGCGCCGCCCGGTCGCTCGTTCCACTCCTCAGGGCATGACGGACTTGAGGGCCTCGGGGGTGCGGGCGACCACGGCGTGCCCGTCGTCGGCGGTGATGATCGGGCGCTGGATCAGGATCGGGTGCTCGGCCATCGCCGCGAGCCAGCGCGCCCGGTCACCGGCCTCCCGGCCCCACTGCTTCATGCCGAGGTCCTTGGCCACCTGCTCGTCGGCCCGGGTGATGTCCCACGGCTCCAGGCCCAGCCGCTCCAGCACCTGCTCCAGTTCGGCGACGCTCGGCGGGTCCTCCAGGTAGCGCCGCACGGTGAACGTGACGCCGGCGCCGTTCAGCTCGTTCAGCGCGGTGCGGCACTTCCCGCAACGGGGGTTGATCCAGATCTCCATCCCGCCAGCCTACCGACCGTCCCCGCCCCGAGGCCCGTCCCGCGTCGCCGGCCCGGCCCTGCCCAGGACCCCCTCCGGACCTCCCCGGACCCCCTGGCGACCTCCCCCGGGAACTCCGCTCCGCCCAGCAACAGTTGTCCGTCCGGGAGTTGGATCCACGGAGGGGAAGACCGGATGGACGGCGCGTCGATCATCGAGCAGCTCATGACCACCGAGGGGCGCCTCGACCCCTACCCGCTCTACGCGCGGGCGCACGAACTCGGGGAGGCCGCCCCGGCCGGCCCCGGGGCGGTGCTGGTGGTCGGACACGCCGCCGCCAACCAGGTGCTGCGCAACCCCGCCTTCGCCCGGGAGGAAACCGGCACCCCCTCCGACGACCGCGCGGAACTGTTCGCCCATCCCTCCGTCGCGCTGTTCGGCCGCTCGATCCTCGAGCGCGACGCCCCCGACCACGGCCGGGTCCGCTCGCTCATCGCCTCGGCCTTCAACGCCCGCCGGGTGGCCGCGCTGCGGCCGGCGATCGAGGCCACGGTGGAGCGGCTGCTCGACGAACTGGCCGGCCGGGGCGCCGACGGCTCGCCCGTCGACTTCATGGACGCCTTCGCCTTCCGTCTCCCGGTCGAGGTGATCTGCGAACTGCTCGGCATCCCCGCCGCCGACCGCCACCGCTTCCGCGGCCTCGCCTCGGACCTCACCATCGCCCTGGAACTCATCCAGGACCTCGGCGAACTGGCCGCCGCCGATGTCGCGGCCATTGAACTGTCGGCCTACTTCGAGGAGTTGACCGCCGAGCGGCTGGCCCGCCCGACCGGCGACCTGGTCAGTGACCTGGCCCGGATCGCCGCCGACTCCCCGGACCGGATCTCCGGCGAGGAACTGCTGAGCAACCTCGCCCTCCTCCTGGTGGCGGGCTTCGAGACCACCACCAACCTCCTCGGCAACGGCCTCGCCCTGCTCTTCCGCCACCCGGAGGCCGCCGAGGGCCTGCGCACCGGCGCGTTCGACCCCGCGCTCTTCGTCGACGAGGTGCTGCGCTACGACTCCCCGGTCCAGCTGACCTCCCGGATCTCCACCGCGCCCGACCTCACGGTGGCCGGAGTGCCCGCCCCGACCGGCACCGTGGTCCTCACCCTGCTGGGCGCCGCCAACCACGACCCGGCCCGCTATCCCCGCCCGGACCGTTTCGACCCCACCCGCACCGACAGCCAGCCGCTCAGCTTCGGCGGCGGACCGCACTTCTGCCTCGGCAGCCAACTCGCCCGCCTGGAGGGCGAGATCGCGGTACCCGCCCTGCTCGACCGCTTCCCCCGCCTCGCCCCGGCCGGCATCCCCACCCGCCGCGACCGCCTCGTCCTGCGCGGCTACGAGACCCTCCCGATCACGGTCCGCTGACCCGCTCCCGGGGCGGGCCGCCCGGCCCGTCCCACTCCATCAGGTTGGCGAACAGCGCGGCCTGCTCCCGGGCGTCGTCCAGGGCATGGTGGGTGTGCGGCAGGTCGGGCAGCAGCCCCTCGGGCATCGAGCGCTCGCACCGCCACCGCCAGACCCCGGAACGGCCGACCGGCGGAAGCGCACCCGTGAAACGGTGCGCTTCCGCCGGCCGGCCGAGGGCCCCCTACAGGTCGTAGTAGAGCTCGAACTCGTGGGGGTGGGGGCGGAGGGCGATGGGGGCGATCTCCTGGGTGCGCTTGAAGTCGATCCAGGTCTCGATGAGGTCGGGGGTGAAGACGTTGCCGGCGAGGAGGTACTCGTGGTCGGCTTCGAGGGCCTCCAGGACGGCGGGGAGGGAGGAGGGGACCTGGGGGACGTTGGCGTGGTCCTCGGGGGCCAGCTCGTAGAGGTCCTTGTCGACCGGCTCGAGGGGTTCGATCTTGTTCTTGATGCCGTCCAGGCCGGCCATCAGCATGGCGGAGAAGGCCAGGTAGGGGTTGGAGGAGGGGTCGGGGGCGCGGAACTCGATGCGCTTGGCCTTGGCGTTGGAGCCGGTGATCGGGATGCGGATCGCGGCGGAGCGGTTGCGCTGGGAGTAGACCAGGTTGACCGGGGCCTCGAAGCCGGGGACCAGGCGGTGGTAGGAGTTCACCGACGGGTTGGTGAAGGCGAGCAGCGACGGGGCGTGCTTGAGCAGGCCGCCGATGTAGTAGCGGGCGGTGTCGGAGAGCCCGGCGTAGCCCTGCTCGTCGTAGAAGAGCGGTGCGCCCTGGGTCCACAGCGACTGGTGGACGTGCATGCCCGAGCCGTTGTCGCCGAAGATCGGCTTCGGCATGAAGGTGGCCGTCTTGCCGTTCCGCCAGGCGACGTTCTTGATGATGTACTTGAACAGCATCAGGTCGTCGGCGGCGTGCAGCAGGGTGTTGAACTTGTAGTTGATCTCGGCCTGGCCGGCGGTGCCGACCTCGTGGTGCTGGCGCTCGACCTCCAGGCCGGCCCTGGCCAGCTCCAGGGACATCTCGGCACGCAGGTCGGCGAAGTGGTCGACGGGCGGGACGGGGAAGTAGCCGCCCTTGTACTTGACCTTGTAGCCGCGGACGTCGCCCTCGGTGGAGCCGCTGTTCCAGGCGCCGGCCTCGGAGTCGATGTGGTAGTACGAGGCGTTGGCGCTGGTGTCGAACCGGACCGAGTCGAAGACGTAGAACTCCGCCTCGGGGCCGAAGAACGCGGTGTCCGCGATGCCGGAGGAGGCGAGGTAGGCCTCGGCCTTCTTGGCGACGTTGCGCGGGTCGCGGCTGTAGGCCTCGCCGGTCACCGGGTCCTGGATGAAGAAGTTGATGTTGAGGTGCTTCTCCTGGCGGAACGGGTCGAGCCGGGCCGTGGCGAGGTCGGGGACCAGGGCCATGTCGGACTCGTGGATGGCCTGGAAGCCGCGGATCGACGAGCCGTCGAACATCAGGATCTCGGACGGGTCGAACGTCGCCGCGGGTACGGAGAAGTGCTGCAAGACGCCCGGCAGGTCGCAGAAGCGGACATCGACGAACTTCACGTCGTTGTCCTGGATGAACTGCTTCACTTCGGCGGCGTTGTTGAACATCCATCCTCCTCGGTGTTGCGAATGTGGCTCACCCTAGGAACGGGCCGTTTCCGGTCGGTGACCCAGTCGTTTCCTGAATGTTAACCACACCTGTCCGGAGGACGGCAAAGCCGTACGGGACCGGACAAAGCGCCTCGGCCTGCCAGGTGGGGCCACCGGAGTGGTCTGGATCATTCGGCGGGGGTGGTGGAAAGCCGGCGACGGCCGATTCACCCGTCGGTGGCGGGTCCGGCGGGGGAGGCGGTGGCCGTCCCCGGCGTTCGCCCGGTTAGTGTGGATTCGTGGACACCAGAGAAGCGTTGGGATCGTGGATCGACGGCCCGAAGGCGGCCGCCGAGAAGATGGGCGCCGACTTCGGCCACCGCGGTGAGCGCCTCGGACTGCCCAAGGAGGGCCCCGGCTCGATCGCCGGACCCGGCCGCCGGATGGGCGCGCTGCTCGTCGACGGCTGGCTGGTCGCCCTGGTCGCCTACGGGCTGATCGCCAAGGGCTCCACGTCCTCGGCGAACATGTGGACCACCCCGCTGTTCTTCGCGGTCACCGTGCTGCTGCTCGCCACCACCGGGACGACCGTGGGCAAGCGGCTGTTCGGGCTGCGGGTCGTCCGCCTGGACGGCAGCCGGGCGACCATTCCGCAGGTGCTGCTGCGCACGGTGCTGCTCTGCCTGCTGGTGCCGGCGCTGGTCTGGGACCGGGACACCCGCGGGCTGCACGACAAGGCGGTCGGCACCGTCGAGGTCCGGATCTGAGGACCCCGGTCCGGCCGGCGAGGTCCGGATTATCCGGGCACCCCGGTCCTCCGGGAGCGCACGAGAACGACGAACGGCCCCGCCGCGGAGCTTCCGCGGCGGGGCCGTTCTCGTGCTGTCGACGGGGGAGGGGGTCAGCGGACCTGGCCGCCCTTGGGCATCCGGGCACCCTTGGGCATCGGGCCCTTGGGGATGGGGGCCTTGGAGAGCAGGTCGCCCAGCGCGCGCAGCCGGTCGTTGGTCTCGGTGACCTGGGCGGGCGTGATGGCGCGCGGCAGACGCATCAGGTGGATCTGCAGCTTCTTGAGCGGGACCTCGCCCTCGCCGTTGCCCACCACGATGTCGTGCACCGGCACGTCGCCGACGACCCGGGCCATCTTCTTCTTCTCGGACGCGAGCAGCTGGCGGACCCGGTTCGGGTTGCCCTCACCGATCAGCGCGATGCCGGCCCGGCCCACGGCGCGGTAGACCGCGTCCTGGCTGCGGGTGACGGCCACCGGGGTGGTGTTGGCACTCCAGCCGCGCCGGATGTTGTTCAGCACCGCCGCGACGGCGCCCGGCTGGCCCTCCATCTGCCCGAACGCGGCGCGCTCGGCCCGGCGCCCGAAGACGATCGCCATGGCCAGGACGGCCACGATGAAGCCCAGGATGCCCAGGTAGACGGGGTGCTCGATCGCGAAGCCGATGGCGAGGAACACGCCGAAGGTCAGCAGGCCGACGCCGGCGATGATCAGGCCGATCTTGGTGTCGACCTTCTTGGTCATGGTGTACGCCAGGCGGATCTGCTTCAGTCGCCCGGGGTTCTCGGATGTTTCCCTCGCCATAGGGCTCATGGTACGTGGCGTGGGTACGGGATATCCAAGCCCGGGTGCCCGTTCGCCCCGAACCGTGACCCGGGTGCCGCTACGGAAGCGGTCGGCGGCGTGCCGGCCGACCCGTCGCCGACCCCGTGACGGGGCCGGACGGGGGGCCCGGCGGGGCCCCCGACACCAGCGCGTCGTGCCGTCGGTCGGCCGCGTACCGGCGGTTCTCGCACACCGCCGCCCAGGCGTTGCGCCGGGCCTGCCGCTGTCCGCCGGACAGCAGGACGCTCTCGGCGAACCGCAGCGCAACCCCCATCGACCGGATCCGCATCTGCATGCCGAACAGCTCCCCTCGCGGCCGCGGCCGTGGCTGAGAAGAATCGAACACTCGCGACGAGTCCATCGTCACCACCCCGTGTTACCAGCCCGTGACCAGGCAGTCAAAGTGTGATGAACGCGGAAGGGCGGAGCCTCGGCTCCGCCCTTCCAATGGCTCAAACACGCTCACGCTCGGCGAGCGCGGCCGGTCGACCGGTTCGGCTCGTGGCCGGTCGGCTCAGACCGCGGCCTGCTCCCGGCGCTCCAGCGCCTGCCGGTACAGCCGCCCGGCGCGGTACGACGAGCGGACCAGCGGACCGGACATGACCCCGGCGAAGCCGAGCTCCTCGGCCTCCTCCTGCAGCTCGACGAACTCCTGCGGCTTGACCCACCGCTCCACCGGGTGGTGGCGCAGCGAGGGGCGCAGGTACTGGGTGATGGTGATCAGCTCGCAGCCGGCCCCGACCAGGTCGGCCAGCGCCTGGCTGACCTCCTCGCGGGTCTCGCCCATGCCCAGGATCAGGTTGGACTTGGTGACCAGCCCGGCGGCGCGCGCCTGGGTGATGACGTCCAGCGAGCGCTCGTAGCGGAAGGCGGGCCGGATCCGCTTGAAGATCCGCGGCACCGTCTCGACGTTGTGCGCCAGCACCTCGGGGCGGGACGAGAAGACCTCGGCCAGCTGCTCCGGCACCGCGTTGAAGTCCGGGATCAGCAGCTCGACGCCGGTGCGGCCGCTCTCGCGGCCGGCGGTCATCGCGTGCACCTGGCGCACCGTCTCGGCGTACAGCCAGGCGCCGCCGTCCGGCAGGTCGTCACGGGCGACACCGGTGATGGTGGCGTAGTTGAGGTCCATGGTGACGATGGACTCGGCGACGCGGCGCGGCTCGTCCCGGTCGAACTCGGCGGGCTTGCCGGTGTCGATCTGGCAGAAGTCGCAGCGGCGGGTGCACTGGTCACCACCGATGAGGAAGGTCGCCTCGCGGTCCTCCCAGCACTCGAAGATGTTGGGGCAGCCGGCCTCCTGGCAGACCGTGTGCAGCCCTTCCTTCTTCACCAGCGACTGGAGGGCGTTGTACTCCGGGCCCATCTTCGCGCGGGTCTTGATCCACTCGGGCTTCCGCTCGATGGGGGTCTCGCTGTTGCGGACCTCCAGGCGGAGCAGCTTCCTGCCGTCGGGTGCGACAGCGGACACGTGCGACTCCTAGAACTAGACGGGGTACCCCCAGGGTACGCCTGTGCTTGTACGGCCTTCGCCGGGGCAGTGGCCCCGCAATCGCAGGGCAACAGGGCTACTGGCGGGTAGATTCCCGGGGGGTGTTGACGGGGACGAGCGGCTCTGGGGACGAGCGGCTACGGGGACGAGCGAGAACGGGGACGAACGGAAACCGGGGCGGCGGGCCTCAGCGGCCGGGGGCCGGCTCGGGAAGTTCGGCGAACACCTCGGCCAGGTGCTTCTCGACCAGCGGCAGCGCCTCGGAGACGGTGAGGTCCCGGCCCAGCTCGCCGGTCAGCGAGGCGACCCCGGCGTCCCGGATGCCGCACGGCACGATCTTGTCGAACCAGGTCATGTCCGGATCGCAGTTCAGCGCGAAGCCGTGCATGGTGACCCCGCGCGCGACCCGGACGCCGATCGCGGCCAGCTTGCGGTCGTCACCGCGCTGTCCGGCGTTGGACGGCGCGTACTCGGGGCCGGCCAGCCGCGGGTCGATGCCCAGCGGCAGGCCCATCCGCAGGGTGAGCTTGCCGATGTCGACGACCTGCGCCGGGTCCACCACCGCGTCCGGGATGGACTCGCCCAGCACCCAGACGCCGCTGCGGCCCTCGACCCGGGTGCTCTCCACGCCGAACGCGCCGCAGCTGCGGATCAGCGCCTCCTCCAGCCGCCGCACGTACGCGATCACGTCGATCGGGTCCGGCAGCTTGACGATCGGGTAGCCGACCAGCTGGCCGGGGCCGTGCCAGGTGATCTCGCCGCCCCGGTTGACCTCGACCACCGGGGTGCCGTCCAGCGGCAGATCGGCCGGGTTGGTGCGCTTGCCCATGGTGTAGACGGGCTGGTGCTCCAGCAGCAGCACCGTGTCCGGGATCTCGTCCGCGACCCGCAGGGCGTGCAGCCGCTGCTGCTCCTCCCAGGCCTCCTGGTAGGGGACGGCGCCCTCGCCGATGCCCATGCGTATGAACCGCACGTTCTCGCTCACCACTGCTCCTTGCCAGGCGTTCGAGACCAACCTCCCCACTGTACGCCCGCCCGTCGGCGGCCCGGCCGGGCCCCTTCCCCGCGGGGCCCCGGCCGAACAGGGCCCCGCACGCCGCTCACGGCCCGGACAGCCGTTGCAGCCGCAGCGCCAGCTGGAGCTCCAGCGACCGCTCCGGACCGTTCCAGTCCCCGCCCAGCAGCACCTCGACCCGGTCCAGTCGCTGCACCACCGTGTTCACATGGACGTGCAGCTCGTCCTTGGCCCGGGTCAGGCTGCCGCCGCAGTCGAAGTACGCGCGCAGGGTGCGGACCAGCTCGGTGCCGCGCCGGGCGTCGTACTCCAGCAGCGGGCCCAGCGTCGCGCGCACGAAGCCCGCCACGTCGTGGCCGTCGCCGAGCAGCACGCCCAGGAAGCCGAGCGCCCGCGCCGAGGCGCCCTCGCCGGACCGGCCGAGCACGCGCAGCGCCCGGACGCAGCGCAGCCCCTCCCCGTAGGCGGCGGCCAGCGCGACCGGTCCGGCGGCGGGACGGCCGGCGCCCACCGTGACCGGGAACCCGGCCAGCCGGGCGAGCCGCTCGGCGGCGTGCTGCGCGGCCTCGGAGCCTCCCGTGGCGTCCCTTTCGGCGGCCCCGCCCTCGCCGGCCGGGACCAGCAGCACCACCGCCTCGCCGTGCTCCGCGCCGATGCCCCGGGAGCCGAACAGGTACCGCCCGGCCGCGCCCGCCAGCCGGGAGCGGGCGGCGGCGTCCTGCGGGTCGCCCGGTTCCGCGACCAGCACCAGGTGCGGGCGGCCGAGGTCCACGCCCAGCCGCCGGCCGCGCGCGGTCAGCCCGGCCGGGTCCCGGTCCGCAGCGGTGAGCAGATCGGCCAGCAGCTCGCCGCGCACCCGGTTCTCGGTCTCGGCGACCGAGCGCCGCAGCAGCAGGAGCAGCGCGGTCACCACGCCCGCCCGTTCGAACAGTCGGCGGTCGGCGTCGTCGAGGTCCGGACGGCCGCGCAGCACCAGGGTGCCGAGCTGCTCCTGCCCGGCCAGCACCGCGCACACCCAGGCCGCGCCGTGCCGCACCGACCGCCCCTCGGCCCGGGACGCGGCCGTCGCCTCGGCCGGTCCGGTGCCCGGTGCGGCGGCCCGGCCGGCCAGTGGCTCGCCCTCGGCGTCCAGGACGGCTATCTCGCCGCCGAGCAGGGTGGCCAACGCCGCGGCGACGTCCGGCACCTCGGCCCCGCGCAGCACCAGGTCGGTGAGCCGGTCGTGGCCCTGCGCGGCGCGCTGGACGGCGGCGGAGTGGGCGCGGATCAGCTCGTTGGCGCTGTTCAGCTCGGCGAGCGCGGCCCGGGTGTCGGCCAGCGACTTGGCGGTGTCCAGCGCGATGGCGGCGTGCGCGGCCAGCGTGCAGAGCAGCGCGACCTCGTCGGGGGAGAAGGCGCGCGGCGAGCGGTCGGCGGCGAACAGCACGCCGATCACCCGGCCGCCGAGCAGCAGCGGCACGCCGATGATCGCCACCAGGCCCTCGTCGAGCACGCCCGCGTCGATGGTGCCGGTGTGGTGGAAGCGGCCGTCGGTGCGGTAGTCGGGGGTGGCGTACGGGCGGGCGGTCTGCGCGACCAGGCCGCCGAGGCCGTCGCCGAGGCTCAGCCGCAGGGTCTGGAAGAGCACCGAGACCGAGCCGTCGGTGACCCGCATGTAGGTGTCGCCGGCGGCCTCGTCCGGGAGGGTCAGATAGGCGGTGTCGGTGCCCAGCAGCATCCGGGCCCGGCGGACGATCGCCTGCAGCACGGCGTCCAGGTCGCGGGAGGCGGCGAGGTCGCCGGCGGTGTCGAAGAGCGCCGTCAGCTCGGCCTCGCGGCGCCGGTGCTGGCGCATCGTGCGGTGGACCCGCAGCGCCTGCCAGGTGGCGTCGTCGATCTCGCTCAGCACCGGCGCCGGGGCGCCCTGCCGGCGGGCGTCGGCGAGTACGTCGGCGAAGTCCTCGGTGGCGGCGCCGGAGACGAGCAGGTCCAGCAGGCGGCGGAGCGCGGGTGCCGAGCTGGTGTGGAGGTCGTTCATCGTGCGGCCGCCCGTCGACAGTGGGTGTTTCGTGCCCCAAGGAGGGAAGCGAGATCGTAGCTGTTCGGCCCCGCCGGTCGTCGGGAGCCGACGGGCATGCGGTAGTGCGCGCCGAGCTCCGGACTCCCCGTCAGGGCCCTGTCGGCCCACGGTAGGAAGCGCGGGGGAGCGGCACTATGTGAACGGTCGCTACATCCCGGCGGATCGTCATAGGTGCGCGGCCCACGTCCTAGGCGGGTCGTCCGGAGGCCGCCGAGCGGTCCGGTCGGTGGTCCGGTCGGCGATCCGGTGCTCGACCGCGGGGGCGTGTCCTCGACCACCACGCCGGCGTCGGCCGGCCCCGCCTCCAATGTGGCGGCTCCCTACAGCACCCCGCTGAACTGTGGTGTTCCCCGCCATCACGCCGTCAGCGCGGCCGATGGCCGAAGAGCGTCCTCCAAGCCAAACCCATCCAGAGGTGTCTTCCCCACAATGGGCGCGGATGCTTCACCCGTTCGGAGGATTGCTGGGTCAGAACCACCCATAGCGCCCGAATGCTCGCTACATTCACGCCGATTCCCGACAGGGGGCGTCGCCACAGGCAGCCGAACCGCTGGTGGAGCCGGTGCGGCGTCCGAGAGGTGTTGACTGACTATGCCCCAAAGGCCTGCAACCGACAGCCCGGCGTACGGACCGCTCGACCCGCTCGACCAGCACCGAGGTCCGGTCGGCCGGGCCCTTCCGGACGCCCCCGACGCCCCGACCGCCGCCGACGACCTGCGGCTGCCCGAGCAGGCCACACCCGCCGACCGGCACGCCGCCGACCGGCACGCCGCCGAGCACCATGCCGCCGAGCACCATGCCGCAGAGCGCCATGCCGCCGACCGGCACGCTCCGGAGCGGCCGCACGCGCCCGAACGGCCGCACGCCCCGGAGCGGCACCAGTCGGCCGGCACCACCCAGAACCTCCAGCTCGCCGCGCTGATCGAGGAGGCCGGCTTCTCGCACGCCGGCCTGGCCCGCCGGGTCGACCAGCTCGGCCTGGAGCACGGCCTGGACCTGCGCTACGACAAGACCTCCGTCACCCGCTGGC
This sequence comes from Kitasatospora sp. NPDC058032, assembly GCF_042885845.1. Classification (NCBI taxonomy): domain Bacteria; kingdom Bacillati; phylum Actinomycetota; class Actinomycetes; order Kitasatosporales; family Streptomycetaceae; genus Kitasatospora; species Kitasatospora sp. NPDC058032. The sequence continues at coordinate 511,554 of NZ_JBHVRK010000002.1, read as the reverse complement.
TCCGCGGCCAGCAGCCCCGCGGCGCCACCCCGGCGCTGATCGCCGAGGTGTTCACCCGCCGGCTCGGCCGCCGTCTCACCGCGCAGGACCTCGGTCTGGACGCCTGTGCCCCGGTCTACGCCGGCCTGGAGTTCGCCGAGACGCCGCAGGAGGCGGTGGACATCGTGGCGAGCATGTGGCGCAAGGACATCGGGCCGCAGTCCGAGCTGCGCCGGATCGCCTTCACCCCGGCCGGCCTGGTGGTGCCCAGCCGCGACTGGCTGATCGGCCGCACCGACGAGCGGGTCGCCAGGGACGGCTCCACCCTGGCCCGGCCCGACCCCGGAACCGGTGTGCCGCCCGTCGGCCCGCCCGGCGGGGCCGTCGGCCACCCCGCGGGCCCCGCGCCGCGCGGCCCGGCCCCGGTCGCCCGGACCGGCCCCGCCGGGCCCGGCACCGCCCCGACGGCCGGCGCCGCCGCGCTCGGCGCCCGGGTGCCCACCCAGAGCCGGCGCCCCCCGATCGCCGTCGAGCCGCCGTTCCACGACCCGGGCCGCGAACAGCGCCCGGCGCTGCGTGTCGGCCGCGGCGACATCGCCGCCATCCGCGCCGTCGGCGACCTGTTCCGCGCGCTGGACCACGCCTACGGCGGCGGCCACGCCCGCCAGGCGCTGGTCCGCTACCTGGAGAGCGAGGCCGAGCCGATGCTGCGCGGCCGCTACGGCGAGCAGATCGGCCGCGCCCTGTTCGGGGCCGTCGCCGACCTCACCCGGCTGGCCGGCTGGACGTCCTTCGACATCGCCGCGCACGGTCTGGCCCAGCGCTACTTCGTCCAGGCGCTGCGGCTCTCCCAGGCCGCCGGGGACCGCGCGCTCGGCGGGTACGTGCTGGTGACGATGAGCCAGCAGGCCGTCCACCTCGGCCACGGCCGGGAGGCCGTCCAGCTGGCCCGGGTCGCCCAGCAGGGCGTGGGCACGGCGGTGCCGCCGACCGTGCAGGCACTGCTGCACGCCGCCGAGGCGCGCGGGCACGGCCTGCTCGGCGACGTCCGGTCCTGCACCACCGCGCTGGTCCGGGCCGAGCGGGCGCTGGCGGCGGCCCGGACCGGCGACGAGCTGCCGTCCTGGGCCCGGTTCTTCGACGAGGCGCAGCTCTCCGACGAGTTCGCGCACTGCTACCGGGACCTCCAGCAGTGGCGCACGGCCGCCCAGCACGCCGAGAAGTCGCTGCGGCTGCGCTCGCCCGCGTACGCCCGCAGCCGGATCTTCTGCCGGCTGGTGCTGGCCACCGCCCGGCTCGGCATGGGGGACCTCGACGAGGCCTGCGGCATGGCGACCGACGCGCTGCGGGCGGCGGGGGAGATGCGGTCGGCCCGGTCGCTGGAGTACGTGCGCGACTTCCACCGCCGGCTCACCCCGTACCGGGGCAGTCCGGTGGCGCGCGCGTTCGAGGAAACGGCCCGCCAGGCGGGGGTGATCTGACCGGCCCGAGAACTCACCGGCCCCGACCGGTCCGAGGAGTCACCAGCTCTCGGCGTTCACCCGCGGCCGGCCGCCCCCGACGGCGGCCGGCGGCCGGACGTCCCCGCGCAGCCGCTGCGCGGTCAGCGGGAACAGCAGCACCGAGAGCATGCCCGCGCCGACCAGGGCGGCCGCCGTCGAGGACGGCAGGTGGCCGGTGTCCACCTCGATCGTGGTGATCACCACGACCAGCGGCAGCGCGGTCGCGCCGTACAGGCCGAGCGCGGCCCGGTCACGCCGCCCCAGCCCGGCGGGCGCGAGCAGCGCGGCGGGCACCCCGCGCAGGGCGAGCAGCAGGAGCAGGAAGACCGGTACGAGCAGCAGCGTGCCCGGGTCGCCGAGCAGCGCGTCCAGGTCGAAGTTCATACCGCTGACCACGAAGAACACCGGGACGAGGAAGCCGAAGCCGATGCCCTCCAGCTTGGCCTCGATGACCTCCTCGGTGTGCCGGGGCATGTCGCGGAGCAGCAGCCGGGAGACGATGCCGGCGGTGAACGCGCCGAGCAGCATGTCCAGCTCCAGCCAGAGCGCGGCGGCCACCATGGTGGCGAGCACCAGGACCACGGTGCGCACGGCGAACTGACCGGAGGTGCGCAGGGTGCCCCGGATCAGCCCGGTCATCCAGGCCGGCCGCGGGCGCCGGGCGCCGCCGACCGCGACGGCGGTGATCACCGCGAAGGCGGCCAGGATGACGGCGGTGCGGGCCGGGGTGTTGCCGCTGAGCAGCGCGGCGACGGCGATGATCGGCCCGAACTCGCCGACCGCGCCGGTGGCCATGACCAGCGAGCCGAACGGGGTGGGCAGCTCCCCGGAGTCGCGCAGCACCGGCAGGATGGTGCCGAGCGCGGTGGTGGTGAGCGCCAGCCCGGCGAAGGCGCCGTCCAGCGGGTGCGGGTCGACCAGCGCGCCGAGGCCGAGCGCGGCCAGCACGGTGACCAGCCAGGCGGCGACGGCCCGGTGCAGCGGGCCGCCGCGCAGCCTGGCGAAGTCGATCTCGTACCCGGCCAGGAACATCAGCATGGCCAGCCCGAACCGGGAGAGCGCGTCGATCAGGACGTCGACGTGCACCCAGCCCAGGACGTCGGGGCCGATCAGGACGCCGAGCAGGATCTCGAACACCACGCTGGGCACGGCGATCCACCGCAGCAGCCGGTCGGCCAGCAGTGGGGCGGCGACCGCGGCGGCGGGGACCAGGATCAGCGCGAGCGGCTGGACGGTGGGTCCGGCGCTCACGCGGCGGCCGGTGGGGTGGCGGTCGTCATCCGATCAGCGGTCATATCGGCATATTGGCATGCGGTCCGTCACCCGTCCGGCAGCCGGACCGGGGACGGACCGCGTGCCCTCGGGTCCGTCAGGCCGCAGCGGCCTCCGGGGTGCTGGTCGGCAGCCCGAGGTCGCGCGTCACGGCCTCGGCCGCGCGCCGCCCGGAGACCAGCGCCCCCTGCACGCTGCTGGTGTCCCGGTGGTCGCCGCACACGTACAGTCCGGCCAGCAGCCGCACCGGCCGCCGGGTGTTGTGCGGCGGCGGCATGGCGGGCACCGCGTCCGGCAGGTGCCGCACGCCGAGGAACTGCCAGCCGCCGGTCGGCGTGCCGTACAGCTCCGCCAGCCGTTTGCGCACGGCCGGCTCCAGCGCGGCCGGCCCGCCGGCGTCGAAGGCGCGGCGGCCGAGCACCGTGGTGGCGATCAGCGCCTGTCCGGGCGGGGCGTACGAGGGGTGCAGCGCGCTGAGCACCAGCGAGTGCGAGACCAGCGACGGACGTCCGCCCGGACGGTCGCCGTCCAGCAGCAGCGCGGCCTCGCCCAGCGGCGCCCGGTCGGCCGCGTGGTGGAAGGTCGTGACGGGGTGGAAGTCCGGCAGCCGCAGTCCGGGCAGCAGCTCGGCGGCGGAGCGCGGGTCGGTCGCGACGATCACGGCCTGTGCGCCGATCCGCCCGTGTTCGGCGGTCTCCACGCCGTCGGCCGCGATCGCGGTGACCCGCACTCCCGTGCGGACGGTGCCGGGGGGCAGCGCGGCGGCCAGCTGGGCCGGCACGGCCGCGATCCCCCCGGCGGGCAGACAGAGCCGGCCGCGCGCGTAGCAGCGCAGCACCAGGTCGGCGACCCGGCTGCTGGTGCCGAGGGCGGGGTCGCTGAGCAGGGCGCCGAGCAGTGGGCGCAGCAGGCCGTCGACGGTGCGCGGGGCGAGCCCGCGTTCGCCGAGGGCCCGGGCGGCGGTGGTCTCCGGCCGGGCCTTCAGCCGGCCGGGCGGGGTGGCGGCGAGTCGGTTGAGCCAGCTGCCGAGGCGTGCCTTGTCCAGCGGGCTGCCCAGCGGTGCCCGGGCGGCGGCCTGCCGGGCGGTGGTCAGCTGCGGGTCCCCGACCCGGTACCGGCGCCCGCCGTTGTGCACCAGGACGCCCGGGGCGAGCGGGCGCAGGTCGAGGCGGTCGAGGTCGAGCACGCGGCGCGGCTCGGGGAAGGCGGTGTTCAGCAGATGGCTGCCGTGGTCGAGTCGGAAGCCGTCCTGCTCGTGGGAGGCCGCGCGGCCCCCGATCCGGTCGGCGGCCTCCAGGACCTGGACGGTGATGCCGTGGCCGGTGAGCACGCGGGCGGCGGCGAGGCCCGCGAGGCCGGCTCCCACCACGACGACGTCCGGATCGGATTGTCGGCGGGTGCGGCGAGTGAAGTCGTACGTGGGCACGGGTGGCTCCCTCCCTGGTCCCGGATGTTTCGGGCCGGCGCAGGCAGCGGGGTGCTGGGACACGGTCCGATCGGTGTGATGCCCAGTCAGTGCGACGGTCAGACAAGCGCATCGGGCCCGATCCGAGGCGGGGAAGAGGAGTGATCGCATCCAGTGGAGGTGCCGTCACGGACTGTGCGTCGATCGGGCCGTGATGGCGTCCGGCGGGCGCACACCGTCACCGGGGGCGCGTAGCGCGCCCGCCCCGTGCTCCCGTGCGCCCCCTCCCGGAGCCCCCTCCCGGGAATCGCCCGGCAAGTGCCCGGCAGGCGCCCCGCGATCGCCCGGCCTCCGTTCGGCATATGCCCCTGGCCAGGGTGAACGTCGTAGCGCGGCTACGCGTGGGGGCCGGGCACGACCGTGCGCCCGGCCCCCGAAGGCTCCCGCCCCTTCCTCAGAGCGCCGCCCGCGCCGCCGAGTCGACGTCCGGGTGCTCGAACCGGAAGCCCGCGTCCAGCAGCCGGCGCGGCACCACCCGGTGGCTGCCGACCACCTCGATCGCCAACTCGCCGAGGACCGCCTCCAGTACGGCCCGCGGCACCGGGAAAGGCGTCGGCCGGCGCAGCGCCCGTCCGAGCGCCGCCGTCAGCTCCGCGTTGGTCACCGGCTCCGGGGCGGTCAGGTTGACCGGACCGCCGATGTCCTCCCGGTCGATCAGGAACCGCAGCGCGGCGACCTCGTCGGCGAGCGAGATGAAGCTCCAGTACTGCCGGCCGTCGCCGAGCCGCCCGCCGAGGCCCAGCCGGAACAGCGGCACGAGCCGGCCACCCGCACCCCCGGCCGCGGAGAGCACCAGGCCGGTGCGCGGGTGGACCACCCGGATCCCGGCCCGCTCGGCCGGTGCGGCGGCGGACTCCCACTCCGCGCAGACCTCGGCCAGGAAGTCGTCCCCGGCGGGCGAGGACTCGTCGATCACCCGGTCCCCGGTCTGGCCGTAGTAGCCGACGGCCGAGGCGCTGACGAGGACCTTCGGCGGCTCGTCCAGCCCGGCCAGTGCGGCGGCCAGCGTCTCGGTGCCGAGCACCCGGCTCTCCCGGATCTCCCGCTTGTAGCCCTCGCTCCAGCGACGGTCGCCGACCCCGGCGCCGGCGAGGTGCACCACCGCCTCGACCCCGGCCAGCCCGGCCCGGTCGACCTGGCCCAGCAGCGGGTTCCAGCCGATGGCGGTGGTGCCGTCCGGCCGGGGCCCGGTCCTCGAGCGGTGCCGGACCAGCCGCACCACCTGGTGCCCGTCCGCCAGCAGTGAGTCGACGAGTGCCGAGCCGATCAGTCCCGTGGATCCTGTGACCGCGATTCTCATGCGCCCATCCTCGCAGCCGGTCGTGCCCGTTCACGGGAGCGCCGGTGCCGGGCGGCTCCGGCGAGGAGCCGGGGGCGAAGCGGCGGCGGGGGGAAAATTCCGTGTACGTCCGCGCGGCCCGTCGTTAGCATGCCGCGCATGCACGAAACCGACGATCTGATCATCCGCCCGGCCCGGCCCGAGGACGAGAAGGAACTCGCCGTCCTCAACCGCACCACCTGGACCCCGCTGGCCGACGTCGGCCCGCGGCCCGCCGAGGACGCGGGGGTCTTCGACGAGCGCCACCTCCCGGACCAGTTCCGCCTCGCCCTGCTCGACGGCCGGATCGTCGGCTACATCCGGATCGCCCCGCCGACCCCGCTGGCCAGCAACCAGCACGTGCGCCAGATCCAGGGACTGGCCGTCGACGCCTCCGTCCGCGGCCGGGGCATCGGCGTCGCGCTGATCGAGGAGGCCTGCCGGGCGGCCCGCGGCCAGGGCGCCCGCAAGCTCACCCTGCGGGTGCTCGGCCACAACGCCCCGGCCCGCGCGCTCTACGGGCGCTGCGGCTTCGTGGTCGAGGGCGTGCTCGCCGAGGAGTTCCTGATCGACGGCGCCTACGTCGACGACGTCTGGATGGCCCGCCCCCTCACCGACTGAACCGGCCGACCCCGCCGACCCTGCTGACCCTGCTGACCCTGCTGACCCGGCCCGACCCCGCCCGACCCGGACGACCCCGCCGAACCTCGGCCGGGCCCCCGCACCGCCCGGCACTCGACTGACACTCCGTCAGAAACGTTGTCCGGGTGGTGCAGAGTCGTGACGGACCCGGCCTGTCTGGAGCATCACCCGGGCGGGTACGGTCTTGCCGTGAGCAACTCGACGCCTCCCGGGTGGTACCCGGTTCCGGGTGCGGACGGCACGGCCGGTCATGAGCGCTGGTGGGACGGCACGGCCTGGACCAGTGACGTGCGCCCCGTCCAGGCGGGCGGCGGCCCGATTGCCGACGCCCCGACGCAGGTCTCCTGGCAGAGCCCCGGCGGCCCGTCCGCCGCGCCCCCGCCGCCCTCGTACGCCTACGGCCCGCCGCAGCCGGGGCAGCCCGGCTACGGCTACCCGGCGCAGAACCCGCCGGCCTACGGCTACCCGCCGGCGGCCTACCCGCCGCCCTCCAGGCCGAACCGGATCAGGACGGGTACGGCCGTCGGCATCGGGGTCGCGGTGCTGGCCGTGGTCGGCGTGGTGGCCGCCATCGCGCTCAACAGCGGCGGTGACGGCCCGTCCGCCGGCAGGTCCCGTCCGGTGACCACGGTCACCGTCACCGACACCCCGGCCCCGGCTCCCACCACGACCAGGCCGGACTCGTCGTCGCCCACCGCGTCGGCGCGCCCGACCCCGGCGGTCAAGGACACCGTCGCCGACCCCCAGCACGGCATCACCGTGCCGGTCTTCGAAGGCTGGCAGGCGAACACCAGCGGCGCCCACTCGACCGTCTTCCTCGGCACCGGCCAGTACACCTGCCCCGGCGGCGGCAACTGCATCCGCGGTCAGTTCTCGGTCGAGAAGGACACCATCTCCGGCAGCACCGCCCGCGCGGCGGCCGAGGCGGCGATGCCGGCCTACGCGGCGGCGATCTTCACCGACATCAGCTCGCACACCGACGCCGGCTCCTCCAGCACCACCGTGGCGGGTATCGCCGGGTACGCGGTGCGCTGGCACATCGTGACCTCGGACGGCAGCAAGGGCTACATCCTGCTGGCGGCCGTCCCGGCCAAGGGCGGCGGCTACGTGGCCTTCGAGGGCGGGGTGGACGACGCCGCGGGCGCGCCCGACCCCTCGGCCCTGGACCAGATCCTCAAGGGCATCAAGCAGGACACGGGCGCGGCGGGCGGTTCGAGCGTCTGAGCCCCCGGCCGCGCCCGGTGCCGGTCGTCCTCGGCCCCTCGCCCTCCGTCCCCCGTCCTCAATCCCCGTACCGCTCCCAGAGCTTGGGAAACCGTTTCGCCATGACGTCCGGGTCGTCGAAGTCGAAGGCGGCTCCGGACGGCCGCGCGGGCTGCCGCCCGCCCACCTCGGGCAGCGGCAGTCCGGTCAGCTGCTCGTAGGCCTCGTCGGCGGCGTAGCCGAGGTCCTCGGCCTCGCCGTCCTCCTCCTCGTCGAACTCCGGCAGCAGGTCCGCCAGGTCGTCGGGCTCGTACAGGCCGCCCTCGAAGACGTCCCGGCCCTGGCCGATCAGCCAGCACCGGAAGTAGTCGAAGGAGTCCTCGGAGGCGCCGCCCAGCAGCAGGTACGCCGCGCCCCACAGGTCGTAGCGGTAGGCGCGCTGGAAGCGGGCCTCGAAGAGCCGGGCGAAGTCGATGACGTCGTCCGGGGCCAGCTCACCGAGCCGTTCCACCAGGCGGTCCGCCTGCTCGTCCGGGTCGCCCTCGGCGGCCTCCCGGGTCTCGTCGATGATCAGCCAGAAGTCGGTCTCGTCCATCACCGCTCCAGCATCCCTGTTCGGCCGCACGCGCGCATGCGAAGAACGGGTGAATCACCCGGAACCGCTCGAAAAACCCGGAACGGCGCGAAGCCCCCGGCCGTGGCCGCCGGGAGGGCCCCGGACACGCGGAACCCCGCGCCGTCCGGGGACGGCGCGGGGTTCCGGTGCTGCCGGAGGTGGACTCCCGGGGCCTTACAGGCCGAGCTCGACCTCGAACTCGCCGGCCTCCAGGATCTCCTTGACGGCCACCAGGTAGCGGGCGGCGTCGGCGCCGTCCACCAGGCGGTGGTCGTAGGAGAGCGACAGGTAGGTCATGTCGCGGATGCCGATGGCGGTGCCGCCGTCGGCCTCGATGACCACCGGGCGCTTGACCGTGGCGCCGATGCCCAGGATCGCGGCCTGGTTCGGCGGCACGATGACGGTGTCGAACAGCGCACCGCGCGAACCGGTGTTGCTGATGGTGAAGGTGGCGCCGGACAGCTCGTCCGGGGTGATCTTGCTGTCGCGCACCTTGCCGGCCAGCTCGGCGGTCTTCTTGGAGATGCCGGCGATGTTGAGGTCGCCCGCACCCTTGATGACCGGGGTCATCAGACCCTTCTCCGAGTCCACCGCGATACCGATGTTCTCGGTGTCGAAGTAGGTGATGGTGCCCTCGGCGTCGTTGATCCGGGCGTTGACGACCGCGTGGGTCTTCAGCGCCTGGGCGGCGGCCTTGACGAAGAACGGCATGGGGGAGAGCTTGACGCCCTCGCGGGCCAGGAAGCCGTCCTTGGCCTTGGCGCGCAGCGACATGATCTTGGTGACGTCCACCTCGACCACGCTGGTGAGCTGCGCCTGCTCGTGCAGGGCCTTCATCATGTTGTCGCCGATGACCTTGCGCATGCGGGTCATCTTGACCGTCTGACCGCGCAGGGCGGACGGCGCGACGGCGGCCTTGGGTGCGGCGGCCGGCGCGGCGGCGACCGGGGCCGGGGCCTGCACCTGGGCGGCCTTGGCGGCCTCGGCGGCGGCCAGGACGTCCTGCTTGCGGATGCGGCCGCCGACACCGGTGCCGGTGACGGCGGACAGCGCGACGTCGTGCTCGGCGGCGAGCTTGCGCACCAGCGGGGTGACGTAGGCGTCACCGGCGTCGGCGACCGGGGCGGCGACCGGAGCCGGGGCAGCCGGGGCGACCGGGGCCGGAGCGGCGACCGGGGCCGGAGCGGCCGGAGCGGCGGCAACCGGAGCCGGAGCGGCAACCGGGGCGGCGACCGGAGCCGGAGCAGCCGGGGCGACCGGAGCCGGAGCGGCGACCGGGGCCTCCACGACCGGGGCCGGAGCCGCGACCGGGGCGGCCGGAGCAGCGGCGACCGGAGCGGCGGCGACGGCACCCGCGGCACCGATCAGCGCAAGCTGGGCGCCGACCTCGGCGGTCTCGTCCTCGCCGACCAGGATCTTCACCAGCGTGCCGGCGACCGGCGACGGGATCTCGGTGTCGACCTTGTCGGTGGAGACCTCGAGCAGCGGCTCGTCGACCTCGACCGTGTCGCCCTCGGCCTTCAGCCAGCGGGTGACGGTGCCCTCGGTGACCGACTCGCCCAGCGCCGGCAGCAGCACCGGGGTGGCGTCGGCGGCCGGAGCGGCGGCGGGGGCGGCCGGAGCCTCGGCGACCGGGGCCGGAGCGGCGACCGGGGCCTCGGCGACCGGGGCCGGGGCGGCGACCGGAGCGGCCGGGGCAACCGGAGCGGCCTCGGCGACCGGAGCCGGAGCGGCGACCGGGGCACCCGAGCCGTCGTCGATGATCGCCAGCTCGGCGCCGACCTCGACGGTCTCGTCCTCGGCGACCTTGATCGAGGCCAGAATGCCGGAGGCCGGGGCCGGGATCTCGGTGTCGACCTTGTCGGTGGAGACCTCGAGCAGCGGCTCGTCGACCTCCACGCGCTCACCCTCGGCCTTCAGCCAACGGGTGACGGTGCCCTCGGAAACGCTCTCGCCCAGCGCGGGCAGTGTTACTGAGACCGCCATGGTTTCAGCGACTCCTATCAAGTCTTGCGAACTGGAATGGGGGGTGGGGGGCGCGATCAGTCGTGCGCGTGCAGCGGCTTGCCGGCCAGCGCCAGGTGCGCCTCGCCGAGGGCCTCGGACTGGGTCGGGTGGGCGTGGATGAGCTGCGCGACCTCGGCCGGCAGAGCCTCCCAGTTGTAGATCAGCTGGGCCTCGCCGACCTGCTCGCCCATGCGGGCGCCGACCATGTGGACACCGACGACGGCGCCGTCCTTGACCTGGACGAGCTTGATCTCGCCGGCGGTCTTCAGGATCTTGCTCTTGCCGTTGCCGGCCAGGTTGTACTTGACGGTGACGACCTTCTCCTTGCCGTACAGCTCGACGGCCTTGGCCTCGGAGATGCCGACGGAGGCCACCTCGGGGTTGGAGTAGGTCACGCGCGGGACGCCGTCGTAGTCGATCGGCACCGGCTTGAGGCCGGCCAGGCGCTCGGCGACCAGGATGCCCTCGGCGAAGCCGACGTGCGCCAGCTGCAGGGTCGGGGCGAGGTCGCCGACGGCCGAGACGGTCGGCACGTTGGTGCGCATGTACTCGTCGACGAGGACGTAGCCGCGGTCCATCGCGACGCCGTTCTCCTCGAAGCCCAGGCCGGCCGAGACCGGGCCGCGGCCGATGGCGACGAGCAGCAGGTCGGCGTCGATCTGCTTGCCGTTCTCGGTGGAGACGCGCACACCGGTCTCGGTGTACTCGACGCCCGAGAAGCGGGCCTTCAGTTCGAACTTGATGCCGCGCTTGCGGAAGGCGCGCTCCAGCAGCTTGGAGGAGCCCTCGTCCTCCAGCGGGACCAGGTGCGGCAGGGCCTCGACGATGGTGACGTCGACGCCGAACGACTTCCAGACGGACGCGAACTCGACGCCGATCACGCCGCCGCCGAGGATGACGGCCGACTTCGGGATGCGGTCGAGCTTGAGGGCGTGGTCCGAGGAGATGACGCGGTCGCCGTCGATCTCCAGGCCCGGGATCGAGCGCGGCACGGAGCCGGTGGCCAGCACGATGTGGCGGCCCTCGATGCGCTGGCCGTTGACGTCCACCGAGGTCTGCGAGGAGAGCTTGCCCTCGCCTTGGATGAAGGTGACCTTGCGGGACGCCACCAGGCCCTGCAGGCCCTTGTAGAGGCCGGCGACGACGTCGTTCTTGTACTTGTGGACGCCGTTGATGTCGATGCCCTGGAAGGTGGCCAGCACGCCGAACTCGGCGGCCTCCTTCGTCTCGTCGGCGATCTCGGCCGCGTGCAGCAGGGCCTTGGTCGGGATGCAGCCGCGGTGCAGGCAGGTGCCGCCGAGCTCACCCTTCTCGACCAGGGCGACGCTCAGGCCCAGCTGGGCGCCGCGGAGCGCCGCGGCGTAACCGCCGCTTCCGCCTCCGAGAATGACTACGTCGAAAACGGTGCTGGCGTCGTTCGCCACGTCACGTCCTCCAAGCAAGGGGTGTGGATCGCCGGGCCGGTCGCGGTCCGGTGGGTCGGAAGCCTTTGTGGGGCGCCCAGTCGTGCCGGAAATACATCTTCGCACTTGTTCGCGGCGACTGATGTCCGGGTCCGCCCCGAGGGCGGCCCGAGGGGTGGTGGGAACGCCGGGAACAGTCCATGTCCGGGGCCATCGTCGCAGCTCAGAGCGGGGTTGGCCGGGAGGGCGGCGAGCGGTCGGCGAGCCCTCGGGGCCCCGGGTTCCGCACTGTGGAACAAAGTTTCGCCCGCAGCGAACAGAGGTGCGGTGGCCGCCCCGTGTCCCCTACCGGCAGGTAACCCGCCCCGGATAGCCGGACGGGGCCCGGCGCGGCGTGCGCACCGGACCCCGTCCGTCGGTCGTGCCGGGCCGTCAGGCCTTGCCGCCCGCCGCCTTCTGCTCGGCGAAGCGGACCAGGGTGCGCACCGCGGAGGCGGTGCCGCCCTTGGGGGTGTAGCCGAACGGCGCGCCCTCGTGGAACGCCGGACCGGCGATGTCCAGGTGCGCCCAGTCGATGCCCTCGGCCACGAACTCCTTGAGGAACAGGCCGGCCACCAGGCCGCCGCCCATCCGCTCGCCCATGTTGGCCAGGTCGGCGACGGTCGACTCGGTCATGCCCTTGCGCAGCTCGGCCGGCAGCGGCATCGGCCAGGACTGCTCGCCCACCTCGCCGGCGACCGCGTGCAGGGTGTCGCGCAGCTCGTCGGCGTTGGCCATCACGCCGAAGGTGCGGTTGCCCAGCGCCATCATCATCGCGCCGGTCAGGGTGGCGACGTCGACGATCACGTCCGGGTTCTCCTCGCCGGCGCGCACGATGGCGTCGGCCAGCACCAGGCGGCCCTCGGCGTCGGTGTTCAGCACCTCGACGGTCTTGCCGCCGTACATCCGCAGCACGTCGCCCGGGCGGGTGGCCGAGCCGGACGGCATGTTCTCCGCCAGCGCAAGCCAGGCGGTGACGTTGACCTGCAGGCCGAGACGCTTGGCGGAGACCACGGCGGCGAACACCGCGGCGGCGCCGGCCATGTCGCACTTCATGGTCTCGTTGTGGCCGGCCGGCTTCAGCGAGATGCCGCCCGAGTCGTAGGTGATGCCCTTGCCGACGAACGCCAGGCTGGCCTTGGCCTTCGGGTGGGTGTAGGCCACCTTCACCAGGCGCGGCGGGTTGACCGAGCCGTTGCCGACGCCCAGCAGGCCGCCGAAGCCGCCCTTGAGCAGCGCCTTCTCGTCCAGCACCTCGACCTTGAGGCCGTGCTCCTTGCCGGCCGCCTGGGCGAGCGCGGCGAAGGACTTCGGGTTCAGGTCGTTCGGGGCGGTGTTGACCAGGTCGCGGGCGCGGTTCATCTCCTCGCCGACGACCAGGGCGCGCTCGACCGCGGCCTTGGCGTCCTTGCTGCCCTTGCGGGTCGACAGCAGCACCAGCTCGCCGACCGGCTCCTTGCCGCCGTTGCCGTTGTTCTTGTAGGTGCCGAACGCGTAGGCGCCGAGCAGGGCACCCAGCGCGACCGCCTCGATCTCGTCGGCCGACTCGGCCGGCAGGGCCAGCGCGGCCTTCTTGGCACCGGCCAGGGCGCGGGCAGCCACACCGGCGGCGCGGCGCAGCGCCTCCAGCTCGTACCCGCCCTCGGCGGCGTCACCGAGGCCGACCGCGAGCACGAGCGCGGCCTTGAGACCGGCCGGGGAGGGGACCTTGACGGTCTCGCCCTCGGCGCCGGTGGCGCCCAGCGTGCTGAGAACCTCGGTCAGCTTGCCCTCGAACGCCTCGGCCACGGCCTCGGCGCCGGGGGCCAGCACGATGCCCTTGGGGCCCTTCGCCACGCCGACCACCAGGGCGTCCGCGCGCAGCGAGGCGGCGGAGGAGGTGCTCACAGACAATGCAGTCACGTAAAACGTCCTGTTCTTTCGCGGTCCACGACCGGTCGCGGCGCGTGTGCCGCACCGGCGCAGCCCGGTCCGCCGGCCAGGCCGACCGGCCGGCGTCCGCCGGACCCGGGACCCCTGGCTGCGCGCGCCCACCGCCGCGGCGGTCGCGCACACCAGAGGCCCCGGCGCCTCGACGTGCGCAGGACGGGCAGGACCTGCGGCGGTGCAGGGCTGCGGTGCTCCCCGCATGGTAGTCCGCATGCTGGGATCACGCGCCGCCCGGTGTACCGCCTTTCGGCGCACGGGCCTTGGCGTCCTCCTCAGCGCAGCAGCGCGACTGCCAGCAGGGCGCCGGTCGCGGCGGTCTCCGCCATCGCGCCGAGCACGTCCCCGGTGATCCCGCCGAACCGCCGCACGCAGCGCCGCAGCAGCAGCCAGGATCCACCGAGGCCAAGAACAACGGCCGTCGGCAGCACGGCAGCTGACCATCCGTCCGTCATGCCGGCGAGAGCGAGCAGGGCCGCCGCCGCGCCCGTCGAGACGACGGCCGCACCCGGCGTCACCGTGCTCGCCACCATCGCGCCCAGCCCGCCCGGCCGGGCCGCCGGCACCGACCGCAGACACCCCCAGGCGAGCGCGCACCGCGCGGCCACCGCCGCCGCGAGCACCGCGAGCGCACCGCGCAGCGGGGAGGCGGCGAACTGCCCGGCCAGCGCCGCGACCTGCGCCAGCAGCACCAGGACGAGGGTGAGCACGCCGAACGGGCCGATGTCCGACTGCTTCATGATCCGCAAGGCGTCCTCGGCGGGCTTCCCGCTGCCCAGGCCGTCCGCGACGTCCGCGAGCCCGTCCAGGTGCAGCCCACGGGTCAGCGCCGCGAGCACCCCGACCGCCGCCACCGCCCCGAGCGGCCCGCCCGCCCGCCAGGCGACCAGGGCCCCCGCACCCGCGGCGAGCGCCCCCAGCACCACCCCGACCACCGGAGCGAGCACCATCGCCCGCCCCCCGGCCTCCCGGTCCCACCGCTCGACCCGCACCCGCAGAACCGACAAGGTCCCGAACGCGAACCGCAACCCGTCCCGCACACCGACCACCCACCGACCACTCGGAACAGCCGAAGGGCCCGGACCCGTCGTCACCGACCGGACCCGGGCCCCCGACCCGTCCTACAGCTTCCCCAGCAGCTCCGTCGCCGTCGGCAGCCGCGCCGGCTCCCTCGGCGCCGCCGACACGAACACCTCCGGCACCTCCTCGGCCAGCGTGTCCGCCGCGGCCTGGAGCAGCGGCAGCGCCATCAGCGCGCCGACCCCCTCGCCCATCGTGATGCCCTGCTCCTGCAGCGGCGTCAGCGTCAGCCGGTCGTAGGCCTTCGCCTGCGCCGGCTCACCGCTGGTCTGCCCGGCCCGCCACCACTCCGGCGCCCGGAACGCGATCCGCTGCGCGACCAGCGCGCACGCCGCCGAGACCACCCCGTCCAGCACCACCGGCAGCTTGCGCACCGCGGCCTGCAGCAGGAATCCGGTGATCGCCGCGAAGTCCGCCCCTCCGGTGGCCCCGAGCAGCGCCAGCTGGTCGCCCAGCACCGGGCGGGCCCGGCGCAGCGAGTCCCGCACGGTCGCGCACTTGACCATCCACACCCGGTCGTCGATGCCCGAGCCGCGCCCGGTGACCGCCGCCGCGTCCGTCCCGCAGAGCGCGCCGACCAGCACCGCCGCCACCGTGGTCGAGCCGACCCCGAGGTCGCCCAGCACCACCAGGTCGGTCCCGGCGTCGGCCTCCTCGTCGGCCACCGCCATGCCGGCCCGGAACGCCCTGGCGGTCTCCTCGGGGCTCAGCGCGTCCTCGACGTCGATCCGCCCGGAGCCGCGCCGCACCCGGTGCTCGGTGACCTCGCCGGGGAAGCCGTCGGCGTCGGCGTCGACCGCGACGTCCACCACCCGCACCCCGGCGCCGAAGCGGCGGGCGAGCAGCGCGACCGGCGCGGTGCCGTCGAGCACGGCGCGCACCCGCGCCGCCGTACCGCCCTGCGCGGGCAGTCGGGACACCCCGAGGCGGGCCACCCCGTGGTCGGCGGCGAACAGCACCACCTTGGGCGCCGACAGCGGCCGTACCGGGGAGCGCCCCTGCACGGACGACAGCCAGGCGCCCAGCTCCTCCAGCCTGCCGAGGCCGTTGCGAGGCCGGTCCAGCTCCTGCCACCGTTCCTCGGCGGCGCGCCGGGCGCTCTCGTCGGGGCGCTCGACGAGCGAGGAGAACGTATCGAGATCCACGGTCGTGTCCATCGTCCGGAAGGCTACACGCCGCCGTCGTTCAGTCGGCGGCGGGCTTGACGGTGAGAACCTGCCCCGCGACCACCAGCAGCACACGCTCGGAGGCGTCGGCGATCGCCATGTTGAGCCGGCCCAGGGTGTCGCGGAACCGGCGGCCGGCGGCGGTGGCCGGGACGACGCCCATGCCGACCTCGTTGCTGACCGCCACCGCCTGCCGCGGGGTACCGGCCCAGGCCCGGGCCAGCGCCGCGCAGCGCCGCTGCACCGCGGCCTCGCCGCCGTCCGCCCAGACCGCGTCGTCCCAGGCGCCGCACTCGTCCATGACGGCGGTGAGCCACAGCGCCAGGCAGTCGACCAGCACCGGTGCCGGGTCGGCGGGGTCGGCCAGGACAGCCTCCAGGTCGCAGGTCTCGGCGGTGCGCCAGCCCGCCGGTCGCCGCTCCCGGTGCAGCGCGACCCGCTGCGCCCACTCGGTGTCGCCGTCCCGGGTACCGCCGGTGGCGACGTACAGCACGTCCTCGTGGTGGGCGAGCAGCTGCTCGGCCCTGGTGGACTTGCCGGACCGGGCGCCGCCGAGCAGCAGGGTGCGGGGGAGTGGGGCGTCGGATGTCATGCACCCCATCCTCGCGCACCGCGCATAGCGAAGATCCGGCCGGGCAACCTGAGGGCTTAGGGTGCGCACACAGCGCATCGCTGATCGTCGGCGGGAGGAGCCGGGCATGGTCTGGACATGGCGGTACGAGAAGGCGGACGGCACCGTGGTGGCCACGGACAGCGGCCAGGCGGAGGAGTTCGCCGGCCAGGGGGACGCGGAGACCTGGATCGGGGAGAACTGGAAGCAGCTGGCCGAGGACGGCGTGGACCGCGCGGTGCTGCTGGACGACGGCCGCGAGGTCTACACGATGGGCCTGCACGAGGACTGAGCCGCCGGAGGTGGCCCCGGAGCCGGCCCGGCTCCGGGGCTACTTCATGCCGACGACGTGCAGCAGCGCGGCGACCTGCCGGTACGGGTCGGTGCGCCCGCCGCGCTCCTCGGCCTCCAGCAGCTGGGCGAGCTGCCGGCCGTCGACCGGCGCCGCGTCGTCGGGGGCGTGGTCGGTGAAGACCCGCACGCCGTACCAGCGCCGCAGCGGCACGGACACCTCGGAGAGGGTGACGGCGAGGTCGGCGATCCGGTCGGCGCGGGCCGCCAGCCCGAGCCGGTTGTAGTACCGGTCGCTCTCGAAGGCCTCCAGGGCGGCCCGCCAGTCGCCGGCGGCCGCGGGCCGCAGGGCGAGCGCGTCGCGGTTGCGCACCACCAGGGAGAGCAGTCCGCCGGGGGCGAGCAGCCGGGCCAGCGAGGCGATCATCGGATCGGGGTCGGGCAGGTACATCAGCACACCGTGGCAGAGCACGACGTCGAAGCTGCGCGCCCCGAACCAGCGCCCGCACTGGTGGCCGTCGCCGATCAGCAGCTGGACCCGCTCCCGCACCGCCTCGGACTCCTCGGCGAGTGCGCCCTGGGCGGCGCCGAGCGCGGCCGGGTCGGAGTCGATGCCGGTGACGTAGTGCCCGGCCCGGGCCAGCCGCAGCGCCTGGGTGCCCTGGCCGCAGCCGATGTCGAGGACGCGCTGCGCGTCGCGGCCGGCCAGCTGCTCGGCGAGCTGCCGGGCGACCATCTCCTGCCGGACGAGGTTGCGCAGCGAGCCGGACCGCCCGGCGGACGGGCCGGCGCCGGCGAAGGAGCCGCTGCGCGAAGGCAGCCGCCGCTCGTACCCGGTCAGCTCGTACCCGCCGCGGTCGTACCCGGCGCGCTCCTGGGCGAACCGGTCGTGGCCGCCGCCGCCCTGGCCGGGGAGCGCGTAGAGGCCGGGCCCGTCCCAGACGGGAGGGGCCCAGCCGGAGTCCACCGGTTCGGCGGTCAGGGCTTCTCCCCGCGCCGCACCTGCGGCTTGGGCAGTCGCAGCCGGCGCATCTGCAGGATGCGCATCAGACCGTAGGCGACCGCGCCACGGGTGTTCTGCCCGGCGAAGCGCTCGGCGAGCTGCTTGCGCAGGCCGAAGCCGAGCCGGACGAAGTCCAGCACCACCAGGACGAAGAAGAGCAGGAACAGCAGCGTGGAGAGCAGCTGGAGGGCCGGCACCTTGACGATGCTGAGCACCAGGATCACGACCGCGGCCGGCAGGAAGAACTCGGCCAGCGACCAGCGGGCGTCCACGTAGTCGCGGGTGAACTTGCGCACCGGGCCCTTGTCACGGGCCGGGAGGTGGCGCTCGTCGCCCTCCAGCAGCGCGGTGCGCTGCTTCTCGCGCTCGGCACGCATCCGCTCGCGGGCCTGGCGGGTGGCCTCCTTGCGGTCCTTGGGCACGTTCACCCTGGTCCGCCGGTTGGCCTCGGCCTCACTGCGCTTGGGCGTGGGGCGGCCCTTCTTCGCCTGCGGGTCGCGGGGCTGGGTCGTCTCGTCCTGCTTCTCCAGCACGGCGGCGGAGGCAGCGGCATCATCTGAACGGCGTCGGAACACACCACCAGCCTACGGGGTGCGGGACGGCTTCCTCCGGTCCCCCGGGAACCAAACGCATATCGATCGCGTCCCGGGCGGCCGGCCTCGGGTTTCCCCGGGGTTCCCCGTAGGGGATCACTCCGCTGACCGGCGGGTGGTACGAGAACGGGATCCACCCCGCGGAGGAGGCTTTACGGGACCGACCTGTAGCACTCTTGTTGCAGGCAGGTGCACTGCGGCGACGGGCTCGCTGCACATACACTCGTCGTGTCTGGTAACGAGATAGAGACCGCAGGCCGGAGAAGGGGGCACCCGAGGCCCATGAGCGACGGAATCATGAAGCGTATGGGGCTGATCTTCCGCTCCAAGGCGAACAAGGCCCTGGACCGGGCGGAAGACCCGCGTGAGACGCTGGATTATTCGTACCAGAAGCAGCTGGAGCTGCTGCAGAAGGTACGTCGTGGCGTCGCGGACGTGGCCACCTCGCGCAAGCGCCTGGAGCTGCAGCTGACCCAGCTGCAGCAGCAGTCGTCGAAGTACGAGGACCAGGGACGCAAGGCGCTCTCGCTCGGCCGGGAGGACCTCGCCCGCGAGGCCCTGACCCGCAAGGCGAGCATGCAGTCCCAGATCAACGACCTGCAGGTGCAGTACCAGCAGCTCCAGGCCGAGGAGGAGAAGCTCACGCTCGCCTCCCAGCGGCTGCAGGCCAAGGTCGACGCCTTCCGCACCAAGAAGGAGACCATCAAGGCCACCTACACCGCGGCCCAGGCGCAGACCCGGATCGCCGAGTCCTTCTCCGGAATCTCGGAGGAGATGGGCGACGTGGGCCTCGCGATCCAGCGGGCCGAGGACAAGACCGCGCAGATGCAGGCCCGGGCCGGCGCGATCGACGAGCTGCTGGCCTCCGGCGCGCTCGACGACGCCAGCGGTCTCGGCCGCAAGGACGACATCGAGGCCGAGCTGGAGCGGGTGGCCGGCGGCTCCGACGTCGAGCTGGAGCTGGCCCGCATGAAGGCCGAGCTGACCGGCGGCTCCCCGGCCTCCGGCCCGCAGGCGATCGAGCAGGGCCGCCCGCAGGACGCCGCGCCGCAGCAGCAGCAGGACACCCCGCGGATCAACTACAACAAGTGACCTGAGCTCCACCGAGGAGCAGCTCCGGGAGACATCCCCAGGAACAGGGAGACGCACGGCATGATCATGAGGGTCATGGGTGAGGGGCAGTTCGAGGTGGGCGAGGCCCACCTCAACCGGCTCAACGAGCTCGACGAGGAGCTCCTCACCGCACTGGATTCGGGGGACGAGGAACACTTCCGCCGGGCGCTCGGTGAGCTGCTGGGCGCCGTGAAGAAGTTCGGCACCCCGCTGCCGGACGACTCGCTGGAGCCGTCCGACCTGATCCTGCCGGACGCCGAGGCCTCCATCGAGGAGGTCCGGGTGCTGCTGCGCGACGAGGGCGACGGTCTCATCCCGGGCGTTCCCGAGTAGCCGCCGTCTCGGCCAGACACAGGGGCGGGCCCCCTCCCACCGGGAGGGGGCCCGCCCTTCGTCCGTGCCGCCCGAGCGGCGGACCGCCCCGCGCTACGGCAGGGCCAGCATCCGGTCCAGCGCCGCCTTGGCGTGCTTCTCGGTCTCCGGGTCGACGGTGATCACGTTCGGCACCCGGCCCTCGACCAGCGACTCCAGTGCCCACACCAGGTGCGGCAGGTCGATCCGGTTCATGGTGGAGCAGAAGCAGACCGCCCGGTCCAGGAAGACGATCTCCTTGTCCGGGTGGGCCTTGGCGAGCCGGCGCACCAGGTTCAGCTCGGTGCCGATGGCCCACTTGGAGCCGGGCTCGGCGGCGTCCAGCGCCTTGATGATGTACTCGGTCGAGCCCACCATGTCCGCGGCCGCGACGACCTCGTGCCGGCACTCCGGGTGCACCAGGACGTTGACACCGGGGATCCGCTCGCGCACGTCGTTCACCGAGTCCAGGGTGAACCGGCCGTGCACCGAGCAGTGGCCGCGCCAGAGGATCATCCTGGCGTCCCGCAGCTGCTCGGCGGTCAGGCCGCCGTTCGGCTTGTGCGGGTTGTAGACGACGCAGTCGTCCAGCGAGAAGCCCATGTCGCGCACCGCGGTGTTGCGGCCGAGGTGCTGGTCGGGCAGGAAGAGCACCTTCTGTCCCTGCTCGAACGCCCACTCCAGGGCCCGCTTGGCGTTGGAGGAGGTGCAGATGGTGCCGCCGTGCCGGCCGGTGAAGGCCTTGATGTCGGCGGAGGAGTTCATGTACGAGACCGGGACGGTGACGTCGGCTATGCCGGCGTCGGTCAGTACGTCCCAGCACTCGGCGACCTGCTCGGCGGTGGCCATGTCGGCCATCGAACAGCCGGCCGCGAGGTCCGGAAGGACGACCCGCTGGTCGTCGCCGGTGAGGATGTCGGCCGACTCGGCCATGAAGTGCACACCGCAGAAGACGATGTACTCGGCCTCCGGGCGGGCCGCCGCGTCGCGGGCGAGCTTGAAGGAGTCGCCGGTGACGTCGGCGAACTCGATCACCTCGTCGCGCTGGTAGTGGTGGCCCAGGATGAAGACGCGGTCGCCGAGCGCGGCCTTGGCCGCCCGGGCGCGCTCGACGAGGTCCGGGTCGGAGGCCGGCGGGAGGTCACCGGGGCACTCGACGCCGCGCTCGCTGTTCGGGTCGGCCTCGCGGCCGAGCAGCAGCAGAGCGAGCGGCGTCGGAGTGGGGTCGACGCCGTAGGTCTCGGTGATGGTGGTGGTCACGGGCGGGCGCCCTTCTGTGCGGCCGATCAAGCGGTGCAGCCTTTTCGTCTATCTGACGCAATCTATGATAACCGGTTAGCGTCAGAGTGACGATGGCCATCCTGTCGATGTGACGAGAACCGCTCGCCGGTTCGGAGCCTTCCCGGGCGCTCGCGGCGTGGCCGAAACGGGATCCCGGCGCGTCCGGGTTTCGCTGGTGGCATGAAGGCAATCGCGATCCACCGCTACGGCGGCCCCGAGGTGGTCGAGTACACCGACCTGCCCGACCCGAAGGTCGGTCCCGACTCGGTCCTGGTGCAGGTCAGGGCGGCCGGGGTGAACCCGGTCGACTGGAAGGTGCGGGAGGGCCGGCTGGACGGCCTGCTCGACGCGCACTTCCCGCTGGTGATGGGCTGGGACGCGGCGGGGGTGGTCCGCGCGGTCGGCGGCGGGGTCACCGAGTTCGCCCCCGGTGACGAGGTCTACGGCTACGTGCGCAAGGACGCCGTCGAGCACGGCACCTACGCCGAGCTGGTCGCCGCGCCGGTCCGCACCCTGGCCCGCAGACCCGCCGCGCTGGACTGGGCGCAGGCCGGCGGGCTGCCGCTGGCCGGGCTGACCGCCCTCCAGGGGCTGCGGGCGGTGTGCGTCGGCGCCGGGGACACCGTCCTGGTGCACGCCGCCGCGGGCGGGGTCGGCCACCTGGCCGTCCAGCTCGCCAGGGCCTTCGGGGCCCGGGTGATCGGGACCGCCGGCGAGCGCAACCACGACTACCTGCGCTCCCTCGGGGCCGAGCCGGTCCGGCACGGTGAAGGCCTGGCCGACCGGGTCCGGGCGCTCGCCCCGGAGGGCGTGGACGCCGCGCTGGACCTGGTCGGCGGCGAGGCCGTCGAGGTCTCGGCCGCCCTGGTCGCCGACCCGGCCCGGATCGCCTCGGTCGCCGACTTCGGGGTCAGGGCACGCGGCGGCCGGTACGTCTGGGTCCGTCCGGACGCCGCCGGGCTGGCCGAGCTGGCCGCGCTCGCCGACGAGGGACAGCTGACCGTGACCGTCGCCTCCACCTTCCCGCTCGCCCAGGCCGCCTCGGCCCAGGCGCTCAGCGCGGAGGGCCGCACCCGGGGCAAGATCGTCCTGCTCGTGGACTGACGCCTCCGGGGGCGCGCGGACACCTCCGCGTCATCCGTCAGCGGTGGACTCACTCCTGACATCAGCCAGAATGGTTGCCGAACCGTTTCGGCGGGCCGCCGTCGCCCCGCCGCCGTTCCCGACGCCGCACGACCCGTGGAGCCCCGCACCGATGAGCAGCAGCCGAGCGCACGAGCTGGTCGGGGCCTCCCTGGACGAGACCGACCGCCTCCTCCTCGCCCGGCTGGCCGGGGACGGCCGCGCCTCCTACGCGGAGATCGGCCTCCAGGTGAACCTCTCCGCCACCGCCGTCCGCCGCCGCATCGACCGGCTGCGGGCGCGCGGGGTGGTCCGCGGCTTCACCGTGGTGCTCGACCCCTCGGTGCTCGGCTGGCAGACCGAGGCCTTCGTCGAGGTCTACTGCCGCGAGCGGACCGCCCCCGAGGAGATCCTCGCCAGCCTGCGCCAGTTCCCCGAGGTGATCGCCGCCTGGACGGTCACCGGCGACCCGGACGCGCTGGTCCACCTGCGGGCCGCCGACATGCGGCACCTGGAGGCGGTCATCGAGCGGATCCGCCGAGAGCCGGGCGTCCAGCGCAGCCGCTCCTCCGTCGTCCTCTCCCAGCTCATCGGCTGATCGGCCGGCCGCGTCCCGGGTCGGCGCAGGAATCCTGCGCGCAGCCCGTCGAAGACGCCCGAAAGCTGCCCGACCGGCCGCGTTCCGACGCGCGGACCGGGCCCGTCGCTGCCTACGCTGATCATGTCCGGCCGTGCGGTGCCAACCCCCGCGCCGCCGGACCCCCGACACCCCACAGCCGAGAGGGACACCCGTGTCCGCAGCCCCCGACCGCATGCACCGGCCCGACAGCGACCTGGTCGACCTGGTTTTCGACTACATGCGCGAGCGGCTGCAGTACGACCCCGTCCCGCTCGACCACCCCGGTGACGGCGAGCACCTGCGCACCCAGCTGTCCGGCCTGCTCAACCAGGACGGCAACAACCCGGCCGACGTGCTCAAGCTCTACGACCACGAGCTCTCCCGCGCGGTGATCTCCGCCGACAGCCCGCGCTACCTGTCCTTCATCCCGTGCGCCCCCACCAAGGCCGCGCTGCTCTTCGACATGGTCGTCTCCTGCGCCTCGCTCCAGGGCATCTCCTGGCTGGAGGCGGCGGGCGCGATCGCCGCCGAGAACCAGGTGCTCCGCCTGATAGCGGACCGCGCGGGCCTGCCGGAGTCGGCCGGCGGCACCTTCGTCTCCGGCGGCTCGGCCGGCAACCTCTCCGCGCTGGTGGTCGCCCGCGACACCGCCCGCCGCCGCCTGGGCGTCGGCCCGGAGGCCCGGCTGCGGATCGCCGTCGCCGACCAGGTGCACTCCTCGGTCAAGAACACCTTCAACATCATCGGCGTCGAGGCGTTCAAGGTGCCGACCGTGAACCGCCGCTTCACCGGCGAGGCGCTGCGCGCCGCGCTGGCCGCCGACCCGAACCCGGAGACGGTGATCGGCGTCGTCGGCACCGCCGGCACCACCAACGAGGGCATCGTCGACGACCTCCGGGGCCTGGGCGAGGTCGCCCGCGAGCGCGGGCTCTGGTTCCACGTGGACGGCGCCTACGGCGGCGCGGGCCTGTTCGCCCCCTCCGTCCGGGAGCGCTACAACGGCATCGAGCTCGCCGACTCCTTCGTCGTCGACCCGCACAAGTGGCTCTTCGCGCCGTTCGACTGCGCCGCGCTGGTCTACCGCAACCCCCAGCTCGCCCGCGCCGTGCACACCCAGGACGCCTCCTACCTGGACGTCCTGCACACCGAGGGCGACGAGTGGAACCCCACCGACTACGCCTACCACCTGACCCGGCGCGCCCGCGGCCTGCCGCTCTGGTTCTCGCTCGCCGTGCACGGCGTCCAGGCCTACACCGACGCCATCGAGGCCGGCCTCACGCTCGCCCGGGAGACCGCGCAGCTGATCCGCGACACCGACCACCTGGAGCTGCTGTTCGACCCGCAGCTCTCCGCGGTCTGCTTCAAGCGCACGGGCTGGACCAACGACGACTACTACCGCTGGTCGCAGCAGCTGCTCGCGGACCAGATCGGCTTCGTCACCCCCACCGGCTGGGACGGCGAGACCGTCGCCCGCTTCGCCTTCCTGCACCCCGGCACCACCATGGAGATGGTCAGGGAGATCCTCGACACCATGGTGTGACGCACACCCGACGCGCCCGTGCGCGCACGGACGGACCCCCGCCCGGCCCCGGCCCGGCGGGGGTCCGTCCGTTCCGGCCGCAGCTCCTACAGCAGCCCGCCGTTCGGCACGTACGGCGTCGGCGGGCGCATTCCGCGCAGGCCCACGAAGCCGCGGGTCTCCACCGTCAGGCCCACTTCGAGACCGACGTCCAGGGCCCACTCCTGCTCCGCGGTCAGCGCCTCCACCAGGGCCTCCGCCCCCTCCGGCACCCGGGCCAGCGCCTCGCGCAGCAGCCGGGTGGCGATGCGCTTGGAGGTGGCCGCCAGCAGCTTCACCTCGCCGCCGTCGCGGTAGCAGTAGCCGCTGCCCGCCAGCGCGTCCGCGATCAGCAGCTCCTCGCTGTGGGCGAGCAGCAGCTCGTGGTCCGGGCCGTGCGCGGAGCCGCGCAGCCGGCGGTCCACCGAGTCCAGCAGATGCCGGTGGGTCGCGTTCCCCGGGTGCACCGGGATGTCCCCGGGATCGACCAGCCCGGACCGGTCCACCCGCCCGGTCAGCCGCATCGCCGGGTACAGCGTGAAGCCGGCCAGCCGGTAGCGGCGCACGGCGGCGGGCGACGGCGAGGCGCACAGCATCCCGCGCAGACAGCCGCGCCCGTACGCGAGGGCCCGCTCCAGCAGCAGCCGGCCCACCCCCTTGCCCTGGACCCGGGGCAGCACCACCAGCAGCGCCAGCACCCAGACGCCCTCGCGGCGCAGCGAGAGCACCGCGCCGACCGGCTCGCCGTCGAGTTCGGCGAGCCAGCAGCCCTGCGGATCGGTGCGCGCCAGGTGTCTCGTCCGGGCCAGCTGGTAGACGGCCGGCCGGGGCGGCTCGGTGGCGGGCGGGGCGTCGGGGAGGGAGGCGAACGCTGCACGGGCGACGTACTGGACCACCTCCGCGTCGGCGGCGGTGTCCTGGACCGGGCGCAGGATCATGCCCACCATCCTGGCCGTCCGGGCGCCGCCGCGTGGCCCGTTCACCCGGATCGGCCCCATCGGGCGGTGACCGGGGTCCGCCGGTGTGCGAGCATGGGGAGCGTATGGGGAGCGGGTGCACGCCCGGCCCACGGAATCACGCCGCCACGAATCCTCCGAAAACACCGCCGTCCGGGAAATGAATCCGGGCGACCGTCGGTTGGCACTGGCGGCAGACCGTCGTCAAGACCGGGAGAAAGCAGATGACCGTCCAGGACGAGACCACTGTCGAAAGTGGCATCCTCCTCACCGATGCCGCCGCGGGCAAGGTCAAGGCCCTGCTGGAGCAGGAAGGCCGGGAGGACCTCGCGCTGCGGGTCGCCGTCCAGCCCGGTGGCTGCTCCGGCCTGCGTTACCAGCTGTTCTTCGACGAGCGCTCGCTCGACGGCGATGTGGTCAAGGACTTCAACGGCGTCAAGGTCGTCACCGACCGCATGAGCGCCCCGTACCTGGGCGGCGCCACGGTGGACTTCGTGGACACCATCGAGAAGCAGGGCTTCACGATCGACAACCCGAACGCCACCGGCTCCTGCGCCTGCGGCGACTCGTTCAGCTAACGGCCTGACGCGAAGGCGGCCCCGGATCCCCGGGGCCGCCTTCGTCGTGTCCGGACACCGGCCGTGCCGGTCGTTCCGGTCACACCGGCTGTGCCGACCGCACCGGTCACACCGTCACGGGTTGCCCGGGATGTCCGGGACCACCGGGTCGGGGCCGATCTTCGGGTCCGCCTCCAGCGGCACCTCCTGCCCGGTCGCCAGATCGGTCACCGTCCGGCCCCGCAGCGGCTCCTTCAGGTCGGCCGTCACCGTCTGCCGCTGGGCCACCGCGATGCAGTCCTGCCCGGCGGGCACCGGCGCCGCCGTGGTCACCCGGATGTCCACCCGGCCCGGCTTGGACTCGTCCGCCTTGAGCGCGTACCTCTGGCAGACCCCGCCGTAGAACCAGACCGTCAGACGGTTGCCGTCCGACCGGTAGGTGATCGCGGGGTGCACCTGCGAGCCGGTCCCGGAGCCGTTCGGCGCCGGTTCGCCCACCGCGATGCCGTTGCCGCCCGAACCCGGGGGAGTGGGCGCCGGGGTCGGGGTCAGCGCCGGGCCCGGGCTGGCCGGCCGCGGGTCCGGGGCGGTGGCCGAGGGGTCGGACGGCGGCGTGGTGACCGGAGCCGGCGTGGCCGCGGCGCCGTCGGTGGCCGGGCCGGGAGAGGCGGACGCGCTCGCCGCCGCCGGCTCCGCGGTGGCGGACGTCGCCCCCGAACCCGCCTTCGCCGCGCCGCCGCATCCGGCCAGGACGGTGGCCGCCGCCAGCGCCAGGCCCGCCAGTGCCGTCGCGCGCACCCGGCCGGAACGCCGGGGCATGGTCTCCAGATCCATCTGCACATCCTCCCGAGGGTTCAGCGGTACGCCGTGCCGGCCGCACCGCGCGGATGTGACGTGCCCCGGGCGATTCCGGTTCCCGTCCCGCTTCCCCGGGACCGGACGCCCCGGCTCAGGGTCCGTACTCGGGCATCCCCGCGACCAGCCGCTGAGCCCCGGCGGGGACCCGGAAGCCGGAGCCGGCCGGCGCGCTGTCCTGCCGGCCGGTCGCCAGCAGCGGCCAGAACCGCCGCAGCCGGCGCGAGGAGTCCACCAGCGCGTCCAGCGACTCGCCGTCCGCGTCGCCGCGCAGGGCGGGCGGAACCCGCAGCGGGTGGTGACTGGGCATCATCGGCCATCACTCCGATCCACCGGTGCCGTGGCAGCGTCGCCACGGGCCTGGGCAGGGCCGAAACGGCCCCTCCCTGCCGACCCTAGGCCGGTCGGACCGGAGCCCACCAGAGCTACCGCGGGGTAGTACACCTTCGGGGACGGCGAGTGACAGCGGACGGGGGACCGGTACCCGCTGTCTTGCCGGTGCCCCGCCCCCGCCGGGTACCGTGGGTGGGTTGCACCGCCGTTCCACCCCGCTGTCCCGTGGCCCTGCCGCCATCCTGAGGAGACCTCGTGCGTATCGCCGTCGCCGGCTCGATCGCGACCGACCATCTGATGACCTTCCCCGGCCGGTTCGCCGACCAGCTGGTCGCCGAGCAGCTGCACACCGTGTCGCTGTCCTTCCTGGTCGACACCCTGGACATCCGCCGCGGCGGCGTCGCGCCGAACATCGCCTTCGGCATGGGCGTCCTGGGCCTGCGCCCGGTCCTGGTCGGCGCGGCCGGCGCGGACTTCGCGGAGTACCGCAGCTGGCTGGAGCGCAACAACGTGGACTGCCGCGCCGTCCACATCTCCGAGACCCGCCACACCGCGCGCTTCATGTGCACCACGGACGAGGACCACAACCAGATCGCCTCGTTCTACACCGGTGCCATGGCCGAGGCCCGCAACATCGAGCTCAAGCCGATCGCCGACCGCATCGGCGGCCTCGACCTGGTGCTGATCGGCGCCGACGACCCGCAGGCGATGGTCCGCCACACCCAGGAGTGCCGCACCCGCGGCTACGCCTTCGCCGCCGACCCGTCCCAGCAGCTGGCCCGCCTCGACGGCCACGACATCCGCCAGATCGTCGACGGCGCCGCGTACCTCTTCACCAACGAGTACGAGGCCGCGCTGATCGAGTCCAAGACCGGCTGGGACTCCGAGGAGATCCTCACCCGGGTCGGCACCCGGATCACCACCCTGGGCAGCAAGGGCGTCCGGATCGACCGCAAGGGCGAGGCCCCGGTGGTGGTCGGCTGTGCCCCCGAGACCGCCAAGGTGGACCCGACCGGTGTCGGTGACGCCTTCCGCGCCGGCTTCCTGGCCGGCCTCTCCTGGGACCTGGAGCTGGAGCGCTCCGCCCAGATCGGCTGCATGCTCGCCACCCTGGTGATCGAGACCGTCGGCACCCAGGAGTACGAGCTGCGCCCGCACGACTTCCTGCAGCGCTTCACCGCCGCCTACGGCGACGAGGCCGGCGCCGAGGTCCGCGCGCACCTGGTCAACTGACCCGCCGCACCAGATAGGCCGACCCCCGGTCGCCGCCGTACTCGGCGGCCGGGGCCTCGCCCAGGTACTCCTGGCCGCGCATCCCGCACCAGGCGGGGACGTCCAGCCGGGCCGCCTCGTCGTCGGCCAGCACCGCGACCGTCCCGCCCACCGGCACCTCGCTGATCCGGTTCGCCAGCTCGATCACCGGCAGCGGACACCGCTTGCCCAGCGCGTCGAGCACCAGCAGCCGCCCGGTGATTCGCCCGCTCGCCTCCGGGCGCTCCGACCCGGTGCCGACGCTCCTCGCTCCGGCACTCCCTCCTTCGTCGGTCGCTTGTCGCTCCTCGCCTTCGGCACCGGCGCGCCCTTCGGCTCGGGGCGGGAGGACCTCCCCGGCGGCCGAGGGCGGTGCCAGGTCCAGCCCCAGCGGCGCGCGGACGCCCGCCACCACCTCCGGCAGGACGGCCAGGAACCGCTCGACGTCCGCCTCGGCGGCGCCGAACGGCAGCGAGACCCGGACGTTGCCCTCGGTGAGCACGCCCATCGCCGCCAGCACATGGCTCGGGGTCAGCGTGGAGGAGGTGCACGAGGAACCGGAGGAGACGGCGAACCCGGCCCGGTCCAGCTCGCCCAGCAGCACCTCGCCGTCCACGTACAGGCAGGAGAAGGTGACGAGGTGCGGCAGCCGCCGCACCGGGTCGCCGACCACCTCGACCTCGGGGACCAGCCGCGGCACCCGGGCCCGGATCCGCTCGACCAGCTCGTGCAGCCGGGCGTTCTCCCGCTCCGCCTCGGCCCGCACCGCGCGCAGCGAGGCCGCCGCCGCGACGATCGCCGGCACGTTGACGAACCCCGGCACCCGGCCGCCCTCGCGCTCGTCGGCGGGCAGCGGCGAGGCGTACCGCACGCCCTTGCGCACCGCCAGCACCCCGACCCCGGCCGGGCCGCCCCACTTGTGCGCGCTGGCGGCCAGCAGCGACCAGCCGGCCGGCACGTCCACCCGCCCGGCGCTCTGCGCCGCGTCCACCAGCAGCGGCACCTCCCCGCAGCGCGCGGCCGTCTCGGCGACCGGCTGCACCGTGCCCACCTCGTGGTTGGCGGACTGCAGCACGGCGAGCGCGGTGTCCGGCCGCAGGGAGGCCGCGAACTCCGCCGGGTCGACCCGGCCCTGCCGGTCCACCGGCACCACGGTGACCTCGCCGCCCGCCGTCTGTCCCCCAGCCTCCGGCCGGGGGGACCCCCATCGCTCCGCGGTGTGCAGCACGCTGGAGTGCTCGACGGCGGAGTGCACCAGGTGCCGGCCGCGCCGCCGGTTGCCGTGCAGTGCGCCCAGCACGCCGAGCTGGACGGCCTGGGTGCCGCTGGCGGTGAAGGAGATCTCGTCGGCCCGGCAGCCGAGCACCTCGGCCACGGTCTCCCGGGCCGCGTCCAGCAGCATCCGGGCCTGTCGCCCGGAGCGGTAGAGCCGGGCCGGGTCGGCCCACCCCTCGTCGAGGGCGGCGGTCAGCGCCTGCCGGGCGACGGGGTGGAGCGGTGCGGTGGAGGCCACATCGAAGTACACGGTCACATTTAACGACACTCCCGGGTGCATTCCGGCCTCCGGCGGCGGCTCACCGATCGTCAGTCGATCACCCCGAATGTCCGTATCGTCCGCGTCCGACGGGGCGTCACTCGTGTTGTCCGAGGTCATCCCCCGATCGGGCGTACGGACCCCGAATGCCTAGGATGACCTGCGGCGCAGCCCCTGCCGGGCCTGATCGGGTGCTCGGGCGGCGCGTTACCGGGACCTGCCCGTCAGCAGCGCATAAGGCTGGAGTAGGGTTTGGCCCGCATAAGCATTCAAACCGTGCCCGTGGACGGGTCGCCGAGGAGGGGAAACCTCCCCGGGGCGACGCGAAGGCGGGCGAGACTTCGGGAAGGCGCTACGTGAGTCCCAACGGCTCCGACCGCTCGCCGCGGCGCACGATGCGGCGGAAGCTGCCTCAGGCGCTGGCACTGGGCCTCGTCATCGCGACCGCCACCGGCTGCTCGGCCAACGACCTCCCCAGGCTTGGCCTCCCGAGCCCCGTCACCAAGGAAGGGCCGATGGTCCTCCACATGTGGCAGGGCTCCTGGATCGCGGCGCTGGTGGTCGGCGTACTGATGTGGGGTCTGATCATCTGGAGCGTGATCTTCCACCGGCGCAGCCGCACCGGCGTGCAGGTCCCCCCGCAGACCCGGTACAACGTGCCCATCGAGGCGCTCTACACCGCGGTCCCGATCATCATCGTGTCGGTCCTCTTCTACTTCGTCGCCCGCGACGAGTCGAAGCTGACCGCCGTCTCCGAGAAGCCGCAGCACACCGTCAACGTGGTGGGTTTCCAGTGGAGCTGGGCGTTCAACTACGAGAACACCGAGAACCCGGACCCGGCCAACGAGCAGGCCGCGTACGAGGTGGGTACCCCCGGCCAGCCGCCGACGCTGTACCTGCCGGTCGACGAGACGGTGCAGTTCCGCCTCACCTCTCGTGACGTGATCCACGACTTCTGGCCCATCAACTTCATGATGAAGATGGACGTCGTGCCGGGCGTGGTCAACAAGTTCGAGGTCACCCCGACCGTCAAGGGTGAGTACATGGGCAAGTGCGCCGAGCTCTGCGGCGTCGACCACTCGCGCATGCTGTTCAACGTGAAGGTCGTCGACCGTGCCGAGTACGACCAGCACCTGAAGGACCTGCGGGCCAAGGGTCAGACCGGCGCGGTGCCCTCCGGCATCACGACCATGGGAAGTGAAGAGAAGTGACCATCCTCAACGAGCCCGCCGCGGCCGGCGGGGGCGCCGGGGCCGTCACGGTCGGGGCGCAGCGGACCCGGAAGCCGGGTTCCACCATCATCAAGTGGCTCACCACCACTGACCACAAGACGATCGGCACCCTGTACCTGGGGACGTCGTTCGCCTTCTTCCTGATCGGCGGCATCCTCGCGCTGGTCATGCGTGCCGAGCTGGCTCGTCCCGGGACCCAGATCCTGTCGAACGAGCAGTTCAACCAGGCGTTCACGATGCACGGCACGGTCATGCTGCTGATGTTCGCGACGCCGCTGTTCGCCGGTTTCGCGAACTGGATCATGCCGCTGCAGATCGGCGCGCCGGACGTCGCGTTCCCGCGTCTGAACATGTTCGCCTACTGGCTGTACCTGTTCGGCTCGCTGATCGCCGTCGCCGGCTTCCTCACCCCGCAGGGTGCCGCCGACTTCGGCTGGTTCGCCTACGCGCCGCTGTCGGACGCGGTCCGCTCGCCGGGCATCGGCGCCGACATGTGGATCATGGGTCTGGCCTTCTCCGGCTTCGGCACCATCCTCGGTGCGGTCAACTTCATCACCACGATCATCTGCATGCGGGCCCCCGGCCTGACGATGTTCCGGATGTCGATCTTCACCTGGAACGTCCTGCTGACCGCGGTGCTGATCCTGCTGGCCTTCCCGGTGCTGGCCGCCGCGCTGTTCGCCCTGGAGGCGGACCGCAAGTTCGGGGCACACGTCTTCGATCCGGCCAACGGTGGTGCGCTGCTCTGGCAGCACCTGTTCTGGTTCTTCGGCCATCCCGAGGTGTACATCATCGCGCTGCCGTTCTTCGGCATCGTGTCGGAGATCATCCCGGTCTTCAGCCGCAAGCCGATGTTCGGCTACTCCGGCCTGATCGCGGCCACCATCGCGATCGCCGGTCTGTCGGTGACGGTGTGGGCCCACCACATGTACGTCACCGGCCAGGTGCTGCTGCCGTTCTTCTCCTTCATGACGTTCCTCATCGCCGTCCCGACCGGTGTGAAGTTCTTCAACTGGGTCGGCACCATGTGGAAGGGCTCGCTCAGCTTCGAGACCCCGATGCTGTGGACCGTCGGCTTCCTGGTCACCTTCCTCTTCGGTGGTCTGACCGGTGTGCTGCTGGCCTCCCCGCCGATCGACTTCCACGTCTCGGACTCGTACTTCGTCGTCGCCCACTTCCACTACGTGGTCTTCGGCACCGTCGTCTTCGCGATGTTCGCCGGCTTCCACTTCTGGTGGCCGAAGATGACCGGCAAGATGCTGGACGAGCGCCTCGGCAAGATCACCTTCTGGACGCTGTTCTTCGGCTTCCACACCACCTTCCTGGTGCAGCACTGGCTCGGCGCGGAGGGCATGCCCCGCCGCTACGCCGACTACCTGGCCGCCGACGGGTTCACCACCCTGAACACCGTCTCGACCATCGGCTCGTTCCTGCTCGGTCTGTCGATCCTGCCGTTCCTCTACAACGTCTGGAAGACCGCCAAGTACGGCGAGAAGATCGAGGTCGACGACCCGTGGGGCTACGGCCGCTCGCTGGAGTGGGCGACCTCCTGCCCGCCGCCGCGGCACAACTTCCTCACCCTGCCCCGGATCCGCTCCGAATCCCCGGCCTTCGACCTCCACTACCCGGAGATCGCCGCGCTGGACTACCTGGAGAACCACGGCGAGCCGGCCAAGCACCTCGCCGGTGTGACCCCGGCGAAGTACGACGCGCCGCAGCTGGGCAAGGGCAAGAAGGAGGGTGACGTCTGATGAAGGAACAGGGCAAGATCTTCCTGGGCCTGTCGGTCTTCGTGCTGGCCATGGCGATCACCTACGGCCTGTGGACCAACAGCTCCGACCACGGCATCGAGGCGGCCGGCACCACCGCGCTGTTCCTCGCCTTCGGTCTGTGCGCCTTCATCGGCTACTACCTCGCCTTCACCGCCCGCCGGGTGGACAGCGGCGCGGGTGACAACCCCGAGGCCGAGGTCGCGGACGACTCCGGCGAGCTGGGCTTCTTCGCCCCGCACAGCTGGCAGCCGCTCTCGCTCGCGATCGGCGGCGCGCTCGCCTTCCTCGGTGTGATCTTCGGCTGGTGGCTGATGTTCTGGTCGCTCCCGATCATCCTGATCGGCCTGTTCGGCTGGGTCTTCGAGTTCTACCGGGGCGAGAACCAGAACCAGTAGGCACTGGCTCCCTCGCACAGGGCCGGGCATCCCGCACGGGATGCCCGGCCCTGTTGCGTCCCCGGAGTGACGGCCTCACCCTGCCGGCCCAACGGCGCCCCGTTCGGATGTCGCTCCGCCGGAGGCGGTTCCTACGATCTGACCAATCGTGCGAAACCCCGGGAGGCGGTCATGGCCGACAGACGCGCAGTCGCGGGTCTCGGTGGCATCACCCTGGCCCTCGCCGTGCTGGTCCCGCTGGCGGGCTGCACCGCCGGCGGCGGCGAGGACGTCGCCGAGGCGGTCCGCAAGGTCGACGCCGCCGCGCTGGTGCACCTGTCCGCCACCGACCGGGCGGACCCCTCCCAGCCGGTCACGGTGACCGCCGAGGCGGGCAGCCGGCTGACCGACGTCACCGTGGTCGGCCCGGACGGGCGGACGGTCGCCGGGCGGCTCTCGGACGACCAGCGCAGCTGGCAGACCACCGGCCGGCTCAAGGCCGGCACCTCCTACAGCGTGCGGATCGCCGCCGACGACGGCCGCGGTGGCCGCGGCGAGACCACCGCCGGCTTCTCCACCCTGGCCGCCCAGCACCTGCTGACCGCCAAGCTCGGCCCGGACTCCTCCGGCAGCGGCGTCTACGGCGTGGGCCAGCCGCTCACCGTCCAGCTCTCCGAGGCCGTCAAGGACCCGCAGGCCCGCCAGGAGGTGGAGCGCGCGCTGACGGTGACCTCGCAGCCCGCCGTCACCGGCGGCTGGTACTGGGTGGACGACAAGAACCTGCACTTCCGCCCCGAGGAGTACTGGCCGACCGGCACCACCGTCAGCCTGGCCTTCGAGGCCACCGGCAGCCGGATCTCCGACGGCCTGTACGGCGGCGACCGTGCCGCCCTGGCGCTGCGGATCGGCGAGCGGGTCGAGACCGTGGTCGACGCCGCGGCGCACGAACTGACCCTCAAGCGGGACGGCCGGCCGGTGCGGACGATTCCGGTCACCACCGGCAAGCCCGGCTTCGACACCCGCAACGGCGTCAAGGTGGTGCTCGGCCAGGAGCGCAAGGTCCGGATGAGCGGCGAGACCATCGGCATAGCGGCCGGCAGCCAGGAGTCCTACGACCTCGACGTCGAGTGGGCCACCCGGGTCACCTGGAGCGGCGAGTACGTGCACGCCGCGCCCTGGTCGGTGGGCTCCCAGGGGGTGGACAACGTCAGCCACGGCTGTACCGGGATGAGCACCGAGAACGCCCACTGGTTCTACCAGAACACCAGGGTGGGGGACCTGGTGACGGTGGTGAACAGCGCGGGCAAGTCCATGGAGCCGTTCGGCAACGGCTTCGGCGACTGGAACATCGCCTGGACCGACTGGGTCAAGCACAGCGCCTTCGGCGGACCCGTCAGCACCACCGCCCCGGTCACCCGGGCGCCCGCCACCGGGATGATCGCCCCGCAGCTCTGAGCGGCCC
Source organism: Kitasatospora sp. NPDC058032 (assembly GCF_042885845.1). NCBI lineage: Bacteria > Bacillati > Actinomycetota > Actinomycetes > Kitasatosporales > Streptomycetaceae > Kitasatospora > Kitasatospora sp. NPDC058032. The sequence goes on along the minus strand of NZ_JBHVRK010000002.1, from coordinate 477,069 downwards.
GCTCAGCCCGCCGCGGCGTCGTCCCCGTACGCCACCCGCAGCGCGCCGTCCACGGCGCCCAGGGCGTCCGCCAGCGGCAGCCCGAGCCGCCGGACCCGCTCGGCGTACTCGGCGGCGGCCGCGGCGGCCAGCCGGTGCGCCGAGTCGCCGACCGCGGCGATCAGGGTGCCGCGCCGGCCGTGCGTCTCCACCACCCCGTCGGCCTCCAGCTCCCGGTAGGCGCGGGCGACCGTCCCGGCGGCCAGCCCGAGCTGCTCGGCCAGCGCGCGGACGGTGGGCAGCCGCAGCCCGGTGGCCAGCTCGCCGCTGCGGGCCTGCTCGGCGATCCGGGCGCGGATCTGCTCGTACGGGGGAGTGGCGGAGGCGGGGTCGACGGACAGCTGCACGGTGGACTCCTGACGTTCGCTGCGGACGGGGGACACGGGTGCGGGGGACGCGGGTACGGCAAAGCCCGAGGGCCGCCGACCAGAACTCTGGTCAGCGGCCCTCGGGTGCGACGCGGCGACGCGTACGGGATCAGTGGTGGCCGTGGCCGCTGGTGATCTCGTGGTGCTCCTCGGCGGTCGGCTTGGGGATCTGGCTGCCCTCGCCGTAGAAGCCGCGGGCGAGCTTCGCCCGGGTCCGGCTGACGACGCCGGCCTTGCGGGCCACGCCGTTCTCGTCGGTCCCGGCCGGCAGCTCGTACGGCTGCACCTGCTCGTGCGCGGTGAGCTTGTGCAGGTCCTGCTGTGGCAGCTGGGCGTGCACCTCGATGAACTCGCCGTGCGGCAGGCGCTTGATGACGCCGGTCTCGCGGCCGTGCAGCACCTTCTCCTTGTCGCGGCGCTGGAGGCCGAGGCACCAGCGCTTGGTGACAATGAAGGTCACGACCGGGACGACGAAGAAGCCGACGCGGACGAAGTAGGTGACCGAGTTGATCGACAGGTGCAGGTGGGTGGCGAACAGGTCGTTGCCACCGGCCACCAGGAGGAGCAGGTAGAGGCTGATCCAGGCGGCACCCAGGGCGGTGCGGACCGGGGCGTTGCGCGGACGGTCCAGGATGTGGTGCTCGCGCTTGTCGCCGGTGATCCAGCCCTCGATGAAGGGGTAGAGCGCGATCGAGACCAGCACCAGCGGGAAGATCGCCAGCGGGACCATGACACCCAGGTTCAGGGTGTGGCCCCAGAGGCCGATCTCCCAGCCCGGCATGACACGGATCAGGCCCTCGGAGAAGCCCATGTACCAGTCGGGCTGGGCGTCCGTGGACACCTGGTCCGGACGGTACGGGCCGACCGACCAGATCGGGTTGATCGTGGCGAGCGCCGAGATGGCGGCGATCAGGCCGAACACCAGGAAGAAGAAGCCACCGGCCTTGGCCATGTAGACCGGCATCAGCGGCATGCCGACGACGTTCTTCTCGGTCTTGCCCGGGCCCGCCCACTGGGTGTGCTTGTGGTAGAAGACCAGGATCAGGTGCGCCACCAGCAGGCCGAGCATGATGCCCGGGATCAGCAGCACGTGGATGGTGAAGAACCGCGGCACGATGTCGGTGCCGGGGAACTCGCCCCCGAACAGGAACATCTGGATGTAGGTGCCGACCAGCGGGACCGCGAGGATCGCGCCTTCCATGAACCGGATACCGGTGCCCGAGAGCAGGTCGTCGGGCAGCGAGTAGCCGAAGAAGCCGTCGAACATGCCGAGGACCAGCAGCAGGAAGCCGAAGACCCAGTTGATCTCGCGCGGCTTGCGGAACGCGCCCGTGAAGAAGACGCGCAGCATGTGCACGAGCATCGCCGCGACGAAGACCAGGGCGGCCCAGTGGTGGATCTGGCGGACCAGCAGGCCGCCGCGCACCTCGAAGCTGATGTCGACGGTCGAGGCGTAGGCCTCGGACATCGGGAGGCCCTTGAGCGGCACGTACGAGCCGTCGTAGATGACCTCGCCCATCGAGGGCTTGAAGAACAGCGTCAGGTAGACGCCGGTCAGGATGATGATGACGAAGGTGTAGAGGCAGATCTCGCCCAGCATGAAGGACCAGTGGTCCGGGAAGATCTTCCGCAGGTTGGCCTTGGCGAGGGAGTAGATCCCCAGCCGGCCGTCCGTCCAGTCCGCGGCCTGTTCCCACTTGTTCGCGGGCTTGGCGCGCGTGCTGGCGGGCTTGGCGGCGCCGGAGGTGGTGCTGCTCGCACTGCTCATCGAGCACGCTCCCAGAAGCTCGGGCCGACGGCTTCGTCGAAGTCGCCGTGGGCGACCAGGAAGCCCTTCTCGTCAGTGGTGATCTTCAGCTGCGGCAGGGGGTGGCCGGCCGGGCCGAAGATGACGCGCGCGCCGTCCGCCAGGTCGAAGGTCGACTGGTGGCAGGGGCAGAGCGCGTGGTGGGTCTGCTGCTCGTACAGGCTGATCGGGCAGCCGACGTGGGTGCAGATCTTGGAGTAGGCGAGGATGCCCTCGAAGCCCTTCTCCTTGGACTTCTCGTCCTTGATGTCCTCCGGCGCGATGCGCACCAGCATGAGGGCGTCCTTCGCGATGCGAACCTGGAAGTCCTCGGAGTGCGTGGTCAGGCCTTCGGGCATCGCGAAGGTCAGCGACCCCTGAACGATGTCCTCGGCCTTCATCGGCAGGTTGGTGTTCATGTTGATCAGCTGGAGCGGCTTGGCGTCGGTGGCCTCGTCCCAGCCGGTGTGCTGCAGCTTGTCCTCGGGCAGCGGGCCCAGGTCGCGGAGCAGGACCACGCCGGAGAGCGGGACCAGCGCCATCGAACCGATGAGGGTGTTGCGGATCATCTTGCGGCGGCCGAAGCCGGACTCCGCGGCACCGGTCTTGAACTGCTCGATGACGTCCGCGCGGACCTCGTCGTCGGCCTCGATCGGGTGACGCTCGGCCGGGATCTCGTGGTCCGACATCAGGGTGCGGGCCCAGTGGACCGCGCCCGCGCCGATGAGGAACAGCGCCGCGCCCAGGGTCATGCCGAGCGCGAAGTTCAGCGCGCTGACATGGCCCAGCGGCCAGATGTAGACGATCTTGTCCGGGTCGATGGCCACGTACGAGGCGATGAAGCCGATGGTGGCGAGCATCGAGAGGACGAACATCAGCGACACCTGACGCTCGGCCCGCTTGGCGGCCCGCTCGTCGATGTCGGTGCGGCGCGGCTCGTGGGCCGGCAGACCGGGGTCGGCGAACGGATCGCCGTGGGCAGCCACCTCGTGGTGCCCGGCGGAGCCGTGCGACTCCGGCAGGTTCTCTTCTGACATGTCGTGGCTCATGACTTCTTGGCCTTGGTGGTGTGGGCGGCGACCCAGATCGCGACCAGGATGAGCGCGCCGAGACCGAAGATCCAGCCGAACAGACCCTCGGTCACCGGACCGAGGCTGCCGAGCGTGAGACCGCCGGGGTTGGGCTCATCGTTGGTGGTGTGGCGGACGAAGGCCACGATCTGCTTCTTCTGCTCCTCGGGCATGGTGCTGTCCGGGAACGACGGCATGTTCTGCGGGCCGGTCTGCATGGCCTCGTAGATGTGCTTGGCGTCCACGCCCTCCAGCGACGGGGCGTACTTGCCCTGGGTCAGGGCACCGCCCTGGCCGGAGAAGTTGTGGCACTGGGCGCAGTTGGTGCGGAACAGCTCGCCACCCTTGGACAGATCCTCGGGGTTGGTCGAGGTGTACTGCTCCTCGGTCGGCGTCACCGGACCGGGGCCGAGCGAGGCGACGAAGGCGGCGAGCTGGTCGATCTCCGCCTGCGAGTAGATGTTCGGCTTGCGCGGCACCTGGGCGCCGGGCTGCTGGGCCGGCATGCGGCCGGTGCCCACCTGGAAGTCCACCGCGGCGGAGCCGACGCCGACGAGGCTCGGACCGTCACTGGAACCCTGGCCGTTCAGGCCGTGGCAGGAGGAGCAGCCCACGGCGAAGAGCTTCTTGCCCTCGTCGATCGCGAGCGACTGCGCGGCGACGTCGGCCTGCGCCTTGTCGGCGGGCGCGAACGCGGCGTACAGCCCCCCGGTTGCCGCCAGGGCGAGAAGTAGGACGACCAGCGCCGCCAGTGGGTGGCGCCGTCGTGCGGAGAGCTTTTTCACGGAATAACCCCGGTGTCAGGATCTGGTCGACTGGTGGGTGCACCCGGCGGCCGGTCTGGCCGGCACGAGGCTGCCTGTCTAGGGCTGCGCGCGCGGTCGGTCGGTGGGAGCGTCGGCACCGGCGAAATCGGGCCGTCGCCGGTGAGGGCGGGACCCGAGGCCGGTGGCCAGCGACCTGATCAGCTGGTTACTTGATCAGGTAGATGGTCGCGAACAGGCCGATCCACACGACGTCGACGAAGTGCCAGTAGTACGACACCACGATCGCGGCGGTGGCCTGCTCGTGAGTGAAGCGCTTGGCTGCGTACGTCCGTCCCAGGACCAGCAGGAAGGCGATCAGACCACCCGTCACGTGCAGACCGTGGAAGCCGGTGGTCAGGTAGAACACCGTGCCGTACGGGTCGGAGGACAGCGAGAGGCCGTCCTTCTTGACCAGCTCGGTGTACTCGAAGATCTGGCCGCCGATGAAGATCGCGCCCATCACGAAGGTCAGGGTGAACCACGAGCGGAGCTTCTTCACGTCACCGCGCTCGGCAGCGAAGACGCCGAGCTGGCAGGTGAGCGAGGAGAGCACCAGGATCGTGGTGTTGACCGAGGAGAAGGGCACGTTGAGGGCGTGCGCCTTCTCGGTCCAGAACTCCGGCCCCTTGACGGAGCGGAGCGTGAAGTACATCGCGAAGAGGGCCGCGAAGAACATCAACTCGGAACTGAGCCAGACGATCGTTCCGACGCTGACCATGTTCGGCCGGTTGACCGATCCGTGCGCGTGCCCGGTTTCTACTGCTGTTGCTGTCGCCACGACGGACATTATGTCGGTCCCTTATTCCGTCTTCACGCCGGGGGGTCTCCCTCGGAGTGTCCGGTGCGTGCGGTATGCCCCCCTGGCACCCCGCGGACCGCACCCACCCGTGCTGAGCAGCGGCGTGTCCCTTTTCTGACGGTTCCTCGAAGGCCCTTCCGGGGGCCCTGGCGGCGTGTCGCGGCGGTCCTGCGGGGCCATCGGTAGTAAGGGGAGAGACCACTCGTCCGCCGTACGGGTGGTCCTTGCGGGCGGGGGTGACGCGCCGTGCTCCGCCCGGACCAGTGGCGGGCGGCGGCGGTTCGGGGAGGATCTCGCGGGAAGGGCTCGGCGGCGGGTGATCGGGAGTAGCATCCGGGGAGAGGCGAACGTGGTCCGGATCACACGTGAGGGAGCAGGCCCATGGCGTACACGACCGACGAGACGCTGACCGTTCTCGTCTACAGCCACGACCGCACCACCCGCGAGCAGGTGCTGACCGCTCTCGGCCGGCGGCCCGCGGAGGACCTGCCGGAGCTGGACCACCTGGAGTGCGCGACCACTCCCGCGGTGCTCAAGGCGCTGGAGAAGGGCGGTGTCGACCTCTGCGTCCTGGACGGCGAGGCGGTGCCGGCCGGCGGGCTCGGGCTCGCCCGGCAGCTGAAGGACGAGATCTACGGCTGCCCGCCGCTGCTGGTGCTGATCGGCCGGCCGCAGGACTCCTGGCTGGCCGCCTGGAGCCGGGCCGACGCGGCGATCTCCCAGCCGGTAGACCCGGTGGCGCTGGCCGAGGCCGTCGCCACCCTGCTGCGGGCGCGGGTGGCCAAGCGGGCGCCCGCCTCGCGGTAGGCGGCCCGGCCGTCCGGGGCGGCCGTCCGGGGTGGCCGTCTCACCTCGCGTCTCAGTACAAGAGAAGAAGGGCGAACGGCGGAGCCCCGGCACCCGCCGCTCGATAGGCTGACTCCGTCCCTACGTCCTTCCCCGTCCGCGGGGAGCGAGAGCTGGAGTCAGCCATGGTGAACGCGCACCCTGCGAACGGCGGTAGCGAGCCCGCGCAGGTGGTCCGCACCTGGCCCGACATCCTGTCGGCGCTGCTGAGGGGGGAGGACCTCGACCGCGCGGCCACCGCGTGGGCGATGGACCGGATCATGAGCGGGGAGGCCTCCCCGGTGCAGATCGCCGGCTTCATGGTGGCGCTGCGGGCCAAGGGCGAGACGGTCGACGAGATCTCCGGTCTGGTGGACTCGATGTACTCGCACGCCGAGCCGCTGTCCATCCCCGGTCCGGCGGTGGACATCGTCGGCACCGGCGGCGACCGGGCCAAGACCGTCAACATCTCCACCATGTCGGCGATCGTCGCCGCGGCGGCCGGCGCCAAGGTGGTCAAGCACGGCAACCGGGCCGCCTCCTCGGCGAGCGGCTCCTCGGACGTGCTGGAGAAGCTGGGCATCAGCCTGAACCTGCGCCCGCGCCGGGTCGCCGAGATCGCCGAGGAGGTCGGGCTCACCTTCTGCTTCGCGGCCACCTTCCACCCGTCGATGCGGTACGCCGGTCCGGCCCGCAGCGAGCTCGGGGTGCCGACCGCCTTCAACATCCTCGGCCCGCTCACCAACCCGGCCCGGGTGACCTCGCACGCCATCGGCTGCTTCGACACCCGCCTCGCCGGGCTGATCGCCGGGGTGCTGGCGCAGCGCGGCGCCGCCGCGCTGGTCTTCCGGGGCGACGACGGGCTGGACGAACTCACCATCACCACCACCTCGCGGGTCTGGATCGTCCGGGACGGCGCCGTCACCGAGACCACCTTCGACCCGCGCGAGGTCGGCATCGAGCCGGTCGGCATCGAGGCGTTGCGCGGCGGGGACCCGTCGTACAACGCGGAGGTCGCGCGCCGGCTGCTGGCCGGGGAGCACGGGCCGGTGCGCGACGCGGTGCTGCTGAACTCGGCGGCCGCGCTGGTGGCGCTGGAGCTGACCGACGCGCCGCTCGCCGAGCAGCTCGGGACGGCCATGCGGCGCACCGCGGCGGCCATCGACTCCGGCGCGGCGGGCGATCTGCTGAAGCACTGGTCGGAGGCCACCGCCCGGCCGTGACGCGGGAATCGGGGCCCGGGGGAGCAGCATCCCCCCGGGCCTTCCGGCTGTCCGGGATGCGGACTCCTGTTTGACCGCGGGACGGACGCGACCTAGAGTCTTCGCCAGGTCATGAGCGACAGCGTCAAGCCCCAGCTGGCTGTCCGGCAACCCTCCGTCCGTGGCGGGGTGCCCTGGGTGAGGACCGGGTCGCGTGGCGCATCGTCCGCGTGGCAAGCGCGGACGCCGGACCGACAACACTCCCGGGGTCCCTGACCCGTACAGGAGTGCATCCTCATGTCTGTCCACACCTCTCTCTGCACCCCCCTCGCCGTGCTCGGCCACGACGTGCAGGTCCCGCTGGCCAACGGCGACAGGGTCGGCTACGCGGCGCTCGACTACGCGGCCAGCTCCCCGGCGCTCCAGCGGGTCTGGGACGACGTCGCCGCCTACGCCCCGTACTACGGCAGCGTGCACCGCGGCGCCGGCTACCTGTCGCAGCTCTCCACCGACCTGTTCGAGCAGAGCCGCCGCACCGTCACCGAGTTCCTCGACCTGCGCGAGGGCGACCAGGTGGTCTTCACCCGCGCCACCACCGACTCGCTCAACCTGCTGGCCGGCGCCGTCCCGGCGGGGACGCAGGTGTTCGCCTTCGAGACCGAGCACCACGCCTCGCTGCTGCCCTGGGCGCACGCCGGTCTGGCCGTCACCTACCTGCGCGCCCCCCGCTCGCACGCCGAGGCGGTCGAGGCCTTCGACGCCGCGCTGGCCGCCTCGCCCGAGGGCCCGAAGCTGCTCTGCGTCACCGGCGCCTCCAACGTCACCGGCGAGCTCTGGCCGGTCGCCGAGCTGACCCGCACCGCCCACCGGCACGGTGCCCGGGTGGTGCTGGACGCCGCGCAGCTGGCCCCGCACCACCGGGTCTCGGTGCGCGAGCTGGACGTCGACTGGATCGCCTTCTCCGGCCACAAGCTGTACGCGCCGTTCGGCGCCGGGGTGCTGGCCGGCCGGGCCGACTGGCTGGACGCGGCCGACCCGTACCTGGCCGGCGGCGGCGCCACCCGCACGGTGGCCCGGGAGGCCGACGGCTCGGTGGCCGTGCAGTGGCACACCGGCCCGGCCCGGCACGAGGCCGGCTCGCCCAACGTCATCGGCGCCTACGCCATCGCCTCGGCCTGCCGGGCGCTCACCGAGGCCGGCTTCGACGCGCTGGAGGCCCGTGAGCGGGCGCTGGTCGCGCGGCTGAAGGCCGGGCTGGCCGAGATCCCCGAGGTCCGGGTGCTGAACCTGTTCGGCGCGGACTCGGACCGGGTGGGCGTGCTCTCCTTCGTCGTCCGGGGCTGGAACAGCTCGCACTTCTCGGCCGCACTGTCCGCCGAGTACGGCATCGGGGTGCGCGACGGCCTGTTCTGCGCCCACCCGCTGGTCCGCACGCTGCTCGGCGACGAGGAGGCCGCGCCCTCGGAGTGCGGCGCGCCGGAGCCCTCGCTGCCCGGCGAGCGCAGCCTGAACGCCATCCGGGTGAGCTTCGGTGCGGGTACCCCGGACGAGCACGTGGACCGGTTCCTGACCGCCGTCCGCGAGCTGGTCACGGACGGCGCGGCCTGGACCTACCGCAACGAGGGCGGCCGCTGCGTCGCGGACACCCGCCGGGAGGGCTGAGGCCCCGCCGACGGCGCTACTCGTCCAGACCGATCGAGAAGGCCGCTTCCAGGTCGTGCTGGGAGTAGGTGCGGAAGGCGATCTGGGTCTCGGTGTGGGCGACACCCGGGACCTTGTTGAGCCGGCCGGGAATCACCTCGGCGAGGTCGTCGTGCCGGCCCACCCGCACCATCGCGACCAGGTCGTAGCCGCCGGTCACCGAGTAGACCTCGCTGACGCCCTCGATGGCGGCGATCGCCTCGGCGATCTCCGGGATGCGGTCGACGCTGGTCTTGATCAGGACGATGGCGGTGATCACGGTGGCGTACTCCTTTGTGAGGTGCCGCCAGCGTATCGGGCGGTCCGGGGCCGGCGCCCGGTCAGGGTGCAGGCGTAGAGGAACCCGGCCGCGAAGCCGATCACGTGCACCAGGTACGCCACGCCGGGCCCGGCGGCGTGCACCGACCACCACTGCAGGGCGAACCAGAGCCCGAGCACCAGCCAGGCCGGGAAGCGCAGCGGCAGGAAGAGCAGCAGCGGGACGAGCGTGGTGACCCGGGCCCGCGGGTGGAAGCGCAGGTAGGCGCCGAGCACGGCGGAGATCGCCCCGGAGGCGCCGATCAGCACCCGGGTCGCGTCCGGCGAGTGCGCCTCGGCCAGCGCGAAGCCGTAGGTGGTCAGCGCCCCGGACGCCAGATAGAAGAGGAGGAACCGGGGGCGCCCCAGCCGCCGCTCCACGGTGGGGCCGAAGACGTGCAGGAAGAGCAGGTTGCCCAGCAGGTGCAGCCAGCCGCCGTGCAGGAAGAGCGCGCTGAGCACGGAGAGCGCCGGGTGCTTGCCCGGGGTGGGTGCGGCCGGGCAGCCGGGCACCGGGTCGGGGGCCTCGGCGAGCTGGCCGGCGGTCAGCGGGCGACCGGTCAGCAGTTCGGCGGGGACGGCCCCCCAGCGTTGCTCGTAGCGCTGCTCCGCGCAGACCCGGGCCCGGCCGTGGCCGTAGAGCGGGTTGAGCCCGGCGGCCGGTCCGAGCAGGAAGACCGCGGTGTTGAGCGCGATCAGCGCGTAGCAGACGGCCGGTGCGGCGGCGGCCGGACGGCCGAGGCGCGCGCCGGTGCGGTCGGGGAGGACCGGGAGGGCCATGGGCCCCAGCATCCCTCCGGCACGCGGCGCCCACCGTGCGGTTACGGCAGGTGGGCTACCCGGTGCGGGCCGGTCGGCCGGTGGCCGTGAAGGTTGCCCCAGGCAATAGGCTTGGGGCGGGCAATCCCGCCTCCCGCCGCCGACGCCGGGGCTCCGGGGGGAGCGCCTGAGCCCACCCAGGGACCACCCGAGAGGACCCCCGATGACCGTCCCCGCCCTGACCGCCGAGACGCGCTGGCGCTGCACGCTCTGCGGCAACCTGACCCGCTTCGACGTGACCCGGACCGCCCGGGTGACCGAGTTCCTCCACTTCGACCTGGCCGGCGAGTCGAAGGTCGAGGAGACCCAGGTGCTCAGCGAGACCGTCGAGTCGGTGCGCTGCCGCTGGTGCAACGCGGTGGACCAGGTCGAACTGGTCGCCCGCCCGGGCGCGGCCGACGGCGCCGAGGGCTCCGAGCAGGCCTGACCGCCTGATCCGTGCGGCGGGCGGTGCGGGGCATGGCCGACCGCCGCACAGGACAATACAGAGAGAACGCACGAGTGTGACGGGGGCGGCGGCCGGGGGCCGTACCCCGCTGGACCAGGATCGGAGCCGAGGACGTGGTGGACGCAGCGAAGGAGCCCGGCGGGCCGCAGGGGCGGCAGCCCGCTGTGGACGCGCGGACGCCGGACGCGGCAGGGGCCGCCCCCTCCGGTACCGACGCCCCGGCCGAGGCGGCCGCCGGCGAGGAGTCGGGCGGCGGTGACGAGCCGGCGGCAGCCGTCGACGGGTCGGCCCGGGACGTCGCGGGCAGCGCGACGGGCGGCGCCGAGACCCTGGACCGACCGCTGCCCGAGGGCGTGCGCCGGCGCGTGGTGGGCCTGGCCTCCGACGCGCTCGGCGGGCTGCCGCTCGCGGAACTGCCCCAGTCGCTGCGCCAGTACGCCAAGTTCACCCCCGCGCGCCGGGCCAAGTACGCGGCGACCGCGCTGGCGGCGGCGCTGGAGGCGGAGCCGGCCTTCCGGTCGCGGATAGCGGAGCGGCTGCGACTGGGCCAGCCGGACCTGGTCAGGGCCCTGGAGTCGGGCACCGTGCCGGGCGCCGCGGACCCGATGGACGTCGCGGCGGCCGCCTACCTGGTGCGCTCCGCGGGGTGGAGCCGGCTGGTGGCCGAGGCCGGCGAGGAGGCCGAGCGGGCGGGTGCCGAGGGCGCGGCGGCCGAGGCGGCCCGGCTGGTGGAGAAGCTGCAGGCCGAGCTGGCCGAGGTGCGCTCGGCGGCGCGCGCCGACCTGGACCGCCAGCGGGCCGAATCGGAGGACGTCCGCCGGGAGGCGGATTCGCTGCGCCGCAGGCTGCGGTCGCTGGAGAGCGACACCCGGAGGGCGCAGGCGGAGACCCGCAAGGTGGCCGCCGAGCTGGAGGCGGTCAGGGCGCAGGCGGCGGCCGAGCGGAACACGGCGGAGAGCGAGGCGCGCCGGCTGCGGCACCGGGTCACGGAGCTGGAGAACGCCGCCGAGCAGGGGCGCCGGTCGGCCCGTGAGGGGCGCGGCGTCGAGGACATGCGGCTGCGGCTGCTGCTGGACACCGTGCTGCAGTCGGCGCAGGGGCTCCAGCGGGAGCTGGCGCTGCCGGTGTCCCAGATCCGCCCGGCGGACCTGGTGGAGGCGGTGGAGCCGGGCTCGGCCTCGCCGCACGACGTGGCGCGGCGCGGCCTGGCCGAGGACGATCCGGCGCTGCTGGACCAGCTGCTGGCGATCCCGCAGGTCCATCTGGTGGTGGACGGCTACAACGTGACCAAGACGGGCTATCCGACGCTGCCGCTGGAGCAGCAGCGGATCCGGCTGCTGGGCGGGCTGGCGATGCTGGCGCAGCGCACCCAGGCGGAGGTCACCTGTGTGTTCGACGGCCAGGACCTGGACGTGCCGGTGATCATGGCGCCGCCGCGCGGGGTGCGGGTGCGGTTCAGCCGGACCGGGGAGACGGCGGACGAGCTGATCCGCCGACTGGTCCGGGCGGAGCCGCAGGGGCGCCCGGTGGTGGTGGTCTCCACCGACCGGGAGGTCGCGGAGGGCGTGCGGAAGGCCGGCGCGCGCCCCGTCGCATCGGTCCTGCTGCTGAACCGGCTGGCCCGGCCGTAACCGCCCCCGGGCGCGAGCAGGCCGGCATGACGGCTGGTCAGCGCCCTGATGGCAATGTTGTGCGAGTTCTGTGAAGTCAGATCGGCGGCGCGGGTTCACGCGATCGGGGGAGTGGCGCGAATCGTGGATCTTCACTAGGGTCTGGCGTCAAACCTATTTTCCGGATTCTCACCCGTTCGGGTGAGGCCATTGGAAGAAGGAGCCGGTCCCTTGGCCTCCCACCGCCGTCCCAAGCAGCCGAGCCGCGCGCGGGTCTCCGTGCTCACCGCTGCCGCTGCGACCGCGGTCGCTCTCTCCGCCCAGGTCGCCGCCCACGCCGCGCCCAGCCCGTCGCCCAAGAAGGACGACGTCAAGGCGCAGATCGACCAGCTGCAGGAGGAGGCCGAGCAGGCCACCGAGCGGTACAACGGCGCCAAGGAGCGCGCCGACCAGCTGCGCAAGCAGGCCGACCAGCTGCAGGACCAGGTGGCCCGCGGCCAGGAGCAGATGACCCAGCTTCAGGCCGGGCTGTCCGAGGTGGCGGGCGAGCAGTACCGCACCGGCGGCATCGACCCGTCCGTCCAGCTGATGCTCTCCTCGGACCCGTCCGGCTACCTGGACAAGGCCTCCAGCGTGCAGCAGGCCAGCTCCAGCCAGGCCGAGGCGCTCAAGGGCCTGCAGGACCAGCAGCGCCGGCTCGACCAGCAGAAGACCGAGGCGGCCGCCGTCCTGGCCTCGCTGGACACCACCACCAAGGACCTGAACCAGTCCAAGGCCGAGGTCAACAAGAAGCTCAAGGAAGCCCAGGACCTGCTGAACTCGCTGAGCGCCGCCGACCGCGCCGCGCTGAAGACGGCGCAGCAGCAGGCCGACCGCGCCTCGCGCGGCAACGAGCGCACCGACCTGGGCAGCCTGCCGCAGGCCAGCGGCATGGCCGGCGCCGCGGTCTCCAACGCGATGGGCAAGCAGGGCTCGCCGTACGTCTGGGGTGCCACCGGCCCGAGCAACTTCGACTGCTCCGGCCTGATGGTCTGGGCGTACGGGAAGGCCGGCGTCTCGCTGCCGCGCACCTCGCAGGCGCAGGGCAACTACGGCTCCCGGGTGCCGTCGCTGGCCGAGGCCCAGCCGGGCGACCTGATCATCTACCGCGACGACCGCAGCCACGTCGGCATGTACATCGGCAACGGCATGGTGGTGCACGCGCCGCACACCGGTGACGTGGTGAAGGTGATGAAGGCCGATGCCATGAAGATCAACACGATCCGCCGGGTCTGACGGACCGGCACGACACGCCCGGGGCGCCCGCCGAGGGCCCCTGTGATCAGCGCCACCTCCGCACGGGGGTGGCGTTGGCGTTTCGCCCACCCGTTCGGCCGTCTGACGGAAAATGATCAGCCGGACGTGGATGGTTGGTCACGGTCGGTCATATTCACAAAAGAACTTGGGCATTCTTCCGGCTTTTTTCTGACAAGGATTTGAACGGATCACGGATCTGTTACTAGGGTCGTGACTCGAACCACGCACAGTCGATCACCCAGCCTGGGTGGCGGCGGGGTTCGCCGCCGAGTTCGCGAAGCAGTGGGACGGGGCCTTCGGGTCGCCCGTTCGAGTGAGGACCCAGCAGTCGGGGGGCCCGCTGTGGAGCGGAGCCGGGGAACCACGTTCCTCCGGGGTGAATCGGCGCCAGGCCGGCCGCGCGAGCGGCGGGTGAGGCGTCGTAGGGCACGCTTCCGCCCGAACCCGTCAGCTCACCCGGTAGGCGGATGAGGAAGAAGGAGTCCGCCTTCGTGGCGTCCCATCGTCGTCCCAAGCCCGCCGGCCGCGCCCGTGTCTCGATCCTGACCGGGGTCGCCGCCGCTGCCGTCGCCCTCTCCGCGCAGTCCGGCGCCCACGCCGACCCGGCGCCGACCAAGGACCAGGTCAAGGAGCAGGTCGACCAGCTCAACGAGCAGGCCGAGGTCGCCACCGAGAAGTACAACGGCGCCCAGGCCAAGCAGCAGGAGCTGCAGAAGCAGGTCGCCGAGCTGCAGGACAAGGTGGCCCGTCAGCAGGCCTCGGTGATCGAGGCGCAGGGTGGTCTCTCCGAGATCGCCGGCGAGCAGTACCGCACGGGTGGCATCTCGCAGACCGTCCAGCTGATGCTCTCCGCCAGCCCGGACAACTTCCTCAGCCAGGCCGACGCCCTGAACCAGGCCGGCTCCACCCAGTCCGGCGCGCTGAAGGAGCTCCAGGAGCAGCAGCGCAGGCTCGACCAGGACCGCACCGAGACCCAGGCCAAGCTCGGCGAGCTGGAAGCCACCACCCAGCAGCTGAAGTCCTCCAAGGAGGAGGTCCAGGGCAAGCTGCAGAAGGCCCAGGACCTGCTCAACACGCTCACCGAGCAGGAGCGTCAGGCCATCCGCGCGGCCGAGGAGAAGGCCGCCGCCGAGGCGAAGGCGAAGGCGGACGCCGCCAAGGCCGAGGCCGCCAAGGCCGCCAAGGAGAAGGCCGACGCCGAGCGCGCCTCCCGGGACAACAACCGCAGCAACCTGAGCGCGCCGTCCTCGGGTTCGTCGAGCTCCTCGGGTTCGTCGAGCTCCTCCGGCTCGTCGAGCTCCTCGACCGCGTCGGCCCCGGCCGCCGAGGCCGCCAAGCCGGCCGCGCCCGCCGCCAACGGCTCGCGTGCCGCCGCCGCGATCGCCGCCGCCGAGAGCAAGCTCGGCTCGCCGTACGTCTACGGCGCCACCGGCCCCAACTCCTTCGACTGCTCGGGCCTCACCGGCTGGGCGTACGCCCAGGCGGGCGTGTCGCTGCCGCGCACCTCGCAGGCGCAGGCGACCGCCGGTACCCAGATCGGGTCGGACATCTCCAAGGCCCAGCCCGGAGACCTGGTGATCTTCTACGGCGACCGCCACCACGTGGGCATCTACGTGGGCGGCGGCCAGGTCATCCACGCCCCGAAGCCGGGCGCGTCGGTCCGCTACGAGTCGGCCTCCAACATGCCGGTCAACACCATCGTGCGCCTCTGACCCACGGTCGGCAGGCTCCTCGGGCCCGGTCCCCCGTGCGGGGGACCGGGCCCGAGGCTTTCCCCGGCCCGACGGGGTGCTCGATCCACGAACCGATCTGACGTCCGATTAGTGTCTGAATATTCGGGTTCGGAGGGGTTTGGAATCGGTTGCCCGGACTCGCTAACGTCTGCCACCGGACGCCCGCTTCGACCGCCGCCCGTCCCGGCGCGGCGGCGGGCCGGGCCCAGGATCGGAGCCGACGTCGCATGGCCGTGCACCGCCGTTCCCCGCTGTCAGGTGCGCACGCGCTCGCCCGGGCGCTGGTGTTCACCGCGGCGGCCACCACCGCGCTCGGCGTGGCGACGGGCGGCTGCGCCCAGGCCGCGCCCGGCTCGCCGGACGGCCCGGCCGACCGCAAGGACGTCAAGGCCCAGGTGGAGCAGCTCTACGACGAGGCCGAGCAGGCCTCGGAGCGCTTCAACGCCGCGCAGGAGGCCCAGCAGAAGCTCCAGTACGAGACCGGGACGCTGCAGCAGCAGATCGCCGTCGCCCAGGACGAGCTCAACCGGCTGCGCGGCGACCTCGCCACCGTGGCCGGCGCCGAGTACCGCGGCGGCGGGATGACCCGTACCGTCCAGCTGATGCTCTCCACGGATCCGGAGGGCTACCTCTCCCGGGCCCGCACCCTCGACCAGGCCGCCGAGCGGCAGAACGAGACCCTGCACGAGGTGGTGGGCCGTCAGCGGGTGCTCGACCAGCGCCGGGCCGAGGCCACCGCCAAGCTCGCCGAGCTGGAGCAGACCCGCAAGGCGCTGGCCGAGAGCAAGCAGCAGATCCAGCAGCGGCTCGCCACGGCGCAGCGGCTGCTCAACAGCCTCGGCACCGCCGAGCGCGCCCGGCTCGCCGCGCAGGACGCCCGGGACGCCGAGCAGCGCGTCACCCGCGGCACCGACCGGCTGGACCTCGGCAGCACCCCGCCCGCCTCCGAACGCGGCGCCGCCGCGCTGGCCGCCGCGGTGCGGATGATCGGTTCGCCCTACGTCTACGGATCTGCCGGGCCCAAGGCGTTCGACTGCTCCGGTCTGATGTACTGGAGCTGGCGGCAGGCCGGAGTGACCCTGCCGCGCACCTCGCAGGCCCAGGCGTACGCCGGGCAGCGGGTCAGCCTCTCCGAAGCGCGGCCGGGAGACCTGGTGATCTTCTACCGGGACATGCACCACGTCGGGATGTACGCCGGCGGCGGGGTGGTCGTGCATGCCCCCTACCCGGGTGCCAAGGTCCGCTACGAGAGCGTCGGCACGATGCCGGTCGCGGGGGTGATCCGGCTCTGAGCCGCCCGGATCCCGCCGTCGGCCGCCTGCCGTCGCGGCGCACCGCCCTGCTGCTCGCGGCCGGCGGGCTGGCCCAGCTCTCGCTGCCCGGGGCCGGTCCGGCGCGGCCCGCCGCCGCGGCCTCGGACGAGCACGCCGACGTCCTGGCGCTGCTCGACGGGCGGGCCCGGGCGCTGACCGCGGGACCGCCGGAGCTGCCGCTGCGGGCCGGGTACCGGAACCTGCTGCTCGGCCCGGTGGACCCGGCCGGCCGGTGCGCCGCCACCGCCGAGCTGACCGTCGAGGTGACCGGGTACGACCGCCTGCCGGTGGTCCACCCGCGCCGGCTGGTCCTGGCCCGGTCCGCCGCCGGCTGGCGGGTCGAACGCGAGGAGGGCGCGGGCGGGCCGCCGCCGCTGTGGGACCTCGGCGCCGTGCGGGCCGCGGCCGGCGCCCGCTGTCTGGTGCTCGGTGTGCTCGGGGCGGACGCCTCGGGCGCGTCCGACCCTGCCGCCCTCGCCGGGCTCGCCGCCGTCGGCGACCGGGCGGTGACCGCCGTGGAGGCCCTCTGGGGCACCGCCTGGGCCGGCCGGCTGCTGCTGGAACTGCCCGCCACCGGTGAGCAGTTCACCCGGCTGCTGGCGGAGGAGCGGTCCGGCTGGTCCGGTATGGCCGCGGTCACCGTGGCCGCGCCCGGCGCGCCGCTGAACGCCCCGGCCGACCGGGTCCTGGTCAATCCGGACACCTACCCGGGCCTGAGCGACTTCGGCCGCCAGGTGGTGGTCACCCACGAGGCGGTGCACGTGGCGACCCGGGCCGACACCAGCGCCTGGACGCCGCTCTGGCTCTCCGAGGGCGTCGCCGACTGGACCGGGTACCACGACGCGGGCCGCCCGGCCCGGCAGCTCGCCCCGGAGCTGGCCCGGGACGTCGCCGCCGGGCGGCTGCCCGCCGCGCTGCCCGAGGACGCCGCCTTCACGGCCGGCGGCGAGGGCCTCGCGCAGGTCTACGAGCAGGCCTGGCTGGCCTGCGACCTGATCGCCCGCCGGTACGGGCCGCGGCGGCTGGTGGAGCTCTACCGGGCGGTCGGCGCGGCGGGCCCGGGCGCGGACCGGCGGGCCTGGCTGGACGGGCTGCTCCGGGACCGGCTCGGCCTCGGTCTGACCGAGTTCACCGGCCTCTGGCAGGCCGAGCTCAGGGCGCTGGCGGCCTGACTAGGGCCGCGCTTCCTGGCGCCGCTCGCGGGGCGCGGCGGCCGGCCGCTCGATGCCGTCCAGCAGGTCCTGCTCGTACGCGATGCCCGGGCGGACCGAGAACGCGGCCGCCGGCACCGGCTCCGGGCGGGTCATCACCACGGTCTCCGGGAGCGGCTCGGTGCGCCGGGTGGAGCGCCACAGCCGCACGCAGGACAGCCCGGTGGCGGCCAGCAGCAGCAGGTTGCGCACGGTCAGCACGGCGATCGCGCCCGGCCGGCTGGCGACCACGTCGCCGAAGACCAGCGGGAACTCCACCAGGGTCAGCGGGGTCGCCGCCAGGATCAGCAGCGCCACCGGCCGCTGGCTGGTGCCGCGCACGGTCAGGCAGACCGCCGCCGCGCCGACCAGCCAGACCAGGTACTGCGGGCTGATCACCCGGCTGGTCACGGTGAAGATCAGCAGCGCGGCGAGCGCCGCGTCGTACATGGTGGCCGCGTTGCGCCGCCGGGCGGTGAAGCGCCACAGCAGCAGCCAGCCGAAGCCGAGCACGGTGCCGGCCAGCATCACCTTGCTGACCACCTCGACCCACGGCCCGAGCATCTCCACCGAGCCGTAGTTCATCATCACCTTGCCGTCCCAGACGCCGGCGATCCGGGCGAAGTGGATCGGCAGCGCGCCGACCGACTCCACCTCGATGCCGCGGTCCTTCTGGAACGTCAGGAACTCGAACGCGCCGTTCATCCCGGCCGCCAGCAGGAAGCCGATCGCGGCGGTCGCGGCGGCCGCGGCCGTCCAGGAGCGGCGGGTGCGCCGCCCGGACGGGGTGCCGATGAGGCCGAGCAGCGGCCAGATCTTGACGATGCCGCCGAGACCCAGCAGCAGGCCGCCGATCGCCGGGCGGCGGATCAGCGCCAGCAGACCGGCCACCGCGATCGCGGTGACGATCACGTCGTAGCGGTTGTAGATCATCGGACCGAGCAGCGGGACGCCGGCCACCCAGACCCAGGCACCGGTCAGCGCCCGGCCCTTGCGCAGCCCGGTGCGCACCAGCAGGGCCATCGCGGCCGCGTCGGCGATCCCGCAGATCACCCAGAACGACACCAGGTACGACCAGGGCAGCAGGCCCGGCAGCAGGATCACCAGGGCGGCGCCGGGCGGGTACTGCCAGGTGACGTCGTCGAGCGGGAAGGTGCCGGTCTGCAGGACGCCGTACCAGCCGTGGTAGATCAGCCAGACGTCGGCGGTGATGTCCCCGCCGGGCATCCGCAGCACGCCGGTCACCAGCAGCAGCAGGAGCGTCCGGGTGGCCACCCAGGTCGCGCCGAGCGCCAGCAGCGCGCCCGAACGGCCGGAGGGGCGCGTGGAGCTCTGCACCGGCTCGCGGCGGACGGCGAGCGCCGTGCCGGAGCCCTCGGCGCCGCTGGATGTACCGGACTCGGTGGCCGGGGCCAACTCCACTGCGCTCCCTCGTTCGTCTCGGACGTGCCGCCGGCGGCGCCGCGCGACGGATGCCCGGGGGTCCGGGCAGGTCGGCGCCGGGCCGCCGTCACGGGCCGGACCGGCCGCGCCGACCACCCGGGTACTAGGACAGACCCGGGGGAGGAACGGTTGCCGTGCGCGGATCCGTTCCCGGCGGGTCATGGTGTTGACCTATCGTACGGATCACTGAGCGGTACACCGAGCACCCCCCGACCGAGCGAGCCGTGGCCTGATGCACAAGACCTTGATCGTGACCAACGACTTCCCGCCGAGGCCCGGCGGCATCCAGGCCTTCGTCCACAACATGGCCGTCCGTCAGCCCGCAGGAAGCGTCGTGGTGTACGCCTCCACCTGGCGCGACGGCACCGAGGTGGCGCGTTTCGACGCCGAACAGCCGTTCCCGGTGATCCGCGACCGGACGAAGGTGATGGTTCCCACACCGCGGGTCACCCGGCGTGCCGCCGAGATCCTGCGCGCCGAGCGCTGCGACTCGGTCTGGTTCGGCGCCGCCGCGCCGCTCGGGCTGATGGCCCCCGCGCTGCGCCGGGCCGGCGCCGGGCGGCTGCTCGGCATGACCCACGGCCACGAGGCCGCCTGGGCCCAGCTTCCGGCGGCCCGGCAGCTGCTGCGCCGGATCGGCACCGGCACCGACGTGCTGACCTACCTCGGCGAGTACACCCGCTCCCGGATCGCCGCCGCCGTCGGCCCGGAGGCCGCCGCCCGGATGGTGCAGCTGCCGCCCGGCGTGGACGAGCGGACCTTCCACCCGGACTCCGGCGGCGCCGCGGTGCGCGAGCGGCTCGGGCTGGCCGACCGGCCGGTGGTGGTCTGCGTCTCCCGGCTGGTGCCGCGCAAGGGCCAGGACACCCTCATCGAGGCGATGCCGCAGATCCTCGCCGACGTGCCGGACGCCGTGCTGCTGATCGTCGGCGGCGGCCCCTACCGGGCGGACCTGGAGAAGCTGGTGGACGCCCGCGGCGTGCGCTCCGCCGTCCGGTTCACCGGCTCGGTCCCGTGGGAGGAGCTGCCCGCGCACTACGGCGCCGGGGACGTCTTCGCGATGCCGTGCCGCACCCGGCGCGGCGGGCTGGACGTCGAGGGGCTCGGCATCGTCTACCTGGAGGCCTCGGCGACCGGCCTGCCGGTGGTGGCCGGGGACTCCGGCGGCGCACCGGACGCGGTGCTGGAGGGCGAGACCGGCTACGTGGTGCCGGGCGGCACGCCCGCGGCGGCGGCCGAGCGGATCGTCCGGCTGCTGAAGGACGAGGAGCTGCGCCGGCGGATGGGCGAGGCCGGGCGGCGCTGGGTGGACCGCTCCTGGCGCTGGGACCTGCTGGCCGGGCGGCTGACCTCGCTGCTGGCGGGCTGAGCGCACACGCCGGTGCGGCCCGCCTCCGAACGGTGGGGCTGAGCGCACCGGCGCGTGCGGGGGAGCGGCTACTTCCGGTAGATCGCCTCGACGTCGGCCGCGAAGTCCTTCAGCACGACGTTGCGCTTGAGCTTGAGGGAGGGCGTCAGATGGCCGCTCTCCTCGGAGAAGACGGTGTCGAGCAGGCGGAACTTCTTCACCGCCTCGGCGTGCGAGACGGCCGCGTTGCCGTCGTCCACCGCCGTCTGCAGGGCGGCCAGCAGGTCCGGGTCCTCGCGCAGGTCGGCCACCGTGGCGCCGGCCGGCTTGCCGTTCAGCTCCTTCCACTTGGGGAAGAAGTCCTCGTCGACCGTGATCAGGCAGGCGACGAAGGGCTTGCGGTCGCCGACCACCATGACCTCGCCGACCAGGGCGTGCGCCCGGATCCGGTCCTCGATCACCGCCGGGGCGACGTTCTTGCCGCCCGCGGTGACGATGATCTCCTTCTTGCGGCCGGTGATGGTCAGGTAGCCCTCGTCGTCCAGCGAGCCGAGGTCGCCGGTGGCGATCCAGCCGTCCTTGAGGGTGTCCGCGGTGGCCTGCGGGTTGTTCCAGTAGCCGGTGAAGACGTGCGGGCCCTTGAAGAAGACCTCGCCGTCCTCCGCGATCCGCACCGAGGCGCCGGGCGCCGGCTGGCCGACCGTGCCGATCTTCTGCTTGTCCCACGGGTTGAAGGCGGTGGCCGCGCAGGTCTCGGTCAGGCCGTAGCCCTCCAGCACGGTGAAGCCGATGCCCCGGTAGAAGTGGCCGAGCCGCTCGCCGAGCGGGGCGCCGCCGGAGATCGCGTGGGTGGCCCGGCCGCCGAGGGCCGCCCGCAGCTTGCTGTAGACCAGCTTGTCGAAGACGGCGTGCTTGAGCTTGAGCAGCAGCCCGGCGCCGCCCGCGTCCAGCGCCCGGCTGTAGGCGATCGCGGTGTCGGCGGCCTTGTCGAAGATCCCGCCCTTGCCGTCGGCCTGGGCCTTGGCCCGCGCCGTGTTGTAGACCTTCTCGAAGACCCGGGGCACGCCCAGGATCAGGGTCGGCTTGAAGGCGGCCAGCTCGGTGGTGACGTCCCGGACGTCGGAGACGTGGCCGAGCTTGATCGGGGCCATCGCCGGGGCGATCTCGACGATCCGGGCGAACACGTGGGCCAGCGGCAGGAAGAGCAGCACGGAGCTCTCGCCGGTGCGGAACAGCGGAGCCAGGCGCTCCACCACGTTGCCGCACTCGGCCAGGAAGTTGCCGTGCGTCAGCTGACAGCCCTTCGGGCGGCCGGTGGTGCCCGAGGTGTAGACGATGGTGGCGATCGAGTCGGGGCCGGCCGTCGAGCGGCGCTCGGTGACGGTGGCGTCGGTGACCTCGCGGCCCGACTCGGCCAGCGCGGCGAGCGCGGTGCCCTCGATCTGCCAGGTGTGCTTCAGCTCCGGCAGGCGGCCCCGGACCTCGGCGACCACCGCGCTGTGCGTCGCGGTCTCGGTGAACAGGGCGACCACCCCGGAGTCGCCGAGGATCCACTCGACCTGCTCGGCCGAGGAGGTCTCGTACACCGGGACGGTGATCGCGCCGGCCGTCCAGATCGCGAAGTCCAGCAGCGTCCACTCGTACCGGGTGCGGGACATGATGCCCACCCGGTCGCCCGGCTCGATGCCCGCGGCGATCAGCCCCTTCGCGGCGGCCTGCACCTCGACCAGGAACTGGGCGGCGGTCAACTCCTGCCACCGGCCGTCCACCTTGCGGCTGAGCACCGCGACGTCGGGGTGCCGCTCGGCGTTCTGGACCACGATGTCCGAGAGGTTACCGCCGCTCGGTACCTGGTAGAGGGCCGGAAGGCTGAAGTCGAGCAAGACTGCTCCTCGTTCGCGACGCTGCGGGACGGCAGGACGTTACTGCCCGGTAGGCAGCTTCGACCAGGGGGGGCGGCTCCGGTGTTCGAAGTGTCACACCTTGACCCGTCCGACCAGGTCGGGACCGGGTCGTTCGAATGGCACCCTACGGCAGCCCGCTGGTACCGGCCGGTAGCCGTCGGACGGGTCCCGCGCGGGACCCGTCCGACGCCGCGGCGCCCGGCCCGGCTCCGGGGGTGCACCGAAGGACGGGCCCGGGGGCGGGGCGCGATAGCCTGCTCCGGGCGGCACCCGGCCGAGCAGGCTCGGCCGGACCAGCAGCGAGGGACGACGCGGAGGGCCATTCCATGGCGGAGCACACCAGGTCGAGCATCACCATCGACGCGACCCCGGCGACGGTCATGGCCGTGATCGCCGACTTCGCCGCGTACCCGGCCTGGACCGGAGAGGTCAAGGAGATCGAGGTCCTGGAGACCGCGGAGAACGGCCGCGCCTCCCAGGTCCGGCTGGTGCTCGACGCCGGCGCGATCCGTGACGAGCACGTCCTCGCCTACACCTGGGACGGCGACCGCGAGTGCGGCTGGACCCTGGTGCGCAGCCAGATGCTCCGCTCGCTCGACGGCTCCTACACCCTGGCCCCGCTCGGCGCCGACCGCACCGAGGTCACCTACCAGCTCGCGGTCGACGTCAAGATCCCGATGCTCGGCATGATCAAGCGCAAGGCCGAGAAGGTCATCATCGACCGCGCCCTGGCCGGTCTGAAGAAGCGCGTCGAGGACACCGCCGCCGGCAAGGCGCTCTGAACCGGGCACTCGACAGGACCGACGGCACCGACGAACGGGGGCGGCACGGCATGACGGCGACACGCACCATCCTGGTCAGCGGCGACCACGCGGCGCCCGCGGTGGCCGCCGCCACCGCGCTGCACGCCGCCCGGCGGGGCCGGCGCACCCTGCTGCTGGCGGCCGACGACCCGCACCGCACCCTGGACGCCGCCCTCGGCGTCCGACTGGAGGCCGGGCCGACGGCGTACGCGCCCGGCCTGACCGTCGCCCGCACCGACGAGCAGGCCGCCTTCCGGCGCGCCCTCGACGGGATCGGCGGCCGGCTGAAGCCCGCCCTCGACCTGCTGGGCGCCGACCCGCTCGACGCCGAGGAGCTCACCGCCCTCCCCGGCACCGCCCGGCTCGCCCTGCTGCGCGCGCTGCCCGCGGCCGACGCGGACGTCCTGGTGGTGCTCGCCCCGCCGCCCGCCGACCTCATCGCCACCCTCGCGCTGCCCGAGCAACTGGAGCGCTACCTGGCCCGGCTGGTCCCCGAGCAGCGCCAGGCGGCCCGGGCGCTGCGCCCGCTGCTGGCCGGCCTCGCCGGGGTGCCGATGCCCGCCGACTGGCTGTACGAGACGCGCGCCAAGGCGACCGGCGCGCTCGCCGAGGCGCGCGCCGCCATCACCGCGCCCGGCACCAGCGTCCGGCTGGTCACCGCGGCCGACGCCCATCCCTTCGACGAACTGCGCCGGATCCGCACCGGACTGGCCCTGCACGGCCACCGCCCGGACGCCGTGGTGGTGCACGGCGTGCTGCCGGACGCCGCCGCCGACTCGCCCGACCCCTGGCTGGCCGGTCTGGCCCGCCGCCGCCGCGACGAGCTGGCCGCGCTGGCCGCCGCCTGCGACGGTGTCCCGGTGCTCACCACCGGGCCCGCCGGGACCACCCCGGAGGCCGTCGCCGACCGTCTCTACGGCGCCGGTCCCGGCCCCGAGCCGTACCCGGCCGGGCCGTGGACCGTCGAGGACCGGCTGGCTTCGGAGGGTCTGCTGGTCTGGCACCTCGCCCTGCCGGGTGCCGAGCGCGCCGACCTCGACCTGGTGCGGCGCGGCGACGACCTGGTGGTCGGCCTCGGCGCCCACCGGCGGGTGCTCGCCCTGCCCTCGGCGTTGCGCCGCTGCACGGTCGCCGGCGCGGGCCTGCACGACGGCGTCCTCGCCGTCCGCTTCGCCCCCGACCCCGCGCTCTGGCCCCGGAGTTAGGGCCCGCTCGGCGTCCGGAGGGCCCGTCGTGGTCCGGTAGCGTCGGGGCGGGCGGCCGCGGGTGCGGCCGCCGCTGCTGAGGAGGCCTGCGCGATGACCACCACGGACCGGACCGAGCCCACCGCCGACCAGGACGGCGGCCCGCACCCGTTCGGCCCGGAGCTGGGCCCGCTGGTGGACGAGGTGCGCCGGTTCGCCACCGTCGTCGGGGAGAAGGCCCAGGAGGCGAGCGCCGAGACCCTGCTCTCGCTGGCCGGGCTGGCCGACCGCCTGCGGGACAAGCAGCCCGAGGTGTACGGGCACCTCGCCGCCGCCGGCACCGGTCTGGCCGCCGCCGGCACCGAACTGCTGGCCGCCTACCGGGCCGCCGTCACCGGCCACGAGCGCCGCTGGACCGCCGGCGAGCCGGCCCGCCCGGAGCGGGTGGACCTGGACGACACGCCTGAGGGACCGTCCGACAAGCAGTGAACCCCTGATGCCCGGTGGGCCACGTTCTGGCTTCACTCTGTGATGCGACCGGTGAAAATGTACGACTTTTGAACGGTCTCGGGCGGGTTGGCGCAAGAATGTCTTCGGTTAATGTAGGCGGCGGTGTGTACGGGGGCATGGTTGGGCGGTAGCGTTCCGTCCAGCGGGAACGAGTGAATAGCTGAGGGACACATGGCTCTGACCATCGGCGTCGACGTCGGCGGGACCAAGATCGCGGCAGGCGTGGTCGACGAGGCGGGAGAGATCCTCGCCCGGACCAGGGTGCCCACCCCGGCCGACCCGCAGTGGGCGGTCGACGCGATCGCGCAGGCCGTGCGCGAGCTCAAGGAGCAGTACCCCGACGTGACCGCGGCCGGCATCGGCGCCCCCGGCTTCGTCGACCGCAGCCGCTCGACGGTGATCTTCGCCCCCAACATCGACTGGGAGGACGAGCCCCTGCGCGGCCGGATCGAGGAGCTCACCGGCCTGCCCGCGGTCATCGAGAACGACGCCAACTGCGCCGCCTGGGCCGAGTACCGGTTCGGCGCCGGCGCCGGCCACGAGGACATGGTGCTGATCACCGTCGGCACCGGCATCGGCGGCGGCCTCGTCCTGGACGGCCGGCTGCACCGCGGCCGGTTCGGCGTGGCCGGCGAGATCGGCCACCTCAACATGGTCCCGGACGGCCTGCCCTGCGGCTGCGGCGGCAAGGGCTGCTGGGAGCAGTACGGCTCCGGCCGGGCGCTGCGCCGCTACGGCCGCGAGCGCGCCGCCGCCGACCCGGTGCGCGGCCGACGGATGCTGGAACTCAACGACGGCGTCGCCGAGACGATCCGCGGCATCCACATCACCCAGGCCGCCGAGGAGGGCGACCCGCTCGCCCTGGAGTGCTACGCCGAGCTGGCCGACTGGCTGGGCCGGGGGATGGCGGACCTCGCGGCGCTCTTCGACCCGGGCGTCTTCGTGCTCGGCGGCGGGGTCTCCGACTCCGGCCGGCTGCTGCTCGACCCGGTCGCCAAGGCCTTCGAGCACTACCTGACCGGCGGGGTGCACCGCCCGCGCGCCGAGGTCGTGCTCGCCTCCACCGGCTCGGCCGCCGGCATCGCCGGCGCGGCCGACCTGGCCCGTACGGTCTGACCGGCAGACCCCCGACGCGCGCGGCGCGGCCCGCGCACCACGGCCCGTCCCTCCGCCCGGAGGGGCGGGCCGCGCCGTGTCCGTGTTCACGCCTCGACGCCCCGTCCTGCCGTACGGTCGTCACCGAGGACGCCCAGGGGAGGAACCGCGATGACCACCGAACCGGCCGCACCGGCCGAACTGCCGCCGCCCGCGCCGGGCCGGCTGCGGCTGCTCAGCTACAACGTCCGCTCGCTGCGCGACGACCGGCGCGCCCTGGTCCGGGTGATCCGGGCCTGCGCGCCCGACCTGGTCTGCGTCCAGGAGTCACCGCGCTACTGGCGTCCCCGGGGGCAGGCGGCCTGGCTCGCCCGGCGGACCGGCACCGCGGTGCTCGCCGGCGGCGGACGGGCCGCCGCCGGGCCGCTGCTGCTCGGCCGGCCCGGCGTCCGGGTGGCGGCCGTCCACGACCGGCTGCTGCCGAAGACCCGCGGACTGCACGCGCGCGGCTTCGCCACCGCGCTGGTCGAGGTGCCCGGCGCCGCGCGGTTCACCGTCACCAGCTGTCACCTCAGCCTGGACGCGGACGAGCGGATGCGCCAGTTCGAGCTGCTCACCGGGCAGCTGCGGTACGCCGAACTCGGCGTGATCGCGGGGGACTTCAACGAGCACCCGGACGGCCCGGGCTGGCGCTCGCTGGCCGCACGGCTGCAGGACGGGCACGTGGTGGCGCCCTGGGGCGGCGAGATGACGTCCGTCCCGGAGAACCCCTACCAGCGGCTGGACGCCGTCTTCGCCACGCCGGGCATCGAGGTGCTCGCCTGCGGCGTCCCGCACGGCCTGCCCGGCGTCACCGGGGCCGACCTGCGGGCCGCCACCGACCACCTCCCGGTGCTCGCCGTCCTGCAGCTGCCCGCCGGGTAGTGGCCGGGCCCCCGGGCCGCGGCGGTCAGACGACCGCGCCGCCGTGCGGGTCCTCGGGCTCGTCCTCGTCGCGGTCCTTCATCCGGACCACCAGGGTGGCGAAGCCGCCGAGGAAGGCGGCCACCCCGACCCAGGCGGGCCAGCCGGAGACCTCGCGCCAGACGACCGCGTCGAAGAGCAGCAGCGCGGGCCCGCCGAGCACCGCCAGCCAGGCGAACTTGGCGGTGGTGTCGGCCTCCGGCAGCGGCGGCGGCTCCGGCGGCTCGAAGTGGCCCTCGTCGGTCTCCTCGGCCAGCTCGAAGTCGCGCGGGCCGGAGCCGGCGGCCGGCATGACCGGCCGGCCGGAGCGGGGGCGCGGCTGGGGCGCCAGGTCGGAGAGGTCGCCGGGTTCGCCGGGCAGGCCGTCGGGCTCCTTGAAGCCCTTGAGCTCGCCGCGCGCCCGGAGGTTCTCGATCTCCGGCCAGTTCGGGTTGTTGAGGTCGACCGGGTCGTCGAACTGGGCGACCAGCGCGGCGAAGATCTCGTCCTGCTCGGCCTGGCTGCGCTCGGGCGCGCGCCGGGGGCGGGACTGGCCGGCCGTCGCGCCCGCGCCGGGCGTCGTGCCGCTGCCGGACGTCGTGCCGCCGCCCGCGCCGCCCGTCTCCTCGCCCGCCGCCGGGGCGTCGCCGGAGCCGGCCACCGTCTCACCGGCCGGTCCGCGGCCCGTCTGATCGCCGTCCGTCCGCCCGGCGCCCGGCCGCGCGCCGCCGGTGGCCGCACCCTCCTCGCGGGGCGTCTCGTCCTCGCCGCCCGCCGTGCTGCTCTCGTGCACTTCCGGCCCTTCAGCCTTGGTGGTGGTCGGATTTCACCGAGGTGGCGCCCGCCGCCTGCGCGGGGGCCAACCGTCGGATGAAGTCCTGGGCGGTCGCGAATATTTCCGCCGCGTCGTGGTCCAGCGTCGCGACGTGGTAGCTGCGCTGGCACAGCCGCTCCGTCACATCGGTCGAGGATATCCGGGCCAGCACCAGCTCGGAGTTGGCCGCGGAGACCACGTGGTCCTGCGGGCTGTGGAAGAGCAGCACCGGCTGGGTCACCTCCGGCAGCCGCGCCTGGACCTCCTTCCACAGCCGGGCCAGCGACCAGGCGGCGTGCAACGGCGTCCGGTCGTAGCCCAGCTCGACCGCGCCGGGCCGGGCGATGTCGTTGGCGACCCCGGGCAGGCTCGGCAGGAGGTGCCGCAGCACCGGCAGAATGACACTCGCGGGGTTGTCCGAGCGCACCGACGGGTTGACCAGCACCAGCCCGGCGACCGCGGTCCCGTGCACCGCCGCCAGCCGCAGCGCCAGGCCGCCGCCCATCGACAGCCCGACGACGAACACCCGCTCGCACTCCGCCGCCAGGGCCAGCAGCTCCCGCTCGACCTCGGCGTACCAGTCCTCCCAGCGGGTCACCTGCATGTCCTGCCAGCGGGTGCCGTGGCCCGGCAGCAGCGGCAGCGAGACGGTGTACCCGGCGGCGGCGAGGTCCTCCGCCCACGGCCGCAGCGACTGCGGCGAGCCGGTGAACCCGTGACAGAGCAGGACGCCCACCGGCCCGCCCCGGTGGCGGTACGGTTCGGCGCCGGGCAGCAGCGGCATGGCGGACTCCTTCGCGGGCGAGGACGCTGGAGGTGGCGCTGGACGGACGGGGGCGTGCGGGCGGACCGGTGCGGGCGGCTGCGGAATTCGCATCGTCCCACGGGCCCGCCCGCTCCGTACACCCCCGCCGGGAAGCCGGCCCGACACCCCGTCACCCGGCAGCCCGGACACCCCGTCGGGGCGGGGCGGGGCACGGGCGGACACCGCGGGGCATTAGGATCGACCGGTCCGCAATACAGGAGGCCCGGGTTGTTCTACCGACTGATGAAGATGATCGTCGCGCCGCTGCTGCGGATCTTCTTCCGGCCGTGGATCGAGGGTGAGGAGAACATCCCCACCGAGGGTGCCGCGATCATCGCGAGCAACCACCTGTCCTTCTCGGACTCCTTCTTCTTCCCCGCGCTGATCAAGCGCCGGGTGACCTTCATCGCGAAGGCCGAGTACTTCACCACGCCGGGCATCAAGGGCCGGCTGACCGCCGCCTTCTTCAAGGGCGTCGGCCAGCTCCCGGTGGACCGCTCGGGCGTGCGCGGCGCCGGCGAGGCGGCGATCCGTTCGGCGATCGCCGTGCTGGACCGCGGCGAGCTGTTCGGCGTCTACCCGGAGGGCACCCGCTCGCCCGACGGCAAGCTCTACCGGGGCAAGGTCGGCGGCCTGGCCCGCGTCGCGCTGGCGACCGGCGCGCCGGTCATCCCGGTCGCGATGATCGACACCGAGAAGGTGCAGCCGCCCGGCCAGGTGGTCCCGAACTTCGGCATCCGCCCGGGCATCCGGATCGGCCGCCCGCTGGACTTCTCCCGCTACCAGGGCATGGAGAACGACCGCTTCATCCTCCGCTCGGTGACGGACGAGGTGATGTACGAGATCATGCGGCTGTCCGGCCAGGAGTACGTCGACGTCTACGCGACCGCCGCCAAGCGGCAGATCGCCGAGGACAAGAAGAAGGCCGACGCCGAGCGCAAGGCCGTCCAGAAGGCCGAGCAGGCCGCCGCCAAGGCCGAGAAGGCCGAGGAGAAGGCGGAGGCGGAGAAGGCGGCCGAGGCCGAGAAGGCCGGGCAGGAGCCGCAGCAGGGGACCGGGCCGGCCTGAGCCGGGGCCGGCCGCACGGGGGGAGAACGGCGGGCATGACGGACGGCGGCAGAACCGGGCCCGGCCCGGGCACGGTCGGCGCGGCGGTGGCGGCGGGCGGCATGTCCGTCGAACTGCCGCTCTGGCGGGCCATCTCCTTCTTCCGGGTGCTGGCGCTCTGCTACGCGCTGCTCCGGTACTTCGACTCCTACCTGCAGTTCCTGCACCCGGTCGCCGGCTGGATCTACCTCGGCGCGCTGACCCTGTGGACGCTCGCCTCCACCCGGGCCTTCTCCGGCCCGCACCGCTGCACCTGGTACGTGCTCGCCACCGATCTGGTCCTCGTCGTCACCGGCATCGTGATGAGCGGGGTGATCGACGAGCCGTCCCGGATCAGCCACGGCGCACCGACCCTGCCCACCATCTGGGCGGCCGGCACCGTGCTCGGCTTCGCCGGACGGGGCGGCTGGCGCTGGGCGGCGGCGGCCGGCTCGGTGATCGGGGTGGCCAACATCCTCGGCCACGGCGGCCCGACCGGCGACAACATCCACAACATCGTGCTGCTGATGCTGTCCGGCTGCGCGATCGGCTACGTCATGGAGCTCGCCCGGGCCAGCGAGGCCACGCTCACCCGGGCACTCCAGGTCGAGGCGGCGACCCGGGAGCGCGAGCGGCTCTCCCGGGACATCCACGACGGCGTGCTCCAGGTGCTCGCCCTGGTCCAGCGCCGGGGCTCCGAGGCCCCGTCCGGCGCCGGGTCCGCGGACCGCGCGGACCTCGCCGAGCTGGGCCGGCTGGCCGGCGAGCAGGAGCGCGCCCTGCGCGCGCTGATGAGCGGCGGCCCGCTGCCCGCCCCGCGCGGCGCGCAGGAGCCGGAGCGGCCGCAGGACCTGCGCGCCCTGCTCGCCCCGTACACGGACGAGCGGGTCACGCTCTCCGCCCCCGGCACCCCGGTGCTGCTCGCGGCCCCGGCAGCCGGCGAGCTGGCCGCCGCGGTCGGCGCAGCGGTGGACAACGTCCGCCGGCACGCCGGGCCCGCCGCGCGCGCCTGGATCCTGCTGGAGGACGAGCCGCAGGCCGTCACCGTCTCGATCCGCGACGACGGCCCGGGCTTCGCCCCCGGGCGGCTCGGCGAGGCGGAGCGGGCCGGCCGGCTCGGCGTCTCCCAGTCGATCCGCGGCCGGCTGCGCGACCTCGGAGGCTCGGCCGAGCTGTACTCGGCACCCGGCGAGGGCGTCGAGGTGGAGCTGCGGGTGCCGCGCGCCGGCTCCGGCGCCCCGGCCGCTGCGCTGTGAGAACGCCCGTGCGAGAACCCCCGTGCGAGAACCCCCGTGCGAGAACCCCCGTGCCGACACCTCCCGCGAAAGGGCCCCGAGCATGACGACCCAGCAGCCGATCGACCAGCAGGCGCCCGCGGGGCGACCGGTGCGGGTCATGGTGGTGGACGACCACCCGATGTGGCGCGACGCCGTCTCCCGCGACCTCGCCGAGGCCGGACTGGACGTGGTGGCCACCGCCGGCGACGGCGAGGAGGCCGTGCGCCGGGCCCGCGCCTGCGCCCCGCAGGTGGTGGTGCTCGACCTCAACCTGCCCGGTCTGCCCGGCGCCGAGGTCTGCCGCCAGGTGGTCGCGCACGACCCGACGGTGCGCGTCCTGGTGCTCTCCGCGAGCGGCGAGCACGCGGACGTGCTGGAGGCGGTGAAGTCCGGTGCGACCGGCTACCTGGTCAAGTCGGCCGGGCGGGAGGAGCTGCTGGACGCGGTGCGCCGTACGGCCGTCGGCGACGCGGTGTTCACCCCGGGCCTGGCCGGCCTGGTGCTCGGCGAGTTCCGCCGGCTGGCGGCCGAGCCGCCCGCCGCCGCCGCGCCGGTCGTCCCGCAGCTGACCGCCCGGGAGACCGAGGTGCTGCGGATGGTCGCCAAGGGCCTGTCGTACAAGCAGATCGCCGATCGACTGGTGCTCTCGCACCGCACGGTGCAGAACCACGTCCAGAACACCCTCGGCAAGCTCCAGCTGCACAACCGGGTCGAGCTGGTCCGGTACGCGATCGAGCAGGGGCTGGACGACGAGATCTGACGCCCCACCGGGCGGGGTGCGGTCCGGCACCCCGCCCGGTGCGTGCCCCGGCTCAGCCGGCGGCGGGCACCGCGCCGCGCAGCAGCCCGGCGACGATCTCCACGCCCTCCCGGGTGAGCACCGACTCCGGGTGGAACTGCAGCCCGGCGAAGCCCGGCCCGCGCAGCGCGTGCACGTCCCCGGTCAGCGGGTCGCGGGCCACCTCGACGCCCTCGGCGGCCAGCCGGGCGGCGTCGTCGTCCGTGCAGCGGGCGGTGAAGGCGTTGTAGAAGCCGACCGTGCGCCGCGTCCCGAACAGCTCGATGTCCTCCTGCGCGCCCTGGTACGGCACCGCCTTGCGGACCAGCGGCAGACCGAGCGCGGCGGACAGCAGCTGGTGGCTGAGGCAGACGGCGAGCACCGGGGCGGTGCGCCGGCCGTCGCGGACGGCGGCCAGCGCGTCGGCGACGACCGGGCGCAGCACGGCCATCTTGGGGTCGTCCGCGGCGGCCGGGTCGCCCGGGCCGGGGCCGAGCACCAGCGGGCCGGGGTGGGCGGCGACCCGCTCGCGCAGACCCGGCTCGTCGTAGCGGACCACGGTGACCCGGTGGCCGAGCGAGGTCAGCAGGTGGGCGAGCATCGCGGTGAAGGTGTCCTCGCCGTCGACGACCAGGGTCTCCAGCGCCTCGGTGGCCCGGGCCGGCTGCTGCATCCGCAGCCAGAACGGGGCGAGGCCGGCCCGCCGGGCGTCCAGCGCGGCCTGGACGCGGTGGTCGTCGGCCAGCCGCGGGCCGCTGGGGCCGGCCGGCCGGGCGGGGGCCGGGCGGGCGCCGATCGCGGTGAGCACCCCGGCGGCCTTGGCGTGCGTCTCGGCGACCTCGGAGAGCGGGTCGGAGTGGCGCACCAGGGTGGCGCCGACCCGGACGGCGAGCCGGCCGGTGGCCGGGTCGATGTCGGCGGTGCGGATGCAGATCGGCGAGTCGAGCAGCTGGCCGCCGCTGGCCGAGCGGCCGATCAGCGCGAGGGCGCCGGAGTAGTAGCCGCGTCCGCCGCGCTCGTAGCGCTTGATCACCCGGGTGGCGTTCTGCACCGGGCTGCCGGTGACGGTGGCGGCGAACATCGTCTCCGTGAGCACCTCGCGGACGTCCAGCGAGGTGCGGCCGCGCAGCTCGTACTCGGTGTGCGCGAGGTGGGACATCTCCTTGAGCCGAGGGCCGAGCACCTGGCCGCCGAGGTCGCCGACGGTGCACATCATCTTGAGCTCCTCGTCGACCACCATGGTCAGCTCCTCCAGCTCCTTGGGGTCGTGGAGGAAGTCGAGCAGCGAGTCCAGTCCGGCGCCGGCGGCCGGATAGCGGTAGGTGCCGGAGATCGGGTTCATCACGACCGTCCCGCCGCTCTGCCGGACGTGCACCTCGGGGGAGGCGCCGACCAGGACGCGGTCCCCGGTGTGCACCAGGAAGGTCCAGTAGGCGCCGCGCTCCTGCTCCAGCAGCCGGCCGAACAGGGTGAGGGCGAGGGCGGGGGAGCAGCTTCCACCACCGGCTCCGCCGGGGGCTTCCAGCGTCGCGGTGAAGTCGCGGCGGATGACGAAGTTGGCGCCCTCGCCGCGGCCGATCTCCTCGTCGATCACCCGGCGCACGATCGCCGCGTACTCGGCGTCGTCGATGTCGAAGCCGCCGTCGCTGAGCGTGACCGGCAGCCGGGGGAGTGCGGCGGCGACCTCGGCGAGCGGCAGGGCGTACTGCTCGGTGACGGCCAGGGCCTGGAGCGGGGTGGCGTCGTCGTGCGCCTCGAAGCCGCGCTCGCGGATCTGCCGGTAGGGGACGAGCGCGAGCAGGTCGTGCACGGGGCCGTCGGCGGGGGCGCCGTGCCGGACCGGGAGGTCGGCCAGCCGGTCGTGGACGCCGACGGTGCCGAGCAGCACCTCGACGGTGTCCGGGGCGGTGCGCGGGGTGCGGCGGTGCAGCAGGGCGAAGGCCGGTGCGTCGGCGGCGGTGAGTCGGGCGAGCAGGTCGGCGGCACTGGTCACGGTAACGGCGTTCCTTCCGGGGTGGCTTCTGCGGCGGTGGGGATTCCGCTCCCGGGAGGGCCGTCGACCGGCTGAGAACGCCGACGGCCGCCCCGAGGGGCGGCCGGTCGTCTGCGTCTAGGAACGCGCGGGCTGTGGGCCACCCAGGGGGTCGGCCCACCACCAGGAGAAGGTGTGCGGCGTGTTCACGGGCCCGAGCCTAGCGGATGCCCGGCCGGGAGTGAGGCCCGTCACCCGATTGTCCGCACGGTGTCTCACCCCTCGGGCGGTGGTCACAAATCGGTTGTCGCACCCCGTAGCCTTGGTCGCGTGACCGTGACGAATCTCCACACCTGGCAGACCCTGCCCGCGGCGCAGCAGCCTGAATGGCCGGACCAAGAGGCTCTGCGCAAGACCCTTGCCGAGCTCGCCTCGTATCCGCCGCTCGTCTTCGCAGGCGAGTGCGACCAGCTGCGCGCCCGGCTCGGTGCCGTGGCCCGTGGTGAGGCGTTCCTGCTGCAGGGCGGTGACTGCGCCGAGGCCTTCGACGGTGTCTCGGCGGAGCACATCCGCAACAAGCTCAAGACCCTGCTGCAGATGGCGGCCGTGCTGACGTACGCGGCCTCGGTGCCGGTCGTCAAGGTCGGCCGCATCGCCGGCCAGTACTCCAAGCCGCGCTCCAAGTCGACCGAGACCCGCGACGGCGTGACCCTGCCGGTCTACCGCGGCGACTCGGTGAACGGCTTCGAGTTCACCCCCGAGTCCCGGATCCCGGACCCGGAGCGGCTGAAGCGGATGTACAACGCGTCCGCCGCGACGCTCAACCTGGTGCGCGCCTTCACCACCGGTGGTTACGCCGACCTGCGCCAGGTGCACGCCTGGAACCAGGACTTCGTGCGCAACTCGCCGGCCGGCCAGCGCTACGAGCAGCTCGCCCGCGAGATCGACAACGCGCTGGCGTTCATGAACGCCTGTGGCGTGGCGCCGGAGGAGTTCAGGACGGTCGAGTTCTTCTCGTCCCACGAGGCGCTGATCCTGGACTACGAGACCGCGCTGACCCGCGTGGACTCGCGCACCGGCGAGCTGTACGACGTCTCCGGCCACATGGTGTGGATCGGCGAGCGCACCCGCCAGCTGGACCACGCGCACATCGAGTTCGCCTCGAAGATCCGCAACCCGATCGGCGTGAAGCTCGGCCCGACCACCTCGGTCGACGAGGCGCTGACCCTGATCGAGAAGCTGGACCCGGAGCGCGAGCCCGGCCGGCTCACCTTCATCACCCGGATGGGCGCGGGCAAGGTCCGCGAGCACCTGCCCACCCTGGTGGAGAAGGTCACCGCCTCGGGCGCGCAGCCGGTCTGGATCTGCGACCCGATGCACGGCAACACCTTCGAGGCGTCCAGCGGCCACAAGACCCGCCGCTTCGACGACGTGCTCGACGAGGTCAAGGGCTTCTTCGAGGTGCACCGCGCGCTCGGCACCCACCCGGGCGGCATCCACGTCGAGCTGACCGGTGACGACGTCACCGAGTGCGTCGGCGGCGGCGACGAGGTGCTGGTCGACGACCTGCACCAGCGCTACGAGACGGCCTGCGACCCGCGGCTCAACCGCAGCCAGTCGCTGGACCTGGCGTTCCTGGTCGCCGAGATGTACCGCGGCGGCAACTGAACAGCGCCCCACGGGCGGCGCCCGAGGGTACCGCGCATGTGACAAAAGCCTCTCCGGCCTGGGGGTTTCCCGGGCCGGAGAGGCTTTTGCGTACTCGCTCCACCGGGGTAAGGTGAGGCTCAGTGAACTAAGGCTTGCCTTAGTCAAGATCCAGTCCGCTTCACCGCTTCACTCCCGGGAGAGACCGCGATGTACGTGTGCATGTGCCATGCGGTCACCGAGGACCAGGTGAAGCGGGCGATCGACGGCGGTGCCAACACCCCGCGCCAGATCGCCAAGGGCTGCAAGGCCGGGACCGACTGCGGGTCCTGCGTGCGGCGGATCCAGGCCCTGCTCGGCGAGCACGGCGCCCGGCCCTGCCCGACCGCCCGGCTGGCCGCCAGGCTGGGCCTGGCCGACCCGGCGGCCGAGCCCGCCGTACCCGCCGTCGCGCCCGCCGTCGTGCCGGCGCCGCTGCGCGCCGCCTGACCGGGGGCGCTCAGGACTCCGGCTGCTCGATCAGCTGGGCGATGTAGAGCGCCTCCCCGAGCTTCTCCACCAGGGCGAGCTGGGTGTCGAGGTAGTCGATGTGCTCCTCCTCGTCCGCCAGGATCGACTCGAAGATGTTGGCCGAGGTGACGTCGTTCTTGGCCCGCATCACCACGATCCCACGCTTGAGCCGGTCGATCGCCTCGACCTCGACCTGCCGGTCCGCCTCGAACATCTCCTTGACCGTCTGGCCGATCCGGACGTGGAAGAGCCGCTGGTAGTTGGGCAGCCCGTCGAGGAAGAGGATCCGGTCGGTGAGCACCTCGGCGTGCTTCATCTCGTCGAAGGACTCGTGCCGGGTGTACTTGGCGAGCTTCGTCCAGCCGAAGTTCTCCTGCATCTTGGCGTGCAGGAAGTACTGGTTGATGGCGGTCAGTTCGGCGGTGAGCTGCTCGTTGAGGAACTCGATGACCTCTGCGTCGCCCTTCATGGTGTTGCCTTCCTGCTCTGCGTGCGGGATCGGGGCCGTGTGCCCGTCGGCTCCGGCTGGAGGCATCCTGGCACCGCTTTGGGGGGAAATTCCAGTAAGTTCACACTCACTAGGACATGTGTCGGAATATCCGATTTGCCCAGCGCACGGGAAAACCCTCGCCCCCGTCGTTGGCCCGTACGAGCGGGGCGCGTGGAGTACGGAAGGGGCGCACTTCGGGTGCCGCCCGCCGTCTGTCACCATGGATCCATGGGTCAGTCCGAACAAGAACCGTCGTCGCCGTCTGACCCCAGGCTCCCGCCCGGCCAGCGCGTCCAGCGCGGCTGGCCCGCCCTGCACTACGGCCCGGTGCCCCGCTTCAAGCCGCTGACCTGGGATCTCCAGGTGTTCGGCGCGACCGCCTCGGCCGAGAAGCACAGCTGGGACTTCGAGGGCTTCAACGCCCTGCCGCGCACCACCGTCCGGGCCGACCTGCACTGCGTCACCCGCTTCTCGGTGCTCGACGGCGAGTGGACCGGGGTGGCCGCCGCGGCCCTGCTCGACCTCGCGCCGCCGGACACCGGCGTCACCCACGTCATGGTCTGGGCCGAGTACGGCTACAGCGCCAACCTGCGGCTGGAGGACTTCGCCGCCTCCGACACGCTGCTCGCCACCCACCGCGACGGCGAGGTGCTCACCGCCGAGCACGGTTTCCCGGTCCGGCTGGTCGTCCCGCGGCTGTACGCCTGGAAGGGCCCCAAGTGGGTCCGGGCGGTCGAGTACATGCGGGCCGACCGGCGCGGCTTCTGGGAGGAGCGCGGCTACCACAACCGGGCCGACCCGTGGCGGGAGCAGCGCTACTCCCACCAGGAGGAGCCGGGCGACGGCCCGCTGCGCTGAGCCGGCGGGCGGCGGATCCCGCGGGCGGCGGATCCCGTGGGAACGCCCGCGGGAACGCCTACAGGAACGGGAAGTTGACCGTGACCACGGTGCGCTGCGGGCGGCGCTCGCCCGCCGCCGGGGACTGGCCGGTCACCTTGCCGGTGCCGAACAGGTTGACCCCGCTGCTCTGCATCGTGAATCCGGCCGCCTGGAGCGCCTTCTCGGCGGCCTCCTTGGACATCCCGGTGACGTCCGGGACCGGCACCATGCCCTTGCTGACCACCAGCGCGACCACCGTGTTCTCCGGCACCTGCTGGCCGGCCGCCGGCGAACTGCTGATCACCGAGCCCTCCGGGACGGTGTCGTTGTACGTCTCGGTCACCGTGCCGGCGGTCAGCTGCGCCCCGGTCAGCGTCGAGGAGGCCTGTGCGGACGGGCGGCCGACCACGTCCGGGACGGCGATCCGCTTGGGCCCGCGCGAGACGGTGAGGGTGATCGCGTCGCTCTTCCTGGTCCGGGTGCCCACCCCGGGGGCGGCGGCCATCACCTGGCCGACCGGGACGGACTCGCTGTACACCTCGGAGACCCGCCCGTGCATGCCCGCGGCGTCCAGGATCCGCTCCGCCTCGGTCCGGTCCTTGCCGAGCACGCCCGGCACCGTGCCGTACACCGCGCCGGAGATCGTGTAGGTGGCGCCGCCGACCAGCAGGACCAGGGCGGCGACCACGGCCGTCCAGATCAGCGGCCCGCGCGGCAGCCGGCGGGCGGCGGCGGACCGGGGGCGCCGGGCGCGGCGCGGGGCGCGGGGCGGCGGCGGCTCGTCGTACGGGCGGGGCTCGGTGAGCAGCTGGTCCATGAGGTCCGGCGGCACGTCCAGCACGCTGGTGCGCTCGACCGGGGGCGCCGGCAGCAGCACCGGGGTGAGCACCGAGGTCGCCTCGCCGGTCGGGTAGCGCGGGCTGGGCCGGGTGGAGGCCGGCGGTTCGGCGTCCAGCTGGTCCGGGGTGAGCCCGCGGCGCACCCGCTGGAGCGCGGCGAGCAGCTCGACCGCGTCGTGCGGGCGGTTCGCGCGGTCCCGGGCGCAGGCGCCGGCCACTATGGCGTCCAGCCCGGGCGTCACGCCGGGGACGGCGGCGGACGGCGGCGGGACGTCCTCGTGCAGGTGGCGGTACATCACCTGGACGGGGTTCTCGCCGGTGTGCGGGCGGGCGCCGGTGAGCATCTCGTACAGCAGGATGCCGGCCGCGTA
Source organism: Kitasatospora sp. NPDC058032 (assembly GCF_042885845.1). Lineage (NCBI taxonomy): Bacteria > Bacillati > Actinomycetota > Actinomycetes > Kitasatosporales > Streptomycetaceae > Kitasatospora > Kitasatospora sp. NPDC058032. The sequence goes on along the minus strand of NZ_JBHVRK010000002.1, from coordinate 439,070 downwards.
GACGTCCACCCGCTGGTCGGTCTCGGCGCCCGGGCGGATCTGCTCGGGCGCGAGGTAGGAGACGGTGCCGAGCACGGTGCCGGCCGTCGCGGCGGTGGAGGTGGTGGTGCCGTCGGCGGCGTTGAGCACCCGGACCAGGCCGAAGTCGGCGACCTTGACCAGGCCGTCCTCGGTGATCAGCACGTTCTCGGGCTTGACGTCGCGGTGCACCAGTCCGGCCCGGTGGGCGGCGCCGAGGGCGGCGAGCACCGGCTCCAGGATGTCCAGGGCGGCCCGCACGGAGAGCGCGCCGCGGTCGCGCAGCAGGTCGCGCAGGGTGCCGCCGGGCACGTACTCCATGGCGAGGAAGACGTGCGCGCCGTCGGCGCCCTGGTCGAAGACGTTGACCACGTTGGGGTGGGCGAGCCGGGCGACGGCCTTGGCCTCGCGGATGAAGCGGGTGGTGAACGCGGTGTCGCCGGCCAGCGAGGGGTGCATCACCTTGAGCGCCACGACCCGGTCGAGCCGGGTGTCGGTGCCCTGGTAGACGGTGGACATGCCGCCGGTGGCGATCCGCCGCTCGACCCGGTACCGGCCGTCGAGCAGGGTACCGATCAGGGGGTCGCGCAATGCCATGTCCACCCGGCGAGTCTAGGACGTGGGGGTCCGCCGGCCCCGGGAGACACCGCTCCCGGGGCCGCTCTGTGCCCGGTTTGTGACACCGGGATGATGATCGTATTGATTATCCGGAATGTCGGGCGCCCGGAACGGACCGTCAGAACGCCGGGTGCTCGCGGGTGTCCAGGTCGGCACGGCCGGCCATCGCGGACGAGGCCTCGGCGTGGAACCGGCGCGGGATCCGGCCCGCCCGGTGGGCCAGCCGGCCCGCCTCGGCGGCGTGCCGCATCGCGTCGGCCATCAGCACCGGGTCCTGGGCGCGGGTGACGGCCGAGGCCAGCATCACCGCGGCGCAGCCCAGCTCCATCGCCAGCGCGACGTCCGAGGCGGTGCCGGCACCGGCGTCCAGGATCACCGGGACGCCCGCGCCCTCCACGATCAGCTGGAAGTTGTGCGGGTTGCGGATGCCCAGACCGGAGCCGATCGGCGAGCCCAGCGGCATGATCGCCGCGCAGCCGACGTCCTCCAGCTTGCGGGCCAGCACCGGGTCGTCGTTGGTGTACGGCAGCACCGTGAAGCCGTCGTCGACCAGGGTCTCGGCGGCGTCCAGCAGCTCGATCGGGTCCGGCAGCAGGGTCCGCTCGTCGGCGATCACCTCCAGCTTCACCCAGTCGGTGCCGAGCGCCTCGCGGGCCAGCCGGGCGGTCAGCACGGCCTCGCCGGCGGTGAAGCAGCCGGCCGTGTTGGGCAGCACCCGGATGCCGTTGCGGCTCAGCACGTCCAGCACCGAACCCTGGGTGCCGGCGTTCACCCGGCGCATCGCCACGGTGGTCAGCTCGGTGCCGGAGACCCGCAGCGCCTGCTCCAGGACCTCCAGGCTGGGGGCGCCGCCGGTGCCCATGATCAGCCGGGAGGAGAAGGACGTCCCGGCGATGGTGAGAAGGTCGTCGGCCATCGGTCAGCCTCCCTGGACGGCGGTGAGGATCTCGATCCGGTCGCCCGCCGACAGCGGCGTGCGCGGCCACTCGGCGCGCGGCACCACGGCCTCGTTCAGGGCGGCGGCGACGCCGGAGTGCGCCTGGCTGAGGGTGGCGACCACCTCGGCGAGGGTGGTCGCGGCGGGCACCTCGCGGGGCTCGCCGTTGACGCTCAGGGGGATGTCGCTGGTGCGGGGGCTCATGCCGGGACCTTCGTGAATCGGGTGGGGGAGAACGGGTGGGCGAGCTCCGGCAGGGTGCCGGTGGCCAGGTAGTCGGCCAGCAGGTCGCCGGTGACGGGCGTCAGCAGGACGCCGTTGCGGTAGTGGCCGGTGGCGGCGACCAGGCCGGGCAGCGCGGTCGGGCCGAGCAGCGGCGCGTTGTCCGGCGAGCCGGGGCGAAGCCCTGCGCCGGTCTCCACCAGTGGCAGTTCGGTGATGCCGGGGACCAGCTCGTGCGCGTCGCGCAGCAGCTCGTACACCCCGCCGGCGGTGACCGTGGTGTCGTGGCCCTGCTCCTCGGTGGTCGCGCCGACCACCAGCTCGCCGTTCTCGCGCGGCACCAGGTAGAGGTGGCCGCCGCGGACCACGGCCCGCACGTTGCGGGAGAGGAAGGGCCGGTACGCCTCGGGCACCCGCAGCCGCAGCACCTGCCCCTTGACCGGGCGGATCGCCGGCAGCACGCCCGGGGGCAGGCCGGGCAGCAGGTGGCTGCGCGAGCCGGCCGCGAGCACGATCCGGTCGGCGGTGACGCTCTCGCCGGTGGCCAGCCGGGCGCCGGTCGCGCGGTCGTGCTCGACCAGCAGCTCGGTGGCCTCGGTGCGGTGCACCACCACGCCGGCCCGCTCGCACGCGTGCAGCAGGGCCTCGGCCAGCCGGCGGCCGTCCACCTGGTGGTCGTCGGTGACGTGCAGGCCGCCGCGCACGCCCGGGGCGAGCATCGGCTCCAGCCGGCGGGCCTCGCGGCCGGTGAGCCACTGCGAGTCCAGGCCGAGCCGCTGGTGGAAGGCGTGCAGCTCGCGCAGTTCCGCGCGGTCGTCGGAGTCGAGGGCGACGGCGAGGGTGCCGCACTGCCGGTAGCCGATGTCCCGGCCGCCGCTCGCCTCGGTGAGTTCGGCGGCGAAGGACGCGTACCGCTCGTTGGAGGCCATCCCGAGGCGCAGCAGCGGCTCCTCGCCGTACTGGAGTTCGGTGACCGGGGCGAGCATGCCCGCCGCGACCTGGGCGGCACCGTGGCCGGGCCAGGGGTCGATCAGCAGGACGCGCAGCCCGCGCTGGGCCGCCCGCCAGGCGACGACGAGGCCGATGATCCCACCGCCGATGACCAGCACCTCGGCATGGGCGCCCCGTACCAGGCGTGTCAAAGCTGCTCTCCCTTCGCCGGTATGACCCGGATCAGGTTCGGACGGTCGCGGGCCGTGCCAGCCCGCCTCTCAGCCCGGTGCGCCGGGCTCCCGTGATGGTGCCCCCACCTTAACTCCGGGGGGTGCGCCCCCTGAAGGTGCCCGCGAGAGGGGGCGGGGAAGGGCCTAGGACCTCGGACCCGGGACCGGGCTCAGTACAGTGACGGGCGTGGCTGAGCTGAACGGAACGGGACAGACGGATCGGGTGGTCGTCGTGGGCGCCGGGCTGGCCGGGGCGCAGTGCGCCGCGGTGCTGCGGCGCGACGGCTGGCAGGGGCGGATCACGCTGGTCGGCGAGGAGCCGCACGCGCCGTACGACCGGCCGCCGCTCTCCAAGGACGTCCTGCTCGGCAAGGCCGACAGCACCGCCCTCGACCTCGACTTCGCTGAGCTCGGCGTCGAAGTGCTCACCGGCCGCCGCGCCACCGGACTCACCGCCGGCGGCCCCGGCGGCGCGGGCCTGCTGCACACCGACGCCGGGGACGAACCGTACGACGCGCTGGTGATCGCCACCGGCGCCGAGCCGCGCGCCCTGCCCGGCGCCGAGCGCGCCCACCTGCTGCACACCCTGGACGACGCGCTGGCGCTGCGCGCCCTGCTCCGCCCCGGCCTGCGCCTGGTGCTGGTCGGCGCGGGCTGGATCGGCGCCGAGGTGGCCACCGCCGCCCGGGCGGCCGGCTGCGAGGTGACCGTCGTCGAAGCAGGCCCGGCACCCGTCCCCGGCGCGCTGCCCGCCGAGGTCGGCCGGGCGATGGCCGCCTGGTACGCCGAGGCCGGGGTGGACCTGCGCTGCGGCACCGGTGTCGCCGCCGTCGAACCGGGCGCGGTGCTGCTCGCCGACGGCTCGCACCTGCCCGCCGACGAGGTCGTGGTCGGCATCGGCGCCCGCCCGGCCACCGGCTGGCTGGCCGGCACCGGGGTCGCCCTGGACGCGGCCGGCGCCGTGCTGGTGGACGAGCGGCTGCGCACCACCGTGCAGGGCGTCCTCGCGGCCGGCGACTGCGTCAGCTACCCCTCGGCGCGCTCCGGCGCCCGGCTGACCGTCCAGCACTGGGACCACGCGCTGCAGTCCGGCGAGGCCGTCGCCGCCACCCTGCTCGGAACGGACGCGCCGCCGTACGACCCGGTGCAGTACTTCTGGTCCGAGCAGTTCGGCCGGATGGCGCAGTACGCGGGACGGCACGGGGCGGGCGACGAGCTGCTGTGGCGCGGCTCGCCGTCGGACGCCGGCTGGTCGGTGCTCTGGCTGCGCGACGGCGCCCTGCGGGCGCTGCTCGCGGTCGACCGGCCGCGCGACCTGACCCAGGGACGGCGGCTGATCGAGCGCGGCGCCGTGCTCGACCCGGCCCGCGCGGCCGACCCGGCGGTCCCGCTGAAGTCGGCCCTGGCCGCCGGGTAGCGCCGGGCGGCGGACCCGGTTGGTGCGCGGCGGGCCGCCGAGGTGGCAGTCTGGTGCTTGTGAGTGAGATCGAAGCCAAGATTGAAGCCCTGGTCCCCGCGTGGCTGTACCTCCCCGACATCTCCGAGAAGTGGGGTCTGGTGGTCACCGAGGTCCGCAACATGGTCAAGAAGGGTGACCTGATCGCGGTCCGCCGCGGCCCCAACAAGTCGCTGCAGGTCCCGGCGGCGTTCATCGACGAGACCGGCCCGGTGAAGCACCTGGTCGGCACGGTGACGGTGCTGCGCGACAGCGGGTTCAGCGACGAGGAGATCCTCGAGTGGATGTTCAGCGAGGACCCGTCGCTGCCCGGCACCCCCGTCCAGGCGCTCTGGGAGAACCGGGCCACCGAGGTCAAGCGCCGCGCCCAGGCGATGGCGCTGTGACGGACCGACGGGAGCGGCTCGCCGACGCCCGGCTGTACCTGTGCACCGACGCCCGGCGCGAGCGCGGCGACCTCGCCGAGTTCCTGGACGCGGCGCTGGCCGGCGGCGTCGACATCGTCCAGCTCCGGGACAAGGGCCTGGAGGCCCGGCAGGAACTGGCGGCGCTGGAGGTCTTCGCCGACGCCTGCCGCCGGCACGGCAAGCTGCTCGCCGTCAACGACCGCGCCGACGTCGCCCACGCGGCCGGCCCCGACGTGCTGCACCTCGGGCAGGACGACCTGCCGGTGCCCGCCGCCCGGGCGATCATCGGCGAGGACGTGCTGATTGGGCGGTCCTGCCACGCCGAGTCCGAGGTGGACGCGGCCGCCGCCGAGCCCGGCGTCGACTACTTCTGCACCGGTCCGGTCTGGCCGACCCCGACCAAGCCCGGACGCCCCGCGCCGGGCCTGGGCCTGGTCGAGTACGCGGCGAAGCTGGGGACCGACCGCCCGTGGTTCGCCATCGGCGGCATCGACCTCGGCAACCTGGACGAGGTGCTGGCCGCCGGCGCCCGCCGGGTGGTCGTCGTCCGGGCCGTCACCGCCGCGGACGACCCGGGGGCCGCGGCCGCCGAGTTCGCCCGCCGGCTGCGCGCCCACTGACCGACCGGGGCCGCCGCCGTCCGCTCCGCCCCCGCGCCTGTGCGGAGGGGTCAGTACTTGCGGACGGTGGCGGCCTCGGCCAGCGCCAGCAGCGTCTCCCGGGCCCGCGGGTCCGCCAGCGGCGCCTCGTCCAGCGCGGCCAGCGCCTGGCGCAGCAGTTCCTCGATCCGCTGCTCCACCCGCTCCGGCGCGCCGCTGCGGGCCACCAGTTCGCGCAGCCCGGCGACCTCCCCGGCGGTCAGGTCCGGCGCGCCCAGCCGCTCGTCCAGGTGCCGTGCCTCGGCGGCCGGCAGGCCCCGCATCGCGTGCGCGACCAGCAGCGTCCGCTTGCCCTCGCGCAGGTCGTCGCCGGCCGGCTTGCCGGTGACCGCCGGGTCGCCGAACACGCCGAGCAGGTCGTCCCGCAGCTGGAACGCCTCGCCCAGTGGCAGGCCGAACGCCCCGTACGCCTCCACCAGCCGGGGCGGGGCCCCCGCGAGCAGGGCGCCGACCTGGAGCGGCCGTTCGATCGTGTACTTGGCCGACTTGTAGTGCAGGACGGTCTGCGCGCGGTCCAGTGCGCCCTGGTCGGTGGAGTCCCCGGCGACCGGCTCCAGCACGTCCAGGTACTGGCCGACCATCACCTCGGTGCGCATCAGGTCGAACATCGGCTTGGCGGCCAGCACCGCCGCCGGGTCCAGGCCGGAGTTCAGGAACAGCTCGTCGCACCAGATCAGCAGCAGGTCGCCGAGCAGCACCGCCGCCGAGGCGCCGTACTGCTCGCGGTCGCCGCGCCAGCCGCGCTCGCGGTGCATCGCCTCGAAACGGCGGTGCACGGAGGGCAGGCCGCGGCGGGTGTCGCTGCGGTCCATGAGGTCGTCGTGGACGAGCGCGCTGGCCTGGAGCAGTTCCAGGGCCGCTGCCGCACGGGTGATCCCCTCGCCCGCCGCCGGGCCGCCGGCGCCGCGCCAGCCCCAGTAGCAGAACGCCGGGCGCAGCCGCTTGCCGCCGTCCAGCAGGAAGTCGCGCAGCGCCTCGGTGACCGGCTCCAGCTGTGGGGAGACCTTGCCGAGCAGGGCCGACTGGCCGTCCATGAAGCCGACGAGGGCCGCGTTGACGCGCTCGCGCACGTCCTCCACGTCAATCGGGTTGGCCGGCCGGTGGCTGGAGGAGGTCACGATGGGGCTCCGGAGGTAGCTGGGGTGCGCAGCAAGCGTATCCGGGGTGGAGGGGAACAGCCGTACGCGCGAGCTCCGGCCGGGCGTGCGACCCGTCGTCCGCGCGGATCCCGTGCCGGGCCCCGGCGTCGTCCATCCGGCGTCCACCTGTCGTCCATCCGGCGTCTCAAGGGCTGGGACCGAGTTGTCCGCGCCCTTCCACCGGCGGCTAATCTGCCAGCATGGCACTCGGTATCGCTTCGACCAGACCGGACCGCGCGCAGACGGTCCGCGAACTCCTGGCGGCCGGAAAGCGGTCCTTCTCCTTCGAGTTCATGCCGCCGCGCACCGAGGCCGGTGAACAGAAGCTCTGGGACGCCATCCGGCGGCTCGAACCGCTCGACCCCAACTTCGTCTGCATGACGTACGGCGCCGGCGGCTCCTCGCGCGAACGCACGGTGAACATGGTCGGGCGGATCGCCACCGAGACCACGCTCACCCCGGTCGCCCACCTGACCGCCGTCGACCACTCCGTGGCCGAGCTGCGCAACATCATCGGCCAGTACGCCGACCAGGGCGTGCGCAACGTCCTCGCGGTGCGCGGCGACCCGCCCGGCGACCCGCTGGGCGAGTGGGTCAGCCACCCGGAGGGCGTCACCTACGCGTACGAGCTGGTCGAGCTGATCAAGGGCATCGGCGACTTCTGCGTCGGCGTGGCGGCCTCGCCGAACATGCACCCGCGCTCGACCAACTGGGACGACGACATCCGGCACTTCGTGGCGAAGGTCCGCTCCGGGGCCGACTACGCGATCACCCAGATGTTCTTCGAGGTGGACGACTACCTGCGACTGCGCGACCGGGTGACGGCCGCCGGGTGCGAGACGCCGATCATCCCGGAGATCATGCCGGTCACCAACGCCAAGCAGCTGGAGCGCTTCCCGCAGCTGAGCGGCTCGGCCTTCCCACCGGACCTGGAGGCCAGGCTGCGCGCGGCGATCGACGACCCGGCGGCGCTGCGCGCGATCGGCATGGAGCACGCCACCGCGATGTCCGAGCGGCTGCTGGCGGAGGGCGTCCCCGGGCTGCACTTCATCACGCTGAACCACTCGACGGCGACGCTGGAGATCTACCAGAACCTGGGTCTGCACCGGCGCTGAGCTGCGGCGCGTCACGTTCCCACGGGGGACGGGAACGCGATGCGGTACCCGGGCCGTTGAACCGGTACAGTCGCCGCACACGCGCGGCGGGCGCGGGCACGCGACTGGGAGGTAGCGGGCGGGATGGGCATCGGATACCTGCTGCTGTACGTCGCGTTGGCGGTGGTGGCGCTCTGGCTGGTCGCCGAGCTGCTGTTCCAGAACCGGGCCCCGCTGCACTGGCGCGGCCTCGCCCTGGCGGGCTTCCTCGCGGTGGCCGCCGGGATGGCGGCCGGGTCCGTGCCGGTGATCGGCGCGGGCGCCGCGATGTTCGCGGTCGGCCAGACCTTCGTGACGCTCTCGGTGAAGCGCGGGTACGCCTCCGGGTGGTCGCTGCGGGCGGCGGACGGCAGGCTGCCCGGGCCGCTCGCCAAGGTGCCGCTGCTCGGTGCGCTCACCGGTGGGGGCGCGGCGGCGGCCGCCGCGGCGGTCGCGGTGGAGCAGGTCGGCGAGGTGGGCGCGGTCGAGGAGGCCCCGGCCGTGGCGCCGGTGGCGGTGGAGGAGGCGGCCGTCGAGCAGACCGCCGCGTTCGAGATGCAGGAGCTCGCCGCCGACGGCGTGTACGCGCCGGCCTACTACGAGCAGCAGCAGGACGCCGCCGCCTACACCGAGGCCTACCAGGCCGGCTACGACCCGGCGCAGCAGCAGCAACAACAGCAGCAGCAGTACGGCTACGACCAGCAGCAGCAGTGGCAGCAGCAGTACGGCTACGACCAGGGCTACGGCACCTACCAGCAGCAGCCCGACGCGTACGGCAACTACCAGCAGCAGCAGGCCGACCCGTACGCCGGCTACCAACAGCCCCAGCAGCAACAACAGCAGCAGTACGGCTACGACCAGCAGCAGCCGTGGCAGCCCGCCGAACCCCAGCCGCAGCCCGACCAGCCCATCACCGGCATCCCCCACCAGCCGCAGCAGCCCCACTACGACCAGTACGGCTACCAGCAGCAGCACCCCACCTGGCAGCAGCAGCCCTGAGCTGAGCGCGCCCGGGAAGTCGGCCCCGCCGACTTCCCACTCCACCCCCCTCGATCTCCGGTCGCCAGACCGCCTCGCAGCGTGCTCTATGCGCGTAGAAGCGTGGCTGTGCACACAGGAAGTCGGCGGATCCGACTTTCTGCGGCGGGGGTCAGGCGGGGCCGATGAGGTTGGCGACGATGCAGGCGGACATGCCGACGCGGGCGAGGCCGCCGCCGGGGTGGGCGGCGCCGCCGGTGAGGTAGAGGCCGGGGTGGTCCTCGTTCGGGGCCTGGAGGAGGTCGCCGTCGAGGCCGGCGAGGGCGGGGGGCGGGACGGAACCGAAGAAGGAGCCGGTCTCGCGCTCGGTGTGCTCGGGGGTGCGGACCACGCGCCAGAGCAGCCGCTCGCGCAGGTTCAGGCCGGCCGCGTCGACGTGGTCGAGCATCCGGTCGGCGAAGGCGTCCGCGACCCCGGGCGTGCCCCAGTCGAGGTCCAGTGACGGGGTGGTCGCCGTCAGCACCACGGCCTCGTGCCCGGCCGGGTGCAGCGACGGGTCGTCCGGCCGCAGCACCTGCACGGTCGGCCGGTCGGTCGGCGGGGCGCCCGGGGTGAAGACGCCGGCCAGTTCGGCGGCCGGGTCGCCGGCGTGCACCACCGTGCGGTGCGCCGTGCCCTCCGGGCGGGCGCCGCGCAGCGCGAGCAGTACGCTCACCCGCCCCGGCACGCCGTGCAGCCGGCCGGCGGCGGCGGGCCACTCGTCCGAGCTCTCGGCCGGTCCCATCCACTGGGTGTACAGCACCCGGGCGTCGATCGAGGAGACCACCAGATCGGCGTCGATCCGGTCGCCCTTGGTCTGCACGCCGCAGATCCGGCCGTCGCGGACGACCACCTTGGCGACCGGCGTCTCGAAGCGGAACTCCACCTTGCGCTGCTCGCAGCGCCGGTACACCGCGTCGGCCAGCGCTCGCAGGCCGCCCTTGACGTACCAGACGCCGAAGGACTGCTCCATGTACGGCAGCACGGTGGCCCCGGCGGGGGCGGTGCGCGGGTCGAGGCCGAACCGCAGCGCGTGCTCGTGCAGCAGGGCGGTCAGTCCCGGGTGCCCGCCGAGCTGCTCGGCGGCGACGTCGGCGAGCGTCCACTGGCGCGATGGGCGACGCCGGCCGAACAGGCCGCGCCGGGCCGCGCCGGGCACGGGGTACGGGTCGGTGTGCAGCGGCGCCGGGTCGGCCGGCAGCGGCTCCTCCAGCAGCGGGCGGCGGGTGGCCTCCCAGACCGTGCGGCCGTGGTTCAGCACCTCGGCCCACCGCTCGCCCGCGCCCGGGCCGAAGGCCTCGTCGAGGGCCTGGACCACGCCGCCCCGGGAGGCGTTGGGGAGGGACACGGCCGTCCCGTCGGGGAACAGGTGCCGGCTCTCCGGGTCGACCGGGCCGAGCTCGACCAGCTGTTCCAGCGGCTCGCGCCCGGTCTTCAGGGCGAGGTCGCGGTAGACGGCGGGCAGGGTGAGCAGTCCGGGGCCGGTGTCGAACGCGAAGCCGTCGCGCTCGTAGCGGCCGACCATGCCGCCGTAGGTGCCGCGTGCCTCGCAGACCGTCACCTTGTGCCCGAGGGTCGCCAGCCGGGAAGCCGCCGCGAGCCCGCTCATACCTGCGCCGATGATGACGATCCGTGCCATGGTGACGATCCTAGGACCGCCGGACGGATCCCCCGGTCACGGGCTGCCCGGCCCCAGCCGTCCCGGCGGCACCTGCGGTCCCGGCCGCGCGGGCGGCACGGCGTTCGCGACGGCGGGCGCGGAAGGCGCGGATCCGGTTGATCGCGAACCACACCAGCAGGACGCCGGCCAGCAGCAGCACGGCGGCGATCGAGGCGGCCAGCCACGGGTGGAAGATCGCCAGCGTGACCAGCCCGGCCACCGAGACGTCCTCGGCCAGCGAGACCGCGATGTTGCTGGCCGGCTCGGGCGAGGTGTTGACCGCCATCCGCAGCGAGGCCTTCACCAGGTGGCTGACCAGCGCCGTCGTGCCGCCCATCGCGCCCGCCGCGACCTCGCTCAGCGAACCCGGGTCGGTCGAGGCGATCAGCGCGCCGACGGTGGCGCCCGCGATCGGCCGGATCACCGTGTGGGCGACGTCCCAGACGCTGTCCACGTACGGGATCTTGTCGGCCACGGCCTCCAGCAGGAACAGCGCGGCGGCTGCGAGCAGCACGTCGGTGCGCTCCAGGGCGGCCGGCACCGAGTCGGCCCCGGCGAACCGGCCCAGCAGGCCGAGCAGCAGCACCACCGCGTAGGCGTTGATCCCGCTCGCCAGTCCGCTGGTGAAGATCAGCGGGACGATCGTCATCCGTTTCCCCGTCCGTTCCTGCTCGCAGTCCCCGCCGGGATCGGCCCGACTCGCCGTACCGTACCGGGACGCCGCCGGGCCGACCGGTGGTTCCCGTCCCGACCGTCTGAGTACGGATACTCAGACGGCCGATTGAGTACCTGCGCGGATGGCCTTTGACCTGCGTGGACGTCACAGTGGTGGCACCGGGAAGGCGGCGCGTCGGGCGCCCCGCCCCGGAGGAGCGGACGGCCGGTGCGATCGCACGGACCCGTCCGCGCCGGAGCCGGCCGGAGGCCGCGCACCGCCGACACGGGGCGGCGGAGCGGGCCACGGGGGAGCCGGTGCCCGGGGGGACCGGGAAGTGCCGAAGCGCCGTCCGTGGGGGGACGGCGCTTCGGTGGCCGGCCGGGCCGGTCACCGCAGGGCCCGATTGTCAGTGGTGCCGTTCACCATGGAGGGGCACGGGCCACCCGGCCCGGGCGCTGCCTCGGAACGGGGGAGACCATGACCATCAGCCACCCTGAGCCCGTCACCGCCCGCCTCCACTCCGCCGCCTACCGACCGGGGAGCGCGCCGCGCTCCTCCGCCCACCGGCCGTCCGCCGGTGCCGATGTGCACCCGGTGCTGCGCCGGGCCGCCGCCCCGCCCGCCGCGCTCGACCTGCTTGCCGAGGCCCACCGCACCCTCGCCCGGGCCCGCGACCTGGAGGACCCGCTGGAGCGGTACGCCGCCGCGCACCTCGCGGCGCTGCGCACCGTGGCGGCGGTGCTCGCCGTGCGCGGGCGCCCGGAGAAGAGCGAGCGGCGCCGCCGGGCGATCCGCAGCGCCTGGGAGGTGCTGCCCGAGGTGGCGCCCGAACTCGCCGAGTGGGCGCCGTACTTCGCGGCTGGTGCACGCCGCCGGGCGGCCGCCGAGGCGGGCATCCGGGGCGCCGCCTCGGTCCGGGACGCGGACGACCTGGTCCGCAACTCGGCGCTGTTCCTGCGCCTGGTCGAGCGCCTGCTCGGCCTGCACGCCGCCCCGCCCGCCCCGCGGCTGCCGCTGGACGACATCGACGGGCAGCGGGCGGACGGGCGGCGGGCCGACGGACCGGGGGAGGCGGAGGTGCGCGAGGCCGGGTGAGCGAAGGGGCGGCCGAACGGGGCGCCGGGACGGGAGGGCCTAAGGTGGAGACAACCTGATCGACACTGCACGTGCCAAGGAGCCTCGCCTTGTACCCGACGCGTCCCCGCAGCGCCCTGCGTACCGCCGTGGTGTGGGAGGTGGTGCGCGCCGCCCTGGAGAAGCGGGTGGCCGAGCTGGACCAGCCGGTGCTCGACGTGGTCGACACCGGCGGCGGCACCGGCAACTTCGCGGTGCCGGTGGCCCGGCTCGGTCACCGGGTCACCGTGGTCGACCCGAGCCCGGACGCGCTGTTCGCGCTGGAGCGGCGGGCCGCCGAGGCCGGCGTGACCGACCTGGTCCGCGCCGTGCAGGGCGACACCCAGACGCTGCCCGAGCTGGTCGCGCCCGGCACCGTCGACGCGGTGCTCTGCCACGGCGTGCTGGAGGTCGTCGACGACCCGGCCGAGGCGCTCGCCAGCCTGGCCGGCACCCTGCGCCGGGGTGGTTTCGTGAGCCTGCTGGCGGCCAACCGCAACGGCGCCGTGCTCGCCCGCGCGCTCGGCGGCCACTTCGACGACGCCCGCGCGGTGCTGAGTGCCGCCGACGGCCGCTGGGGCGCGAACGACCCGATGCCGCGCCGCTTCACGGGCGAGGAGCTGGACCGGCTGGCGGCCGGCGCCGGGCTGCGGGTGGAGTCGGTGCACGGTGTGCGGGTCTTCGCCGACCTGGTGCCGGGCGTCCTGGTGGACACCGAGCCGGGCGCGCTGGACGCGCTGCTGAAGCTGGAGGAGGCCGCCGCCGGGCAGCCGGCCTTCCACGCGGTGGCGACCCAGCTCCACCTGCTGGCCACCCTGGGCTGACCGGACGGTCCACCGCCGGTCCACCGCCGGTCCACTGTCGGCCCACCGCCGTTCGCCGACGGACTTCCCACCGTTCGCCGGCCGACCGTCGGTGCGCCTTCCACCCCGTCTCCGCGCCCTCTCCTCGGGATCTCCCCAGGTCCGGGCCGATTCCAATGGATCGGGCACTTGTCCGCCCCCTGCCGCGTTGAGGAGGGTGCGGCGAGGAGCCGCCGAAGTGGCCGGGCCCACGCGTGGTCGACCACTCCGCGACGGGCCCGTGGACCGTATGATCTGGGTAAAGCCGGAAAGCATGACCGCCGGATGCTCGGGGCATATGGACGACACGGGCCCGGGCCCCCGCACAGGCGTCCGACCGCGTGTTCTTAAGGCTGATTGGACTTGCCACCCCGACCGGGGCGGCGGACCGGTCGCACCCGCGACCGACGAGTAGGAGGACTCCGTGCCGCTCTCGGAGCACGAGCAGCGACTGCTCGACCAGATGGAGCGAGCGCTGTATGCCGAAGATCCCAAATTCGCGTCGGCGCTTGAGGGAACCGGCCTGCGCACCTACACCCGCCGGCGGGTGTATCTGGCCATCGGCGGCTTCGTGGTCGGCATCGGCCTGCTGATGGGCGGCATGGTCGTCGACCAGATCTGGGTCAGTGTGGTGGGCTTCCTGGTGATGCTCGGGTGCGCGGTCTTCGCCGTGACGGGCTGGCGCCGCGGGCCCGCGGGCCAGGCGCAGCGCTCCGGCGGTCAGGCCGCCGCGCCCCGCCGCAAGGCCGGGATGATGGACCGGGTTGAGCAGCGCTGGCAGCGTCGGCGCGACGAGCAGACCGGCGGCTTCTGAGCGACGGATTCCGAGGGACCGCACCGCCCCTACCGGCGGACGGTACGGATACAACAGCAGCAGCAACAGCACGGATGCGACGAGGGCGGGCAGTCGAACGACTGCCCGCCCTCGTCGCATCCCGACGCCGTCAGGACTACTTGCCGCCGCCCCCGCGGCGCGACCGGCGCCGGCCCAGCACCCGGCGGACCGGTCCGGTGACCGTCCCGACCGCCCCGCCCGCGCGCGCCAGCAGGGCGCCGACCCCCAGCCGGGCGGTCAGCAGCGCGTCCGAGATCCGCCACCGCAGCTGGGCGGAGGACGGCGGCAGCAGCAGTGCCCTGATCCGCTCCCACCGTCCGAGCCGGGCCCGCAGGCCGTCCCGGGCGGTCCGGACGTCCGCCGCCAGCGGCTCGCCGACCTGCGCGGACCGGGCGTAGAGCACCCGCTCGGTGGCCAGCGCCACCCGGCCCGCGGCCGCCGCCGACGCCTCGTCCAGCTCGCCGGTCTCGGTGATCCGGCGGACGGCGGCGCGCGGGGTGCGCGACTCGTCCGGCGGGATGCCGAGGTCCCAGGCGGAGTCGATCAGTTCGTCCCAGGCGGCCAGCACCTGCGCGTCGGTCAGCCCGCCGGGACCCGGTCCGCCGGGGCGCCGGCGCCCGCCGGTGCCGAGCCGGCGCCGGCGCAGCAGCGTGCGCCAGACCATCGGGGTGAGCAGCAGCACCAGCAGCAGCACGGCGACGGCCAGGGCGGCCAGTGTCTTCCCGGAGGGCCAGACGGACTGCCCGCCGCCGCCGGCCGCCTGGTCGCGCCGGTCGTCGCAGTCGCCGGTGCGGCGCAGCTTCGCGTCGCAGTCGGCGTTGGCGGACGGCACCTGGACCGGTGCGGTGGCCTGCGGCTGCGGGGCGGGCGCGGTGGTCGGCTGGGTGGCCGGCGAGGAGATCGGGTCCGAGTAGTCGGGCTGGACGCCGCGGTTCGGGGTGGGCTCGAAGCGTAGCCAGCCGTAGCCCTCGAAGTAGAGCTCGGGCCAGGCGTGGTACATCGAGTCGGTCACCGAGTAGACGTTGCCGCCCTTGGTGTTGCCGGGGGTGAAGCCGAGCGCGACCCGGGCGGGGACGCCCAGGGTGCGGGCCATCACCGCCATGGTGGAGGCGAAGTGGACGCAGTAGCCGCGGCGGCGGGCCAGGAAGTCCGCCATCGCGTCGCCGCCGTTGTCGGGCTTGATGGTGGTGTCGTAGGTGAAGTCCGGCCCGGTGAACCAGGTCCGCAGGGCGTCCATCTTGTCGTACGGGGTCGGCGCGTTCCTGGTGATGTCGGCCGCCGTCCGCCGGACCACGTCGGGCAGGTCGGAGGGCACGGCCAGGTACTGCCGGGTGATCCGCTCGGGCGGCTTGGGCGCGCTGCGCAGGCTGGTGGCGGTGGGCTGGACGTCCATGCCGGTGGCCGTGTACTTGAGCCCCTTGATCGCCTTTTCCTTGGCGGGGAGCACGCTGGCGGTGGCCCGGTCGAGCTGCCAGGCGGAGTTGTCGCGCAGGTTGACGTTCCGCGCCGGGTAGGGCAGCGGCAGCCAGGCGTCCTCCAGCCGGTTGCCGATCATGACCTCGGTCTTGGCCTCGGGCACGTCGACCGACCCCAGCCCCTCGGGCGCGGGCAGGGCGCCGGTGAACGGCTCGGTGTCCGAGGAACCGCGCTTCCAGGCGGTGCCGTCGAAGGCGTCCAGCGCGCCGGTGCGCAGGTAGGTGGAGCCGGCGGAGGGGCTCTCCGTCGAGTACGTGAACAGCTCGACGTTGCGCGGGTTGGGCAGCGACCCGGTCAGCGCGACCATCGGGTCGAGGCTGCTGACGCCGCCCGCGCCGCCGTGCCGCCCGGAGGCCGTGCCGGGGCCGGTGTGCAGCAGTCCGGTGCTCCAGCGCGGCAGGAAGGCGGGCAGCAGCAGGGCGAGCACGAGGGCCGCCACGCCGACCTGACGGCCGTTCTGGCCGAGCGCGCCGAGGCCGCTGCCGCCCTCGCCGCGTTCGGCGCCGCGGAAGACCCGGCCCCAGCGGGAGACCCGGTCCTGGCCCTCGGCGAAGAGCAGCACCAGGTAGCCGGTGGCGGCGGTGGCGAACCAGAGCCAGCTGCCCTGGCCGCCGGCCAGCCCGTTGCCGACCGAGTAGAGCGCGAGCAGCGGCAGTCCGGCCAGGGCCGAGCGGCGGTAGGTGACCGCGACGGTGTCCACGGCGACGGCGATCAGACCGACCGAGGCGACCAGGATCAGCCGCAGGCCCGGGTTGGGCGGGGCGGGGATGGCGTAGTCGCGGACGTCGGCGAACCCCTGGCCGAGGATCCGGCCGAGGGCGCGGACCGACTCGGTGCCCGGTACGACGCCGCCGAAGACCGCCGAGGAGGAGGCGAAGCCGAGCAGCAGCACGACGAACAGCACCAGCAGCTGGCCGAGCGGGACGGTCCACCGGTAGAACGGCGTGCGCCGCAGCCCGGCACCGACGGCCGCGACCACCGCCACCACGAGGAGGGCGTGGCCGATCCAGCCCTTGGAGGTCAGCAGCGGGGTCAGGCAGAGCGCGGCCAGGAGGGTGGCCAGCGCCGAGTACACGGTCAGTTTGGCCCGGGTGGTCACGCGCCGGCCTCTTCTCGGTAGGGGGAGGACGACTCGGTCCCCTCGGCGGCCCGCCACAGGTCGGGGACGGAGTCGCCGGCGCGGACGGTGAGCACCGTCCAGCCGGCCTCGCGCAGCCGGCGCGCCCGGTCGCGGAACTCCTCGCCGCCGGTGTCCGGGGCGAGCATGCGCAGGCCGGCCCAGGTGCCGGTGTCGAGCAGGAAGACGACGGCGCCGCCGGTGCGGCTGCGCAGCCGGGCGAGCCGGGCGGTCTGCTCCTCGTCGAGCTCGCCGAGGACGGCCACCAGCAGGCCCTCGCCGCCGGCCCGCAGCGGGTCCTCGGCGCGGGAGAGCCCGGCCCCGTCGGAGAGGTCGACGACGGCGAGGGCGTCCAGGATGACGCCGGAGGTGTCGGCGGCGCCGTGCCCGCCGTCCACGCCGAGGCCGGGGACGGTGTGGCCGGTGTCGGTGAGCAGGCGGGTCTGGTAGCCGCGCTCCAGCAGGTGCGCGGCGACGGATGCGGCGCAGCTCACGGCCCATTCGAAGGAGGAGGCCGGGCCGCTGCCCCGGTGGGCGATCTCGCGGGTGTCCAGCAGCACCGTGGCGCGGGCCCTGCGGGGCTGCTCCTCGCGCCGGACCATCAGTTCGCCGTAGCGCGCGGTGGACTTCCAGTGCACCCGGCGCAGGTCGTCGCCGGCCCGGTACTCGCGCAGGATGACGTCGTCGTCGCCGGCCAGCGCGAGGGAGCGGGTGTGGCTGTCGCCCTGCCCGGCCCATTCGCCGCTGAGCCGCACGTGCGGCAGCGCCAGCACCTGCGGGACGACGGTGAGCACGTCGGAGGCGGCGAAGGAGCGGTTCAGCTCGCACATCCCGAACGGGTCGGAGAGCCGCAGCTGGAGCGGGCCCAGCGGGTAGCGCCCGCGCAGGTCGGAGCGGACCCGGTAGGAGACCTCGCGGTGGCCGCGCGGCTCGACCCGGTCCAGGACGAACCGCGGGCGCGGCCCGAGCACGTACGGGACCTTGTCCTCCAGCAGCAGCAGACCGGTGGGGACCCGCGAGACGTTGTCCACCCGCAGGTGCACCCGGGCCTCCTGGCCGGCCACCGCCCGGCGCGGGGAGAGCCGGCGGCCGCTGGCGACCCGGTAGCGGGTGTTGGCCAGCAGCAGCGCGGCGGCCAGCGGCAGCACGGCGAGCAGCACGCCGACGCGCAGCAGCGCGTCCTGGCCGAGCAGGTAGGCGCAGACCACCGCGGTCAGTCCGGCGGCGAGGAAGGAGCGGCCGCGGGTGGTGAGGCCGCGCAGGCCGGCGCGCAGGCCCGACGGTTCGTCGGACGGGCCCACCTCAGCCCCTCCGGACGGCCGTGCTGCCCTGCTGCGGGCGCGGCAGCGGCAGGCGGGCGACCAGGTCGGTGACGATCTGTTCGGCGGTGCGGCGGCTGAGCTGGGTCTCGGCGGTGGGCATCAGACGGTGGGCGAGCACCGGGACGGCGAGGCGCTGGACGTCGTCCGGGGTGACGTAGTCGCGGCCGTCCAGGGCGGCGGCGGCGCGGGCGGCCCGGACCAGGTGCAGGGTGGCGCGCGGCGAGGCGCCGAGCCGCAGCTCGTGGCTGCTGCGGGTGGCGGCGACCAGGTCGACGACGTAGCGGCGGACCGGGTCGGCGACGTGCACGGTGCGGACCAGCTCGACCAGCTTGAGGATGTCGGCGGCGTGCGCGACCGGCTGCAGGTCGTCCAGCGGGCTGGCGCCGGCGTGCACGTCGAGCATGGCGAACTCGGCCTCGGGGCTGGGGTAGCCCATCGAGATCCGGGCCATGAAGCGGTCCCGCTGGGCCTCCGGGAGGGGGTAGGTGCCCTCCATCTCGACCGGGTTCTGGGTGGCGACCACCATGAACGGCGAGGGCAGCACGTAGCTGGTGCCGTCGATGGTGACCTGGCGCTCCTCCATCGACTCCAGCAGCGCGGACTGGGTCTTGGGCGAGGCCCGGTTGATCTCGTCGCCGACCACGATCTGGGCGAAGATCGCGCCGGGGCGGAACTCGAAGTCGCGCCGCTGCTGGTCGAAGATGTTGGTGCCGGTGACGTCCGAGGGCAGCAGGTCCGGGGTGAACTGGATGCGCCGCACGGTGCAGTCGACGGACCGGGCGAGCGCCTTGGCCAGCATGGTCTTGCCGACGCCGGGCACGTCCTCCAGTAGCAGGTGGCCCTCGGCGAGCAGCACGGTCAGGGCGATCCGCACGGCCTCCGGCTTGCCCTCGATCACGCTCTCGATGTTGGCCCGGACCCGGTCGACGACGGCGGCGAGTTCCGACAGGCCGACCGGGCCGTACCCGGCTGCGCCCTGGTCGCTCCCCGCACGACCGTCGAGACCGGCCTGATCGCTGTAGCTCGTCACCCGTTCGCTCCCTGGCACACCACGACCGGCTCCGTCCGAGCCCGGCCCCACCCCATGCTGGACGCGGCCCCTCCGGGAGCGGTTCCGTGTGCGGGAGCCGGTGCCGGGGTACGGCCTGCGGCTGGCCGCCCCAGGTGGTTCGAGGTCAGACCGGCAGGCGCATTCTCCCCCCTGGGGAGGCCAGAAGTCACCACTTGGAAGGGCTGCCCAGGTCGGAAGGGGCGCCGGGAGTGCCCGCGGCGGGCCCGGACGGCGTCGGCCGGGCCGCTCGGGCGGGCTGCTCGGCCGGGCCGTTCGGCGGGGCGGGAGATCAGTCGATCTCGCGCAGCAGGCCGGTGTGGACGTCGAAGACGAATCCGCGCACGTCGTCGGTGTGGAGCAGGAAGGGGGAGGTGCGCACCCGCTGCATCGACTGCCGGACGTCGCCGTCCAGGTCGACGAAGGCTTCGACCGCCCACTGCGGGCGCTGGCCGACCTCGGCCTCCAGCTCGCGCCGGAAGTCCTCGGTGAGCCCGAGCAGGCCGCAGCCGGTGTGGTGGATCAGCGCGATCGAGCGGGTGCCCAGGGCGCGCTGGCTGATGGTCAGGGAGCGGATCGTGTCGTCGGTGACCACGCCGCCCGCGTTGCGGATGACGTGGGCGTCGCCGAGTTCGAGGCCGAGCGCGGCGAACAGGTCGAGACGGGCGTCCATGCACGCGACCACGGCGATCCTCTGCACCGGGCGGGCGTCCATGCCGCCGTCGCGGAAGGTCAGCGCGTACTCGCGGTTGGCGGCGACGAAGCGGTCGATGATGGTCGGGGTGGGGTCGGCAGCGGCGGTCGGCGTGGGCCGGTCGGGAGTCACTGTCATGGGGAAGACGTTAGTGCGATTCACCCGTTCGCGGTGGGGCTGTTTGCGACAGAGCGGACGCCTGTGGCCGAAGGCGTTCCCACAAGGCGGGAGTGGGCGGGCGATCGGCCGTCCGGGTGCCCCGCCGGGCCCCTGGCATGTGCCACGAGCACCGTCGCGACCTGCGGTGATCCTTTCCGCCGCCCGGGTGGTGCGCCGGAGCGGGCCATTGACTGACGGGGCGTGCGCGATAGAGTTGCGGCGCAGTGGAGCACACCCGCCGGGGCCCGTCAACCGGGCCTTTCCGGCCGTGCGGTGACCGACGCGGCCCGTGGCCTCCACCCGCTCTCCGTGCCACCTGGCGCACCTTCCCCGGCGCCGGGCGGTCACGACCTTCCCCAGGAGCGGGCGGGGACCACGGGCCGCGCGGCCCGGCCCGCGGGACGGCTGCGCGGCCTGGTGGGAGAGAATGGTCGGAGCTCCCCGGACGTCGGGCGGCTTTCGCACCGAGGAAGGGCGCCACAGCGCATGACCACCAACGATCCGGCACCCAAGCACGTCCCGGTGATGCTGCAGCGGTGCATGGACGCGCTGGCCCCGGCGATCTCCCGGCCCGGCGCGGTGGTGGTGGACGCCACCCTCGGCCTCGGCGGCCACAGCGAGGCCCTGCTCACCCAGTTCCCGGACGTCCGGCTGATCGCGGTGGACCGCGACCCGGCGGCGCTCAAGCTCTCCGGCGAGCGGCTGGCCCGCTTCGGCGACCGGGCCACCCTGGTGCACGCCGTCTACGACGAGATCCCCGAGGTGCTGGAGCGCCTGGGTGTCCCCAGGATCGACGGCGTCCTGTTCGACCTCGGCGTCTCCTCGATGCAGCTGGACGAGGCCGACCGCGGCTTCGCCTACGCCCAGGACGCGCCGCTGGACATGCGGATGGACCAGACCCGGGGGATCAGCGCGGCCGAGGTGCTGAACACCTACAGCCACGGCGATCTGGCCCGGATCCTCAAGTTCTACGGCGAGGAGCGGTTCGCCGGCAAGATCGCCTCGGTCATCCTCCGGGAGCGCGAGAAGGAACCGTTCACCACCAGCGCGCGTCTGGTCGATCTGGTGCGCAACGCCATCCCGGCCGCCACCCGCCGCACCGGCGGGAACCCGGCCAAGCGGACCTTCCAGGCGCTGCGGATCGAGGTCAACGGCGAGCTGGAGGTCCTGGACCGGGCGATCCCCGGAGCGCTGGACGTGCTGGCGCTCGGCGGGCGGATCGTCGTGATGTCCTACCAGTCGCTGGAGGACCGTCTGGTCAAGCAGTACTTCGCGGCCGGTGCGACCAGCACCGCCCCTCCGGGGCTGCCGTTCGTACCCGAGGAGCACCAGCCCTGGCTGAAGCTGATCACTCGCGGTGCCGAACTGGCCACGGAGGAGGAGATCGAGGAGAACCGGCGCGCCGCGCCCGTGCGGCTGCGGGTGGCGGAGAGGATCAGGGACCGAAGCACCCGGCGCTGACCGGCACCGGGGCGGTCCGAAGGGCGGAGGAACAACAGTGGTGGGGCCGGTGGCCGGAGGCGGGGCGGGGAGTCGTTTGCTCCCCGGGCAGAGCGGCAGGGCGCGGATCACCGTGCGTCCGGGGCGGCCGGTACGGGGGCGGACACCGTTCGCCGTGCTGGTGGTGGTGCTGCTCGGAGCCGGGCTGCTCGGGCTGCTGGCGCTGAACACCGCGCTCAACGAGGGCTCCTTCGAGCTGTCCAGGCTGCAGCGGCAGACCACCGTGCTGACCGACGAGCAGCAGGGGCTGCAGCGCCAGATCGACCAGAACTCCGCTCCGGACGCGCTGGCCCGCCGGGCCGCCGAGCTGGGCATGGTGCCGGGCGGCGGGATGGCCTTCCTCGACCTGCCGAACGGCGGCGCCGTGGTCGGCACGCCCAAGGCGGCGCAGGACAGCCCTCCGGTGAAACGGTCCACCGCGGAACCGTGGCCCGCGAAGCAGCCCGCGCCGGGCACCCAGCCGACCACCCAGCCGACCGCCCAGCCGACCGCGGGCGGGACCACTCCGGCCGCCCCGCCGCCGCCGTCCACCGCCGCCGCCTCGCCGACCGGTCCGGTGTCGGGCGGCGACGTCACCGTCCAGGTCAACCCGGGCACGGCGCAGCCGTCGCCGCACGCGGGCGGGGGTACCGGCCGATGAGCACGCCCCGCCAGCCCTCCGGCGGCGCCGGCGCGGGCGGTCGCCGCCCCGTCAAGGGCGCCGCGCCGCGTCCGGCCGTCGCGCGCGGGCAGTCCGCCAGCCGCGCCCAGAGTCCCAAGGCGCAGAGTCCCAAGGCACAGAGCCCGAAGCCGCAGAGCCCGAAGGCCCAGCCCGCCAAGCCGTCGGCCGCCAAGGCCCAGGGCGCCAAGGAGCAGCCCGGCCGTCCGCGCCCGGCGCGCGCCCCCCAGCAGCGCCGTTCCGACGGGCGCCCCCCGGCACCCCGGCCACGCCCCCAGCGCCGCCCGCCGACCCGTCGCCCCGCCTCCCGCGGGCTCCGGCTGGCCGACCCGCGCCGCCGGCTGCGGGTGATCACCATCACGCTCTCGGTGGTGTTCTCGATCTTCGCCGGACGGCTGGTCCAGCTCCAGCTGCTGGATTCCGACGCGCTGGCCGCCGACGCCAACACCAACCGCTACCTGAACATCCCGATCACCGCCGAACGGGGCTCGATAACGTCCTCCGACGGGGTGTCCCTGGCCACCACCGTCGACGCCTACGACATCACCGCCGACCCGGCGATGTTCACCCCCGAGGCGACCGGTCTGCCCGACGCCCCCGAGCAGGCCGCCGCGCTGCTGGCGCCGATCCTCGGCGTGCCCAAGGAGAAGATCGCGGCCGACCTGCACACCCCCAAGACCCGCTACAAGCGGCTGGCCGCCCAGCAGAGCCCGGACGTCAAGAACCAGATCAGCGACCTCAAGTCCGGTCTGGAGAAGCAGGCGGGATCGCGTGCCTGCCAGGCCCAGAAGCGGCTGCTGAACAAGCCCGCCGAGGAGGGCGGCCGCACCCGGCTGGACAACGAGTGCGTCAACCCGCTGGCCGGCGTCTTCAACCGGGACACCCAGAAGCGGGTCTACCCGTCCGACGGGCTGGCCGCCAACCTGGTCGGCTTCGTCAACGCCGAGGGCGAGGGCGCCGGCGGGCTGGAGCAGCAGTACCAGAAGCTGCTGGCCGGCAAGGACGGCCACAGCAGCTACGCGCAGGCCGGCGGCCGTCTGGTGCCGACCGCGGGCGGCTCGCTGGACCCCGCCGTGCCCGGCACCGACCTGCGGCTGACCATCAACCGCGACATCCAGTGGGCCGCCCAGCGGGCCATCACCGACCAGGTCACCAACGCCGGGGCGGAGAAGGGCTACGTGATCGTCCAGGACGTGCGGAACGGCCAGGTGCTGGCGATGGCCACCTCGCCCGGCTTCAACCCGAACGACCTGAGCACCGCCAAGAACTCGCAGCTCGGCAACGCTGCCCTGCAGGACGCCTACGAGCCCGGCTCCACCGCCAAGCTGATGACCATGGCGGCCGTCCTGGACACCGGCAAGGCCACCTGGGACACCAAGGTCACCGTGCCGTACCCGCTGGTCCGCGGCGACGTCGCGTTCAAGGACGACATCGAGCACGACACCTGGTACCTCACCCTGGCCGGCGTGCTCGCCAAGTCCTCCAACATCGGCACCATCGAGGCCGCCCAGACCCTCGGCGACACCCAGCCCGAGGCCAACCGGGTGCTCTACGACTACCTGCGGAAGTTCGGCATCGGCCAGCAGACCGGCCTCGGCTTCCCCGGCGAGACCGCGGGGCTGCTCGACAAGCCGGAGGACTGGAAGGCGTCCAAGCAGTACACCATCCCGTTCGGCCAGGGCCTGTCGGTCAACGCGCTGCAGGCGACCTCGGTCTTCTCGACCATCGCCAACGGCGGGGTCCGGGTGGCGCCCAGCGTCGTCCAGGGCACCACCGCGCCGGACGGCAAGTACAGCGCGGCCCCGGCCTCGGAGCAGTCCCGGGTGGTCAGCGAGCAGACCGCCAAGACCCTCACCGAGATGCTGGAGTCGGTCGTCTCCGACGAGCAGGGCACCGGCGGCAGGGCCGCGATCCCGGGCTACCGGGTCGCCGGCAAGACCGGCACCGCCAACCGGGTGGACCCGAAGGCCGGCGGCTACCGCGGGTACACCGCCTCCTTCATCGGGTTCGCCCCGGCCGACCAGCCCCGGGTCACCGTCTCCTGCGTGATCCAGGACCCGGTCAACGGCCACTTCGGCGGCCAGCTGTGCGGCCCGGTGTTCAAGCAGGTGATGGAGTTCACCCTCAAGACCCTCCAGGTCCCGCCGAGCGGCAGCGAGGCGCCCAACCTGCCCGTCGAGTGGAAGCCGTGATCGACCATGAGCAACGACCTGGCGGGTGCGGCCGCCGGTGCGGAAAAGGGCCGGTTTGGCCCTGGACGCCCTTCGGCGGATAGCCTCTCCGCCGTGCCGAAACCCGATCAAATCACCGTGAGCCCGCCCCGCCCCGCCCGGACCGGCGCCCGGCCGCTCGCCGAGGTCGCCCGCCTGCTGGGCCTGGACCCCGTCGAGGGACCCGAGGTCACCGGCGTCACCCACAACGCCCGCGAGGTCCGCCCCGGCGACGTGTACGTGGCGTTCCCGGGCGCCAACCACCACGGCGCCTCCTTCGCCGGGCAGGCCGCCGCGGCCGGCGCGGTCGCGGTGCTCACCGACCCGGCCGGCGCCGAACTGGCGGCGGGCACCGGCCTGCCGCTGCTGGTCGTCGACCGGCCCCGGGCCCGGATGGGCGAGCTCGCGGCCGCCGTCTACGACCGGCCCTCCGAGCGGCTGCTGATGATCGGGCTCACCGGCACCAACGGCAAGACCACCACCTCCTACCTGGTCGAGGGCGGCCTGCGCGGCGCCGACCGCCACCCCGGGGTGATCGGCACCGTCGAGATGCGGGTCGGCGACGAGCGGATCAAGAGCGAGCGCACCACCCCCGAGGCCACCGACCTGCACGCGATCCTCGCCGTGATGGGCGAGCGCGGCGCCGACGCGGTGACCATGGAGGTCTCCAGCCACGCCCTGGTCTACGGCCGCACCGACGGCGTGGCCTACGACGTCGCGCTGTTCAACAACCTCACCCCCGAGCACCTCGACTTCCACCCGGACATGGAGGACTACTTCCAGGCGAAGGCCCGGCTCTTCCAGCCCGGCAAGTCCCGCGCCGGCGTGGTCAACGCGGACGACGCCTACGGCCGCCGGCTCGCCGCCGAGGCGAAGATCCCGGTCGCCACCTTCTCCGCCACCGGCGCCCCGGAGGCGGACTGGCGCGCGGTGGACGTCCAGCTCGGCCCGATCGGCTCGACCTTCCGGGTGCTCGGCCCCGGCGGCGCCGAGGCGGACGCCTCCGTCCCGCTGCCCGGCCCGTTCAACGTCGCCAACGCGCTGGCCGCGATCGTCGTGCTCGCCACCGCCGGGATCCCGCTGGAGCGGGCGGTGGCCGGCGTCGCCGCCGTCCCCGGCGTGCCCGGCCGGCTGGAGCGGGTGGACGCCGGCCAGCCGTACGTCGCGGTGGTCGACTACGCGCACAAGCCGGACGCCCTGGAGGCCGTCCTCGGCTCGCTGCGCGAGGTCACCAAGGGCCGGCTGCACGTGGTGATCGGCTGCGGCGGCGACCGCGACCCGCACAAGCGGGCCCCGATGGGCGGCATCGCCGCCCGGCTGGCCGACACCGCCCTGCTGACCAGCGACAACCCGCGCAGCGAGGACCCGCTGACGATCCTCGCCACCATGCTGAACGGCGCCGCCGCGGTGCCCGAGGCCGAGCGCGGCGCCGTCCTGGTCGTGCCCGACCGCGCCGAGGCGATCGAGCTGGTGGTCGCCCGCGCCCAGGCCGGCGACACCGTGCTGGTGGCCGGCAAGGGCCACGAGCTCGGCCAGTACGTACGAGACGAGATCCGCCCCTTCGACGACCGGGAGGTGCTGCGCGAATCCATCGCGCGGACCACGGCCGCCCGGGGCACCGGAGGAGTAGAGCAGCCGTGATCGCACTGACCCTCGCCGAGGTGGCCGCCGCAGTCGGGGGAACCCTGGCCGGCGCCGACCCCGACGCCCTGGTGACCGCCCCGGTCGAGGTCGACTCCCGCAAGGTCCGCCCCGGCGGCCTGTTCGCGGCCTTCGTCGGCGAGCACGTGGACGGCCACGACTACGCGGTCACCGCCGTCGAGGCCGGCGCCGTCGCGGTGCTGGCCTCCCGCCCGGTCGGCGTGCCCGCCGTGCTGGTCGACAGCGTGGTGGACGCGCTCGGCAAGCTGGCCCGCACCGTCGTGGGCCGCTCCGACGCCGCCGTGGTCGCGCTGACCGGCTCGGCCGGCAAGACCAGCACCAAGGACCTCATCGCCCAGCTGCTCCAGCGCCTGGGCGACACCGTCTACCCGCCGGGCTCGCTCAACAACGAGATCGGCCACCCGATGACCGCCCTGCGGGTCGAGGACGCCACCCGGCACCTGGTGCTGGAGATGGGTGCCCGGCACAAGGGCGACATCGAGTACCTCACCTCGATCACCCCGCCGCGGATCGGCCTGGTGCTCAACGTCGGCACCGCGCACGTCGGCGAGTTCGGCTCCCAGGAGGCGATCGCCGAGGCCAAGGGCGAGCTGGTCGAGGCCCTGCCGGCCGACGGCGCGGCGATCCTCAACGCGGACGACCGGCTGGTGCGCGCCATGGCCGCGCGCACCAAGGCCAAGGTGGTCTACTTCGGCGAGTCCGCGCAGGCCGATGTCCGGGCACAGGACGTTCGTCTGGACTCCACCGGACGTCCATCCTTCACGCTGAGCACCCCGGCCGGTTCCGCACCGGTGCAGCTGCGCCTGTACGGTGAGCACCACGTCTCGAACGCACTCGCCGCCGCCGCGGTGGCGATGGAGCTCGGGATGACCGTCGACGACACCGCCGAAGCGCTGAGCCAGGCGGGTGCGCTGTCCCGCTGGCGCATGGAGGTCGTCGACCGGGCCGATGGTGTCACCGTCGTCAACGACGCCTACAACGCGAACCCCGACTCGATGCGGGCCGCGCTGCGGGCGCTCATCTCGATGGGGGGTCGCGGCCCGGAGCGCCGTCGCACCTGGGCGGTGCTCGGCGAGATGCGGGAGCTCGGCGAGGACAGCCTGGCCGAGCACGACGCCATCGGGCGGCTCGCCGTCCGACTGGACGTCACCAAGCTGGTGGCGGTCGGCGGACGCGAGGCGGCCTGCATGGAACTGGGCGCGAGGAACGAAGGTTCGTGGGGTGAGGAGTCGGTGCTGGTGTCCGACGCGGACGCGGCGGTCGAGCTGCTGCGCAGTCAGCTGCGGCCGGGGGATGTGGTGCTGGTGAAGGCCTCCCGTTCGGTGGGGCTGGAGAAGGTGGCCGAGGCCCTCCTCGCGGACGGTGCGGCCGAGTAATGAAGCAGATCCTCTTCTCCGGCATGATCGGCCTGATCCTGTCGCTGGCCGGCACCCCCGCGCTGATCAAGCTGCTGGCCCGGCAGGGCTACGGCCAGTACATCCGCGACGACGGCCCCAAGGCGCACCACAGCAAGAAGGGCACGCCCACCATGGGCGGCATCGCCTTCATCCTGGCGACCCTGGTGGCCTACTTCGCGACCAAGGCGATAACGGGCGAGAGCCCGACCGCCTCCGGGCTGCTGGTGCTGTTCCTGACCACCGGTCTGGGCCTGGTGGGCTTCCTCGACGACTACATCAAGGTCGTCAAGCGCCGCTCCCTGGGCCTGCGGGCCAAGGCCAAGCTGGCCGGCCAGTCCATCGTCGGCCTGGCCTTCGCGGTCCTGGCCCTGCAGTTCCCCGACAACGCCGGCCGCCGCCCGGCCTCCGAGCACCTGTCCTTCGTCCGGGACTTCGAGTGGGCGATCGGCCCGGTGCTGTTCGTCATCTTCGCGTACTTCCTGATCGCCGCCACCTCCAACGGCGTCAACCTGACGGACGGTCTGGACGGCCTGGCCACCGGTGCCTCGGTGATGGCCTTCGGCGCCTACACCTTCATCGGCGTCTGGGAGTACGGCCAGAGCTGCGCCTACGTGGCCTCGGCCACCTCCAACTGCTACGACGTCCGCGACCCGCTGGACCTCGCGGTGGTCGCGGCCGCCCTGATGGGCTCCTGCTTCGGCTTCCTCTGGTGGAACACCTCGCCCGCCAAGATCTTCATGGGCGACACCGGCTCGCTGGCCCTCGGCGGCGCGCTGGCCGGTCTGGCGATCTGCTCGCGCACCGAGATCCTGCTCGTCCTGCTGGGCGGCCTCTTCGTGATCATCACCCTCTCGGTGATCATCCAGGTCGGCTCGTTCCGGATGACCGGCAAGCGCGTCTTCAAAATGGCCCCGCTGCAGCACCACTTCGAACTCAAGGGCTGGAGCGAGGTCCTGGTCGTGGTCCGGTTCTGGATCATCCAGGGCCTGTGCGTGGCCGTCGGCCTCGGCCTCTTCTACGCGGGATGGGTGACCGGATGACCGCCCCCGGACCGACCGGACCCGACTGGGCCGGACTCCAGGTCGCGGTCGCCGGGCTCGGCGTCTCCGGCATCAGCGCCGCCCGCGTCCTGCGCGGCCTCGGCGCCGAGGTCACCGTCGTGGACGGCGGCTCCGGCGAGGGCCTGCGGGCCCGCGCCGCCGAACTGGAGGCGCTGGGCGTCACCGTCCGCCTCGGCGACGGCGCCACCCTGCCCGAGGGCACCCGGCTGGTCGTCACCTCGCCCGGCTGGCCGCCGAGCAGCCCGCTGTTCGCCGCCGCCGCCGAGGCCGGCGTCGAGGTCTGGGGCGACGTCGAGCTGGCCTGGCGCCTGCGCCGGCCGCTGCCCGCCACCGGCGAGCCGGCCCCCTGGCTGGCCGTCACCGGCACCAACGGCAAGACCACCACCGTCCAGATGCTCGCCTCGATCCTCACCGCCGCCGGCCGGCGCACCGCCGCCGTCGGCAACGTCGGGGTCTCGGTGCTGGACGCGGTGCTCGACGAGGAGCCGTACGACGTGCTCGCCGTCGAGCTCTCCAGCTACCAGCTGCACTGGGCGCCCTCGCTGCGCCCGTACGCGGCCGCCGTGCTCAACCTGGCGCCCGACCACCTCGACTGGCACGGCTCGATGGAGGCGTACGCCGCCGACAAGGGCCGGATCTACGAGGGCAACGTCGTCGCCTGCGTGTACAACCTGGCCGACCCGGCCACCGAGGCGCTGGTCCGCGAGGCCGACGTCGAGGAGGGCTGCCGGGCGATCGGCTTCGGCCTCGGCGCGCCCGGCCCGTCGAACTTCGGCGTGGTCGACGGCCTGCTGGTGGACCGCGCGTTCGTGCCCGACCGGGCCAAGAACGCCGCCGAGCTGGGCTCGGTCGAGGACGTTTCCCCGCCGGCCCCGCACAACATCACCAACGCCCTGGCGGCCGCCGCGCTGGCCCGCGCCTACGGCGTGGAGCCGAAGGCCGTCCGGGAGGGCCTGCGGGCCTTCCGCCCGGACGCGCACCGGATCGCCGAGGTCGCGGTGGTCGACGGCGTCACGTACGTCGACGACTCCAAGGCGACCAACACCCACGCCGCCGCGGCCTCGCTCGCGGCGTACCGGCCGGTCGTCTGGATCGCCGGCGGCCTGGCCAAGGGCGCGACCTTCGACGAGCTGGTCGGGGGCGCGGCCGAGCGGCTGCGGGCCGCCGTGCTGATCGGCGAGGACCGCGCGCTGATCCGCGAGGCGCTGGCGCGACACGCCCCGGATGTCCCGGTGATCGAGGCGGCCGAGGGCCAGACTGGCGCGGTGGCGATGACCGAGGTGGTCCGCGCGGCCGCGTCGCTCGCCCGAACGGGTGACACGGTACTGCTGGCCCCGGCCTGCGCCTCGATGGACATGTTCACCAACTACGGCGAGCGCGGCGACCTCTTCGCCGCGGCCGTGCGGGAGCTGGCGGACCGGTAGCGGACATGGACGGGCTCCGGCCCTGAAGCACGAAAAGGGGAGCGGTGTGGCCGGGCAGGGCAGGGCGGGTGGTTCGAGCACGCCGGAGAGAGGCGGCCCGGCCGAGTCCCTGCGGGTGATCTCGGCCACCACCACCGCCTACAAGTCGGCCGGTCCGGTCGCCCGTCTGCAGGCCTTCCGGGGCCGCGTGCGGTACGCCCTGGACCGGCCGCTCACGCCCTACCTGCTGATCGCCGGAACGGCGCTGCTGCTGGTCGTGCTCGGGCTGATGATGGTCTTCTCGGCCTCCCAGATCCTGGCGCTGGGCCAGCACCGCTCCACCCAGTTCTACTTCTTCAAGCAGCTGCTCGCGGTGGTGCTCGGCCTCGTGCTGCTGCTCGGCTTCGCCCTGGTGCCGGTGGCCGTGCTGCGGGTGATCGTCTACCCGGTGATGCTCATCGTGATCGGCGCCCTGGTCCTGGTCGCGATCCCGGGCATCGGCATGGAGGTCAACGGCAACCGGAACTGGCTGGATTTCGGCGTGTTCCAGTTCCAGCCGTCGGAGTTCGCCAAGCTGGCCCTGGTGCTCTGGGGCGCCGACCTGCTGGCCCGCAAGCAGAAGGCCGGCACGCTCGACCAGTGGAAGCACCTGCTGGTCCCGCTGGTGCCCGGCGCCCTGCTGCTGCTCGCGCTGATCATGCTCGGCGGCGACATGGGCACCTCGATGATCCTGGTCGCGATGCTGTTCGGCCTGCTGTGGATGGTCGGCGCGCCGCTGCGGCTGTTCGTCGCCACCCTCGGCGTGGCCGTGGTGGTCTGCACCGCCCTGGTGGTCACCGTCCCGCACCGGGCCGAGCGGCTCTCCTGCATCGGCGTGACCAAGCTCGACGCCGCCGGCAGCTGCTTCCAGGCCCTGCACGGCGTGTACTCGTTCGGCCTCGGCGGCCTCTTCGGCTCCGGACTCGGCGCCGGCGTGGAGAAGTGGGGCCAGCTCCCGGAGGCGCACACCGACTTCATCTTCGCCACCACGGGCGAGGAACTCGGTCTGGTGGGGACGCTGTCGGTGATCGGTCTCTTCGCGGCACTAGGCTACGCGGGTATCCGTGTGGCCATCGGCACGAAGGATCCCTTCGTCAGGTACGCCGCGGGAGCCGCCACCACCTGGATCATGGCGCAGGCCGTGATCAACCTGGGGTCGGCGCTGGGACTGCTGCCCATCGCGGGCGTCCCGCTCCCGCTGTTCTCCTACGGCGGTTCCGCCATGCTGTCGGCCATGTCCGCGATCGGGGTGCTGCTCTGCCTGGCACGCAGCAGCTCGGGCGCGAAGGCGGCCCTGGCCGCCCGGAGCAAGAACTCCCGGATCAGGAAGCAGCTGGCCCGGGTGCTGCCACGACGACGAACCACAGCGCGCCCGGCCAGCGGGCCGGCACGCAGGGAGCGGTGAATTTCGGTGCATGTCGTACTCGCCGGCGGGGGGACCGCCGGTCACATCGAGCCGGCCATGGCCCTCGCGGACGCCCTCCGCAGGCACGACCCGTCCATCGGGATCACCGCCCTCGGCACCGAGCGCGGCCTGGAGACCCGACTGGTGCCCGAGCGCGGCTACCAGCTGGAGCTGATCCCGGCCGTCCCGCTGCCCCGCAAGCCCACCCCCGAGCTGATCACCGTCCCGGGCCGGCTGCGCGGCACCGTCCGGGCCGCCCAGGAGATCATCGAGCGGGTCAAGGCGGACGCCGTGGTCGGCTTCGGCGGCTACGTCGCGATGCCCGCCTACCTGGCCGCCAAGCGGGCCGGTGTGCCGATCGTGGTGCACGAGGCCAACGCCCGGCCCGGCCTGGCCAACAAGATCGGCGCCCGGTACAGCGACTTCGTCGCCGTCTCCACGCCGGACAGCAAGCTGCGCGACTCCCGGTACATCGGCATCCCGCTGCGCCGGACCATCGCGACCCTGGACCGGGGCGCCGCCCGCCCGGACGCCCGGCACTACTTCGGCCTCGACCAGCGGTTGCCCACCCTGCTGGTCACCGGCGGCTCGCAGGGCGCCCGCCGGCTGAACGAGACGATCACCGCGATCGCCCCCCGGCTCCAGCAGTACGGGGTGCAGATCCTGCACGCGGTCGGCCCGAAGAACGAGCTGCCGCAGGTGGACGAGATCCCCGGGATGCCGCCGTACCGCCCGGTGCCGTACCTGGACCGGATGGACCTCGCGTACGCCGCGGCCGACATGATGCTCTGCCGGGCCGGCGCCATGACGGTGGCCGAGCTGGCCGCGGTCGGTCTGCCCGCCGCCTTCGTACCGCTGCCGATCGGCAACGGCGAGCAGCGGCTGAACGCCCAGCCGATGGTCAAGGCCGGCGGCGGCCTGCTGGTCGACGACGCCGAGCTGAGCCCGGACTGGGTGCTGCAGAACGTGCTGCCGGTGCTCACCGACCCGCAGCGGCTCTGGGACATGAGCCGGGCCGCCGCCGAGTTCGGCCGCCGGGACGCCGACGAGCTGCTGGTCGGCATGGTCTACGAGGCCATCGAGGCCGCCCGGGGCGGCCGCCGCCGTGGCTGACGCCCGGCTCGCCGATCCCCTCGACGAGGAGTTCGAGGCCGAGGAGTACGCTCCTCGGCTCCGGCTCTCCCGACGGGGGGTGCTGGTGCTGGGCGGTCTGACCGCGGTACTCCTGGGCGTCCTGTCCTGGCTGGTGTTCTTCTCCTCGGTGCTGGAGGTGCGTTCGGTCTCCGTGCAGGGGATGCGGGACGACCGGCTGACGGCCGACGAGGTCCGCTCGGCGATCGGCGGGGTCGGTTCCGGCCCGCTGGCCCGGGTGGACCTCGACGACGCCCGGCGACGGGTGGAGGCGATCCCCCGGGTGGCGAAGGCGGAGGTCTGGCGGGGCTGGCCGAACACCCTGCGGGTGAAGGTCACCCAGCGCACGGCGGTCGCCGCCGTCAAGGGCGATGACGGCCAGTTCACCCAGGTCGACGCCGGCGGCGTGAGCTTCGCCACCGAGCCGGCCGCCCCGGAGGGGGTGCCGGTGGTGGAGCTGAAGCTCAGCCAGCAGGCCCTCGACGTGGAGTCGGTGATCGGCCGTGGGCAGCTGGTGCAGGGCGCGGTGGCGGTGGCCGCCGGCCTGCCGGCGGACGTCCGGCAGCGGGCCGGGGCCGTGCTGGTGCACTCGTACGACGACATCCAGTTGCAGCTCGACGGGGGAGTGACGGTGCGCTGGGGGAGCTCCGAGCAGACCGATCGAAAAGCCCGGGTGCTGGTGGCGCTGCTGAATCAGAAGGGTACGAACTTCGACGTGAGCGCCCCGGACTCGCCTGCGGTGTCGTGATGATCCGGTAGGTTTTCTACGACAAGGTGGGCTTGACGCGGTTTCGCCTCGGGCCGACCCTTGATGGTCACCCCGGTTTCATCCGGTGGTCGATGATCACATAGGCTCAAAAGAAAAAGGGAAGCTCGGCGTGTTCGTTGAAACGCGTGCCCGGAGCCACCTAGTGTCCTGTGTCACCAGACTGTGTTCCCTGGTGATGTGACAGAGGCACAGCACTAACCCTAAAGGTCAAGTTTAGGGTTGGGGTCGGCGGTCGGCATTTCGGACATTACGTCAGAAACCAGGCTCCCTACCCATCGACATCCGTCGGTTCGGCCCGCACCGGGCATCGGGCCGACCCGGAAATTCGAGGCGAGAGGCCTTCGACGTGGCAGCACCGCAGAACTACCTCGCAGTCATCAAGGTCGTCGGTATCGGCGGCGGTGGTGTCAACGCCATCAACCGGATGATCGAGGTCGGTCTCAAGGGCGTCGAGTTCATCGCGATCAACACCGATGCGCAGGCCCTCCTCATGAGCGACGCCGACGTCAAGCTCGATGTGGGCCGTGAACTCACCCGGGGCCTCGGCGCCGGCGCCAACCCCGAGGTCGGCCGCAAGGCCGCCGAGGACCACCGCGAGGAGATCGAGGAGGTCCTCAAGGGGGCCGACATGGTCTTCGTCACCGCCGGTGAGGGCGGCGGCACCGGCACGGGCGGCGCGCCGGTCGTCGCCAACATCGCCCGCTCGCTGGGCGCGCTCACCATCGGCGTGGTCACCCGCCCGTTCACCTTCGAGGGCCGGCGCCGCGCCAACCAGGCCGAGGACGGCATCGCCTCCCTGCGCGAAGAGGTCGACACCCTCATCGTGATCCCCAACGACCGGCTGCTGTCCATTTCGGACCGCCAGGTCAGCGTTCTGG
Organism: Kitasatospora sp. NPDC058032; assembly: GCF_042885845.1. Classification (NCBI taxonomy): domain Bacteria; kingdom Bacillati; phylum Actinomycetota; class Actinomycetes; order Kitasatosporales; family Streptomycetaceae; genus Kitasatospora; species Kitasatospora sp. NPDC058032. Next base: position 405,264 of record NZ_JBHVRK010000002.1, on the reverse strand, counting down.
ACGCGTTCCGCTCGGCCGACCAGGTCCTGCTCTCCGGTGTCCAGGGCATCACCGACCTGATCACCACCCCGGGTCTGATCAACCTCGACTTCGCCGACGTCAAGTCCGTCATGTCGGACGCCGGCTCGGCGCTCATGGGCATCGGCTCGGCCCGCGGTGAGGACCGCGCCAAGGCCGCCGCCGTGATGGCGATCTCCTCGCCGCTGCTGGAGGCCTCGATCGACGGCGCCCGCGGCGTCCTGCTCTCCATCTCCGGTGGCTCGGACCTCGGTCTGTTCGAGATCAACGAGTCCGCCCAGCTGGTCAGCGAGGCGGCCCACCCCGAGGCCAACATCATCTTCGGCGCCGTCATCGACGACGCCCTCGGCGACGAGGTCCGGGTCACCGTCATCGCGGCCGGCTTCGACGGCGGTCAGCCGCCGGCCATCGTCCGCGAGCCGGTGGTCAAGGCGAGCGCGGCCCCGGCCGGCTCGTCGTCCTCCTCGGCGTCCGGCGGCAGCGCCCCCGAGCGTCCGGCCGGCCGGCCGTCGTACGGCGGCATCGGCTCGGTGACCTCCCGTCCGGAGGGCGAGGGCGCCGCCCCGGCCCGCCCGACCGAGGCCCCGGCCACCGCGACCGCCGCCCCGGTGCCGCCGCAGGTGCAGCCGGCCCGCCAGCCGTTCGTGGAGAGCCCGGCCGAGGAGCTCGACGTTCCGGACTTCCTTAAGTGATCGACCACGCGGTCCGCGACGGTGCTCACTTCGCCTTCACCACCCGGTGGGGCGGGGTGAGCACTTCGCCGTACGGGGAGCTGAACCTCGGCGGCGCGGTGGGGGACGACCCGGTGGCCGTCCGGGAGAACCGGGCGATCGCGGCCCGCGCGCTCGGCCTCGACCCGGCCGACGTGGTCTGGATGAACCAGGTGCACGGGGCCGAGGTGGCCGTGGTGACGGAGCGGCAGCCGGCCGGGCAGGCCCCGACCGTCGACGCCGTGGTCACCGACCGGCCGCTGGCGCTGGCGGTGCTCACCGCCGACTGCACGCCGGTATTGCTGGCCGACCCGGTCGCGGGTGTGGCGGGCGCCGCCCACGCCGGACGGCCCGGCCTCGCCGCCGGGGTGGTCCCCGCGGTGGTCCGGGCGATGGTGGAGCTCGGCGCCGAGCCCGGGCGGATCGTCGCCGCCACCGGCCCGGCCGTCTGCGGCCGCTGCTACGAGGTGCCCGCGCAGTTGCGCGCCGAGGTCGCCGACCGGGTGCCGGCCGCGTACGCGCAGACCTCCTGGGGGACCCCGGCGCTGGACGTGCCGGAGGGAGTCGCGGCCCAGCTGGCCGCCGTGGGTGTCACCGAGCTGGTGCGATCACCGGTCTGCACCCTCGAATCCGCCGATCACTACTCCTACCGCCGCGAGCAGCGCACGGGCCGGCTCGCGAGCTACGTCTGGTTGGGCTCTGAACACTGATGACGAACGACATCTACGGACCGTTCCCGAGTGGTTCCGATCGGTTTCCGGACAAGGACTGGCTGGACGCGCTGACGGAGGGGCAGCGTGCCCGGTACGAGGAACTGGGCACCAACCTGGAGGTCGTCGAGCGCCGGATCGCCGACGCCTGCGCCGCCGCCGGCCGGGCGCGTGACGAGGTCCGGCTGATCGTGGTCACCAAGACCTACCCCGCCGAGGACACCGCGCTGCTGGCCGGTCTGGGCGTCACCGACGTCGCGGAGAACCGTGACCAGGACGCCGCGCCCAAGGCGGAGCAGTGCAGAAACCTTCCGCTGGCCTGGCACTTCGTCGGCCAGCTGCAGACCAACAAGGTCCGCTCGGTCGTCCGCTACTCCGACCACGTCCACTCGGTGGACCGGCCGCGGCTGGTGGAGTCGCTCGGCGCGGCGGTCCGCAAGGCCGAGCGCGCCGACCTCGGCTGCCTGGTGCAGATCGCGCTCGACAAGGAGCACGGCGAGGGTGAGCACCGCGCCGGCGTCGCCCCGGCGGACGTCGCGGCGCTGGCCGACGCGATCGCCGACACGCCCGGGCTGCGCCTGGACGGTGTGATGACCGTCGCTCCGCTGGCCGGTCCGCTGGCCGGCGACCCGGCGGCGGCCTTCGATCGGCTGGCGGAAATCGCAACCGCCGTACGGACCGCCCATCCGGCTGCCACCATGGTGTCGGCAGGGATGAGCGGTGACCTTGAGCAGGCCATTGCCGCCGGAGCGACACATGTGCGCGTCGGAACGGCGGTACTCGGAGTGCGGTCACCCCTCGGGTAACGTCACCGGGTAGTAGATCAGACTGCAGGACAAAATAGGACAGAAGCTAGCAGCTTATCTGAGCGCTAGCCAACCGTGGATCGCAGCTCCGCGGCCCTCATCCACGAACTTTGACCGGCCGTCGGCCTGACGAAGCGTCGTGGGCGGACCGCGGAATCCGCAAGGCGGGGCCGCTCGGCCCGGCCGCCGGGACGGAGCCGGTCCACCACAAGCGGAGGAGACAGGAGCATGGCCGGCGCGATGCGCAAGATGGCGGTCTACCTCGGCCTCGTGGAGGACGAGACGTACGACGGCCAGGGGTACGACCCCGATGACGACTACGACGCGGACCCCGAGCCGATCCGGACCGGACGGACCGAGGACATCCCCCGGCCGGCCGCGCCGGCGCCCGCGCCGGTCTCCTCGATCACCCCGCAGCCGGTGCCGGCCGCCGTCCCGATCCGTCAGGAGACCCCGAGGATGGCCCCAGTGTCGTCCATCACACCCGAACGCCGCCACAACCTGGAGAAGAGCGCCCCGGTGATCATGCCCAAGGTCGTGAACGAACGAGAGCCCTACCGCATCACCACGCTGCACCCTAGGACCTACAACGAGGCCCGTACCATCGGCGAACAGTTCCGTGGCGGGACCCCCGTGATCATGAATCTCACGGAGATGGACGACACCGACGCGAAGCGGCTCGTAGACTTCGCCGCTGGACTCGTCTTCGGTCTGCACGGCAGTATCGAGCGCGTGACGCAGAAGGTGTTCCTCCTGTCTCCTGCTAACGTCGATGTCACGGCGGAGGACAAGGCTCGGATCGCCGAGGGTGGGTTCTTCAACCAGAGCTGACCCGGCCACGACTTTACGTGTGGATCTGATCGACAGTGAGTTAGCGACAGGCGAGCGGCCCCAGGGCCGGGAATCGGGGAGAGAGAAGCGCGATGGAGATCGTGTGGGCAGTGCTCTATTACGCACTGACCGTCTTCCTGGTGTTCCTGCTCGTGCGGCTGGTGATGGACTGGGTGTTCCAGTTCGCGCGTTCGTGGCGGCCCGGCAAGGCCATGGTTCTGGTCCTGGAGGCCACGTACACTGTCACGGATCCGCCGCTCAAGCTTCTGCGGCGGTTCATTCCGCCGCTGCGTCTCGGGGGCGTGGCGCTCGACCTGTCCTTCTTCGTACTGATGATCATTGTGTATGTCCTGATCTCGCTTGTGCGGCCCTAGTCGTAGGTGAGCGATGCGACAGGATGCCGGTGTGCCGACGATCACGTTGAGGTGAAGAGATGCCATTGACCCCCGAGGACGTTCGGAACAAGCAGTTCACGACCGTCCGCCTGCGCGAAGGCTATGACGAGGACGAGGTCGATGCCTTCCTCGACGAGGTCGAGGCGGAGCTGACCCGTCTCCTCCGCGAGAACGAGGACCTGCGCGCCAAGCTGGCCGCCGCGACCCGGGCCGCCGCGCAGAACCAGGCCAACATGCGCAAGGAGCCGCCGCAGGACGCGCGCCCCGGCGCCCCGGTGCCGGCGGCCATATCCGGCCCGCCGGTCCCCGGGCAGCAGGGTGGCCCCGGTGGCCCGCAGCAGATGGGCCCGGGCGGTCCGCAGCAGCAGATGGGCCCCGGCCCGCAGCAGCAGATGGGCAACCAGCCGCTCGGCCTGCCGTCCGGCGCCCCGCAGCTGCCCGCCGGTCAGGGCGGCCCGATGGGCCCCGGCCCGCAGCAGCAGCAGATGGGCCAGACCATGGGCGGCCAGCAGCAGCTGGTCCAGCCGATGGGCGGTCAGATGCTCCAGCCGATGGGCGGCCCCGGCGGCCCGCAGGGCATGGGCAACCCCATGGGCCAGGGCATGGGCCAGCAGCAGATGCAGCAGATGGGCGGCCCCATGGGCGGTCCGCAGCAGCAGATGGGCGGCCCGCTCGGCGCTCCGATGCAGCAGCAGGGCCCCGGTGGCGACAGCGCCGCCCGCGTGCTGGCGCTCGCTCAGCAGACCGCCGACCAGGCGATCTCCGAGGCGCGTTCCGAGGCCAACAAGATCGTCGGCGAGGCACGCAGCCGTGCCGAGGGTCTGGAGCGCGACGCCCGTGCCAAGGCCGACGCGCTGGAGCGGGACGCCCAGGAGAAGCACCGGGTCGCGATGGGCTCGCTGGAGTCCGCCCGCGCCACGCTGGAGCGCAAGGTCGAGGACCTGCGGGCGTTCGAGCGTGAGTACCGGACGCGCCTGAAGTCCTACCTGGAGACCCAGCTGCGCCAGCTGGAGTCGCAGGCGGACGACTCGCTCGCCCCGCCGCGGATCCCGGCCACCGCTTCGCTGCCGCCGGCCGCGTCGTCGATGGCTCCGGCCGGTGCCGGTGCGATGAGCAGCCCGTCGCCGAGCTTCGGTGGCAGCCAGCCCTCGTTCGGCGGGAACCAGCCCTCCTTCGGCGGGCAGAGCTCCTTCGGCGGGAACTCGGGTGCGCAGGGCTTCGGCGGGCAGGCCTCGGGAGGGAACTCGGGCGCGCCGCAGATGCAGCCGGCCGGGATGACCCAGCCGATGGCGGCGGTCCGGCCGCAGCCGCCGCAGCCGATGCAGCAGGCTCCCGCGCCGATGCGGGGCTTCCTGATCGACGAGGACGGCGACAACTAGCGGTAGCCGTTCGGCGGAGCGCCCCCTTCTCGACCCTTCGGGGTCGGGGAGGGGGCGCTTCTTTCTGCGCCGTGAACGGAAGGACGGGAGCAGAAGGGGAACCGCCGCCGCCTCCGGGGAGGCGACGGCGGTCACCGGGGGGTCGGTCAGGCCTTGCGGAGCTGGAAGGCGAGGCCGAGCGAGTCGTCGGAGAAGGTGTCGGACTGCCAGTCGGCGGCGCCGGCGGCGAAGTCGGTGGCGAGGACCTCCTCGGCGACGAGGGCACCGTGCTCGGCGATGGCCTCCGCGGTCTCGTCGCCGGTGGCCCGCCAGCGCAGGACGATGCGGTCGGCGACGTCCAGGCCGGAGTTCTTGCGGGCCTCCTGGATCTGGCGGATCGCGTCGCGGGCGATGCCGAGGCGCTTCAGCTCGGGGGTGATCGCCAGGTCGAGGGCCACGGTGGCGCCGGACTCGTTGGCGACGGCCCAGCCCTCGCGCGGCGTCTCGGTGATGATCACCTCGTCGGGGGAGAGGACGACGCTCTCGCCGTTCAGCTCCACCGAGGTGGTGCCCTGGGCCCGCAGTTCGGTGGCGAGCCTGGCGGCGTCCGCGGCGGCGACCGCCTTGGCGACGTCCTGCACGCCCTTGCCGAAGCGCTTGCCCAGCGCGCGGAAGTTGGCCTTGGCGGTGGTGTCGACCAGCGAGCCGCCGACCTTGGCCAGCGACTCCAGGCCGGAGACGTTGAGCTCCTCGGCGATCTGCGCGCGCAGGTCGGCGGGCAGCTCGTCCCAGCCCTGGGCGGCGACCAGCGCGCGGGACAGCGGCTGACGGGTCTTCACCCCGGACTCGGCGCGGGTGGCCCGGCCCAGTTCGACCAGGCGGCGGACCAGCGCCATGTGGCGGGAGAGCTCGGCGTCGATCAGCGACTCGTCGGCCTGCGGCCAGCTCGCCAGGTGGACCGAGGCCGGCGCGTCCGGGACGACCGGGACGACCAGGTCCTGCCAGACCCGCTCGGTGATGAACGGGGTGAGCGGGGCCATCAGCCGGGTGACGGTCTCCAGCGCCTCGTGCAGGGTGGCGAGCGCGGCGGCGTCGCCCTGCCAGAAGCGGCGGCGGCCGCGGCGGACGTACCAATTGGAGAGGTCGTCGACGAAGCCGGAGAGCAGCTTGCCGGCGCGCTGGGTGTCGTACGCCTCGAAGGCCGCGTCGACCTCGCGGACCAGGGTGTTCAGCTCGGAGAGCACCCAGCGGTCCAGCTGCGGACGGTCGGCCGGGGCCGGGTCGGCCGCGGACGGCGCCCAGCCGGAGGTGCGGGCGTAGAGGGCCTGGAAGGCGACGGTGTTCCAGTAGGTGAGGAGGGTCTTGCGGACCACCTCCTGGATGGTGCCGTGGCCGACCCGGCGGGCCGACCAGGGCGAGCCGCCGGCGGCCATGAACCAGCGGACGGCGTCGGCTCCGTGCTGGTCCATCAGCGGGATGGGCTGCAGGATGTTGCCCAGGTGCTTGGACATCTTGCGGCCGTCCTCGGCCAGGATGTGGCCCAGGCAGACGACGTTCTCGTAGCTGTTCCTGTCGAACACCAGGGTGCCGACGGCCATCAGGGTGTAGAACCAGCCGCGGGTCTGGTCGATCGCCTCGGAGATGAACTGCGCCGGGTAGCGCTTCTCGAACAGCTCCTTGTTCTCGTACGGGTAGCCGTACTGGGCGAAGGGCATCGAGCCCGAGTCGTACCAGGCGTCGATGACCTCGGGGACCCGGGTGGCGGTGCCGCCGCAGTCGCGGCAGGCGAAGGTGACCTCGTCGATGTACGGGCGGTGCGGGTCGAGGTCGCTCTGGTCGGTGCCGGTCAGCTCGGTGAGCTCGGCCAGCGAGCCGACGCAGGTGAGGTGGCCCTCCTCGCAGCGCCAGATCGGCAGCGGGGTGCCCCAGTAGCGGTTGCGGCTGAGCGCCCAGTCGATGTTGTTGTTCAGCCAGTCGCCGAAGCGGCCGTGCTTGACGTTCTCGGGGAACCAGTTGGTGGCCTCGTTCTCCCGGATCAGGGCGTCCTTGACCGCGGTGGTGCGGATGTACCAGGACGGCTGCGCGTAGTAGAGCAGCGCGGTGTGGCAGCGCCAGCAGTGCGGGTAGCTGTGCTCGTACGGCAGGTGGCGGAAGAGCAGGTCGCGCGCCTGGAGGTCCTTGACCAGGGCCTCGTCGGCCTTCTTGAAGAACTGGCCGCCGACCAGCGGGACCCCGGGGGCGAAGGTGCCGTCGGCCAGCACCGGGTTGACCACCGGCAGGCCGTACCTGCGGCAGGTCGCGAGGTCGTCGGCGCCGAAGGCGGGCGACTGGTGGACGATGCCGGTGCCGTCCTCGGTGGTGACGTAGTCGGCGTTGAGGACGTAGTGCGCGTTCTCGATCTCGACCAGGTCGAACGGGCGGCGGTAGGCCCAGCGCTCCATCTCGGCGCCGGTGAAGGACTCGCCGGTCGGCTCCCAGCCCTCGCCGAGGGCCTTGGCCAGCAGGGGCTCGGCGACCACCAGCTGCTCGGTGCCGTCGGTGGCCACCACGTAGGTGACCTCGGGGTGCACGGCGGCGGCGGTGTTGGAGACCAGGGTCCACGGGGTGGTGGTCCACACCAGCAGGGCGGCGCGGCCGGCCAGCGGGCCGCTGGTCAGCGGGAAGCGGACGAAGACCGAGGGGTCGACGACGGTCTCGTAGCCCTGGGCCAGCTCGTGGTCCGAGAGGCCGGTGCCGCAGCGCGGGCACCAGGGGGCGACCCGGTGGTCCTGGACCAGCAGGCCCTTGTCGAAGATCTGCTTGAGCGACCACCAGACGGACTGCACGTAGGACGGGTCCATGGTGCGGTAGGCCTCGTCGAGGTCGACCCAGTAGCCCATCCGGGTGGTCAGCTCGGTGAAGGCGTCGGTGTGGCGGGTCACCGACTCCCGGCACTTGGCGTTGAACTCGGCGATGCCGAACGCCTCGATGTCCTGCTTGCCGGAGAAGCCCAGCTCCTTCTCGACGGCCAGCTCGACCGGGAGGCCGTGGCAGTCCCAGCCGGCCTTGCGGGCGACGTGGAAGCCCTTCATCGTCCGGTAGCGGGGGAAGACGTCCTTGAAGACGCGGGCCTCGATGTGGTGGGCGCCGGGCATGCCGTTGGCGGTCGGCGGGCCCTCGTAGAAGACCCACTCCGGGCGGCCCTCGGACTGCTCCAGGCTGCGCTGGAAGACCTTGTTGTCCTGCCAGAAGGACAGGATCTGGTGTTCGAGGGCGGGCAGGTCGACCTGCGCGGGGACGGGGTTGTAGGTGGTGGCCATCGCGGGCGTCTACCTCCGGCGGATGCGTGGACGGGATCCGACGGAGGGACGAGACGGCGTGCCGTCCCGCGGTACCACCCTCCTTGGCCGCGGTCCTGACTGCGGCCCTCTTGTTTGGGCTTGCGGCCGGGTCTACTGGGCCGACGAGTGTCGTCGCGGACCGTTCTTCCGGCGGCTCCGGGGTGATCTTCGCGCGGTGCACACCCCCGGGCTCGCACCGTCCCCGGGTCGCTGGTGGCTGCGTACTGCGGTACTCGTCCCCATCTGTGCCTTGCAGGCCCAGTGTATCGGCCGTCGCAAGTCGGTTTCGGCGCGCCGGGGCGAGGGGCACAACTCTGTTCGGCGTGCTGGGCGTGGCGGCTGTGACGTCTGCCCGGGTGGGATCATTGTGGGGCGTCGGTATGTCATGTTGTGACCGTTTTTGATCGGGATTATCGTTCCGGCACTGGAGGCCGCCGGGAACCGGCGGCTCGATTCGTTCGTAGATGGGGTCGAAGCCATGGCTGAGAAGGCAACCGTCGCGGGTACCGCCACCAAGCGGGCACGCAAGGCCGTGGCAGGCGACCCAGGGGAGGGGACCGTGACCACTACCGCACGGCGCAAGAACACCACCGACACCGCCCTCGTGGCCCCGGGCCTTACCCGTACCCCGGCCGCGGCCGGGACCGCCGCCCGGTCCGCCGGGGGCGCCGAATCGGTCGACCCGGCCGAGCTACCGGTCCGACCCGGCGAGGATCCGTGGACCTCCGCGGAGGTCCACGAGCTGCACGCCGAGCTGATCAGCGAACTGGAACGGCTCCAGCACGAGATCGGCGCGGCCGAGGCCGCCATCACCGGTCTGATGCGCGACTCCAACGACGGGGCCGGCGACGACCAGGTGGACGCCGGGACGAAGAACATCTCGCGGGAGAGCGAGCTCGCGCTGGCCAACAACGCCCGGGACAGCCTCGCCCAGACCGAGCACGCGCTGGCCCGGCTGGAGGGCGTCGGCTTCGGCACGTGCGAGTCCTGCGGCCAGGCCATCGGCAAGGCGCGGATGCAGGCCTTCCCGCGGGCGACGCTCTGTGTCCAGTGCAAGGCCAAGCAGGAACGCCGCTGACGACTCCGGGCGACCCACCGGGGCGACGCGGGGGGTCGGGCTTGCCGTAGGCTCGACCCCGTAACGTCGCCCGATCCCTCGCTGGACCGGGCTTCCACCGGCCCTCGGCCCCACGTCACGGCAGCGGAGCGGATCATCAGTACGCAAGGTTCCCCCCAGACCCGGGACGACGCCGTCCCGACGCCCGCCGATGTCGTGGCCGGGACCCCGGAGAACGGGGAGGCGCCCGCCGCTCAGCCGCAGGCGCCCGCGCAGCCGGAGGCACCCGTGCAGACCGAGCGTCCGGCCCCGACCGGGGAACCCGCGCAGACCGAGGAGCCCAAGGGGCCCCGGCGGGTCGGCGTGCTGATGGCCGTCGCCCTGCTCGCCTTCCTGATCGACCTCAGCAGCAAGCTGCTGGTCGTGGCCCGGCTGGAGAACCACGCGGCGATCAAGGTGATCGGCGACGTGGTGACCTTCCAGGTGATCCGCAACTCCGGCGCCGCCTTCGGCATGGGGCAGGCGCTGACCGTCGTCTTCACCGTGATCGCCTCGTCCGTCATCGTGGTGATCTGGCGGATCGCCCGGCGGCTGTACAGCCTGCCCTGGGCGATCGCGCTCGGCCTGCTGCTCGGCGGGGCGCTCGGCAACCTCACCGACCGGCTGTTCCGCTCGCCCGACGTCTTCCGCGGGCACGTGGTGGACTTCATCTCCGTCCAGCACTTCGCGGTCTTCAACCTCGCCGACTCGGCGATCGTCTGCGGCGGCATCCTCGTCGTCCTGCTCTCCTTCCGCGGCAGCAACCCGGACGGCACCGTGCACCAGCAGGCGGAGAAGGGCGAGAAGGGCGAGAAGGCCGACAAGGCCGAGTAGCGCCCGCCCGGGCCTCGGGCCCGGGACGGCAGCGGGCGGTGGGGCGGCCCGCGTCCGGCATACTCGTACGGGTGAGTACCGCAGCGCAGATCCGCAGCCTCCCCGTTCCCGACGGCCTGGAGGGCGAGCGCCTCGACGCCGCCCTGGCCCGGATGTTCGGCTTCTCCCGGACCAAGGCCGCCGAGCTGGCCGCCGACGGGAAGGTGACGCTCGACGGCGCCGTCGCCGGCAAGTCCGACCGGGTCACCGCCGGCTCCTGGCTGGAGGTCGAGATCCCGGCGCCCGCCGCGCCGGTGCAGATCGTCGCCGAGCCGGTCGAGGGCATGCGCATCGTCCACGACGACGAGGACATCGTGCTCGTCGACAAGCCGGTCGGCGTCGCCGCCCACCCCAGCCCCGGCTGGACCGGCCCCACCGTGATCGGCGGGCTCGCCGCGGCCGGCTACCGGATCTCCACCTCCGGCGCCGCCGAGCGCCAGGGCGTCGTGCACCGGCTCGACGTCGGCACCTCCGGGCTGATGGTGGTGGCCAAGTCGGAGCGCGCCTACACCGACCTCAAGCGGCAGTTCCACGACCGGGTGACCGAGAAGAAGTACCACACGCTGGTCCAGGGCCACCCGGACCCGCTCAGCGGCACCGTCGACGCGCCGATCGGGCGGCACCCCAGCTCCGACTGGAAGTGGGCCGTCACCCGCGAGGGCAAGCCGTCGGTCACCCACTACGACCTCATCGAGGCCTACCGGGCCGCCTCGCTGCTGGACATCAAGCTGGAGACCGGCCGCACCCACCAGATCCGCGTCCACATGTCGGCGCTGCGCCACCCCTGCGTCGGCGACCTCACCTACGGGGCCGACCCGACGCTCGCCAAGCGGCTCGGCCTGACCCGGCAGTGGCTGCACGCCGTGTCGCTCGGCTTCGAGCACCCGGCGGACGGCGAGTGGGTGCAGTTCGCCAGTGAGTACCCCGCGGACCTGCGGAAGGCGCTCGACATCATCGCTTCGGAGAGCTGAGGGCGACGGGGATGGCGGCGATGATCCGGGTGGCGCGCGGCGAGGCCGACCTCGCGCTGGTGCACGGGGTCCGGCGGGACGTCTTCATCGTCGAGCAGGGGATCGCCGAGGAGGAGGAGTGGGACGACCTCGACTCCACCTCGGAGCACCTGCTGGCGATCGGCCCGGACGGTGAGCCGGTCGGGACCGTGCGGCTGATCTTCGGCGAGCAGGCGCTGAAGGTCACCGGCGGGATCGAGGGCCGGGTGCTGCTCGGCCGGCTCGCGGTGCTGGCGGCGGCCCGGGGGACCGGGCTCGGCGCGGAGCTGGTACGGGCGGTGGAGGCCGCCGGGCTGGCGCGCGGGGCGCGCGAGGTGGAGTTGCACGCGCAGGTGCAGGCGCTCGGGTTCTACGAGCGCCTGGGGTACCTGGCCGAGGGGCCGGTGTACGACGACGCCGGGATCCCGCACCGGACGATGACCCGGGTGCTGTAACCGGGCCGCTGCGGCCGGGCCGACCGGCCGGCCCGGCCGCAGCGGTCGGCCCGGTGGGCAGCGGTGGTTTTATCGGACGCCTACTCCGCATGCGGCTACGATCACCGCCATGGAGCTCGGTGGGGCGTGGCGCCGGTGGCGAGGCCGTGGGACGGCCGCCGGACGGAGACTGGTGGCCGGGGCGGTGGCCCTGGTGGCCGTGGCCGGGGTCGGGACGGCGGTGGCCGTCGCGGCCGGGGGCGAGCAGTCCGTCCATCAGGAGGATCGTTTCCTCGCGATGCCCGAGACGCCCGGCAGCGCCCAGGTCGTCCAACTGGACACCTCCTTCTTCACCACCGGGGACAGCCCGCGACCGGCGGTGCTGCTCGGGCACGGCTTCGGCGGCTCCAAGGAGGGCGAGCGGGAACGCGCCCGGGAACTGGCCCGGCAGGGGTACGCGGTGCTGACCTGGTCGGCGCGCGGCTTCGGGCGGTCCGGCGGCAGGATCGGGCTGAACGCCCCGGACCGCGAGGTCGAGGACGTCAAGCACCTGGTCGACTGGCTGGCGCAGCGCCCCGAAGTACAGCTGGACGGCCCCGGCGACCCCCGGGTGGGGATCACCGGGGCCTCGTACGGCGGCGCGGTGGCGCTGCTCGGCTCGGCCTACGACAGCCGGATCGACGCCGTGGCCAGCGCGATCACCTGGTGGAACCTGGCCGACGCGCTGTTCCCGCAGGGGGTGCGCGGCTCGGGCGCCGTGGACGGCGTGTTCAAGAAGCTGTGGGCCGGGATCTTCTTCACCACCGGCTCGGTGGGCGAGCTCGGACCCTCCGGCGGCGCGGCGCGGCCGGCCCTGGCACCCGACCAGGGCGGCGGGCAGGTCGGCTGCGGCCGGTTCCTGGACGAGCTGTGCCGGATGTACGACCGGGTGGCGGCCTCCGGGCACGCCGACCCCGAGGCCGTCGCGCTGCTCGAACGTTCCAGCCCGTCCTCGGTCGCCGCGCGGCTGAAGGCGCCCACCCTGGTGATCCAGGGTCAGCAGGACTCGCTGTTCCCGCTCGACCAGGGCGACGCGATCGCCCGGGCGGTGGCCGCCAACGGCGCCCCGGTGGCGGTGGACTGGTTCGCCGGCGGGCACGACGGCGCGACCGACACCAGTGACCGGGTGGACACCCGGACGACGGAGTGGTTCGACCGCTTCCTGAAGGGCGACGGCCCCAAGGGTGCCGCCGCCGAGGGCGATGCCGCGAAGGCCGGGGGGAGCGGCCCGGCGTTCCGGGTGACCCGGACCGGCGGGGTCGACTCGACGGGCTTCCAGGCGGTGCTGCGCGGGGCCAGCGCGGACGCCTACCCGGGCCTCGGCGGCACCGGCTCCCGGCAGGTCGAGCTGAAGGCACCCACCGGCGAGCCGGAGCAGGCCTTCGCCAACCCGCCGGGCGGGGCGCCGCCCAACATCTCCGCGCTGCCGGGCTTCGGCGGCGCGCTCAGCCAGGCCTCCTCGCTGGGCGCCGGACTGTCGCTGGACTTCCCCGGCCAGTTCGCCGCCTTCGAGTCGGCGCCGCTGGACTCCTCGGTGCACCTGACCGGACAGCCGACCGTGCCGGTCCGGGTGCGGGCCGACCGGCCGGACGCGGTGCTCTTCGCCAAGCTGTACGACGTCGCCCCGGACGGCAAGCAGAGCCTGCCGCAGCAGCTGTCCGCGCCGCTGCGGGTGACCGGTGCCGACGCACCCGAGGGCAGGAACGTCACGGTGGCGCTGCCCACCGTCGACCACACCTTCGACGCCGGACACCGGCTGCGGCTGGTGCTCGCCTCCACCGACCTCGCGTACGCCTCGCCCGTCGAGCCCGCCACCTACCGGGCGGCCGTCACCGGACCGGTGACCCTGCCGACCGTGGACGGGCTGGTCACCGAGGCGGCGCCGCTGCCGTCCCGGACCTGGGTGCTGCCGCTGGTCGCGCTCGCGCTGGCCGCCGCGCTGGTGCTGGTGCCGAGGCTGCGCGCGGCCAGGAGCACGCGCCGGGCGCACGGACCGGCGTACGACCCGGCGCTCGCCGGGGTTCCGCTGCAGATCACCGGTTTGAGCAAGCGCTACAAGGGCGCCGCCGACCGCTACGCCGTCCGCGACCTGGGCTTCCGGGTGGAGCAGGGCCAGGTGCTCGGCCTGCTGGGACCCAACGGCGCGGGCAAGACCACCACGCTGCGGATGCTGATGGGCCTGATCCGGCCGGACGCCGGTGAGATCCGGATCTTCGGCCACCTGGTGCGGCCCGGCGCGCCGGTGCTCTCCCGGGTCGGCGCGTTCGTCGAGGGCGCGGGCTTCCTGCCGCACCTCACCGGGCGGGCCAACCTGCGGCTGTACTGGCAGGCCACCGGCCGCCCGGAGCAGGACGCGCACCTGGAGGAGGCGCTGGCCATCGCCGGGCTGGGCGAGGCGCTGGACCGGGCGGTGCGCACCTACTCGCAGGGCATGCGGCAGCGTCTGGCGATCGCCCAGGCCATGCTCGGCCTGCCGGACCTGCTGATCCTCGACGAGCCGACCAACGGGCTCGACCCGCCGCAGATCCGCGAGATGCGCGAGGTGATGATCCGGTACGCGGCGGCCGGGAGGACCGTCATCGTCTCCAGCCACCTGCTGGCCGAGGTCGAGCAGAGCTGCACCGACCTGGTGGTGATGGACCGGGGCCGGCTGGTCACCACCGGCGCGGTCGCGGAGATCGTCGGCGCGGGCGCGCAGCTGCTGGTCGGTACCGACGCCTCGTTCGGGGCGGCGGAGCTGGCGGCGGCGGCCGACAAGGTGGCCGCGCTGGCCGGGGTCGGCTCGGCCGAGGCCGTCGAGGGCGGGCTGCTCGTCCGGCTGGACGGCATGGCGGGCAGTCAGCTGCTCGCCGAGCTGGTGCGGCTCGGTGTGCCGGTGGAGTCGGCCGGGCCGCAGCGCCGGCTGGAGGACGCGTTCCTGTCGCTGATCGGAGGTGCGGCGTGAGCGCCGTGGGTGCTGAGGTGTCGGCCGATCACGCGGCCGGCTACCGGGCCGGGCGGACGCTGCCGTTCCGGGTCGAGGTGGTCCGTCAGCTGCGGCGGCGCCGGACGCTGGTGATCGGCGGGGTGCTGGCCGCGATGCCGCTGCTGGTGCTGGCGGCGTTCGCGGTCGCGGGTACCCCCCGGCGGACCGACCGGACGACGTTCATCGAGCTCGCCACCTCCTCCGGGCCGAACTTCGCGGCGACCATGCTCTTCATGGGCACCGGCTTCCTGCTGGTGATCCCGGTCGCGCTGTTCTGCGGGGACACGGTGGCCTCGGAGGCGAGCTGGTCCTCGCTGCGCTACCTGCTGGCGGCGCCGGTGCCGCGGGCGCGGCTGCTGGTGCGCAAGTTCCTGGTGGGGCTGCTCTTCTCGGCGGTGGCCGTGACGCTGCTGCCGCTGGTCGGGCTGCTGGTCGGCACCGCCGCGTACGGCTGGGGGGACCTCCAGCTGCCGGCCGGGGCCAGTCTGACCGCCGGGGAGGCGCTGCCGCGGCTGGCGGTCGCGGTGGTCTACGTGTTCCTGAGCGAGATCGTGATCGCCGCGATGGCGTTCTGGCTCTCCACCGCCACGGACGCGCCGCTGGGGGCGGTCGGCGGGGCGGTGTTCGGCTCGATCATCACCGGGGTGCTGGACGCCATCACGGCGCTCGGGGACCTGCGGGCCTGGCTTCCGGCGCACTGGCAGTACGCGTGGGCGGACGCCCTGCAGCCGCGGATGGAGTGGGGCGGCATGGTGCAGGGCGTCTCGCTGTCGCTGTCCTACGCGGTGGTGCTGCTGGCGCTGGCCTTCCGGGGGTTCACCCGCAAGGACGTGGTGTCGTAGGCGCGGTGTCGTAGGCGTGGCGCGGTACCGGTTCGTGTGACGGCCCCGCCCCCCGGCGTCCCTCGCGGGGGCCGGGGGCGGGGCCGATCGGCTCCGGTACGCGGTCAGTTCTCGTACGGGGCGGTGGGGGTGGCGGCCGTCGCGCGGCGCCGGGTCCGCAGGATCAGGAGGCCGCCCGCGGCGACCAGCAGGCCGCCGGTCGCGAGCAGACCGCCGACCGGTGCGCCGGTCTCGGGCAGGTGGCCGCCGTTGTGCGGCGGCTCCGGGTGCGGGCCGGGGCCGTTGGCCGGCGGCTTGCCGTGGTCGCCGCCGTCGCCCGGCGGCTTTCCGTGGTCACCGCCGTGGCCCGGGTGCTTGGGGCAGCCCTTGTGGTCGTGCTCCTTCGGGGGGCAGAGCAGGACGGTGACGCGGAGCTTCACGTCGGGGCTGCGGACCTCGCCGCCCTGGGGGTCGGTGGCGGTGGCGTGGGCGGTGTTGGTCACCTGGCCGGCTTTGGCGTCGGCTTCGGTGACGGTGTAGTCGGCGTGGCAGGTGGTGCTCTCGCCGGGGTTGAGGGTGGTGCGGTCGCAGGTGACCTTGGTGGCGCGGTCGTCGGTGACGGTGAGGTTCTTCAGCGTGGCCGTGCCGCTGTTGGTGACCGTGTAGGTGTACGTGATGGTCTCGCCGACGTGCAACAAGCCGGAGGGGTTGGCCTTCTTGGTGATGGTCAGCGCGGTTGCCCCGGTGGTGACGGGCAGGGTGACCTGTGCGTCGGGGCTGCGGACCTCGCCGCCCTGGGGGTCGGTGGCGGTGGCGTGGGCGGTGTTGGTCACCTGGCCGGTCTTGGCGTCGGCTTCGGTGACGGTGTAGTCGGCGTGGCAGGTGGTGCTCTCGCCGGGGTTGAGGGTGGTGCGGTCGCAGGTGACCTTGGTGGCGCG
>NZ_JBHVRK010000002.1:247744-388863 GCF_042885845.1 Kitasatospora sp. NPDC058032 | reverse complement strand
CGGTCGTCGGTGACGGTGAGGTTCTTCAGCGCGGCCGTGCCGCTGTTGGTGACCGTGTAGGTGTAGGTGACGGTCTCGCCCACGTGCACCGGTCCGGCCGTGCCGGCCTTCTTGGTGATGGTCAGCGCGGTGGAGACGGGGGCGACCGGCAGGGTGACCTGCGCCGGCGGGCTCTCCACGGGCTGGTCCTGCGGGCCGAGCGCGCTCGCCAGCGCCGTGTTCTTCACCTGGCCGGCCTCGGCGTCGGCGGCGGTGACGGTGTAGGTGGCGTGGCAGGTGGTGCTCTCACCCGGGTCGAGGGTGGTGCGGTCGCAGGTGACGTTCGGCGCGTGGTCGTCGGTGACCGTGAGGCTGTGCAGCGCCCGCTCGCCGGTGTTGGTGACGGTGTAGGTGTAGCTGACGGTCTCGCCGATGTGCACCGGCCCGGCGGTGCCGGCCTGCTTGCGCAGGGAGAGCCCGAAGGTCCCGGTGATCCGGATCGTCGCCTCGGCCTCCGGTGAGGTGAGCGGGTGGCCGTCCGAGGTCCCGGTGGCGTGGGCGTGGTTGCTGACCGAGCCGAACCGGCCGTCGGCCGCGGTGATGACGTAGGTGCCGTGGCAGGTGGTGCTGTCGCCGGGGCTGCCGGCCGGGGCCAGTGTGGTGGCGGCGCAGGTGATGCCGGTGACCTTGTCGTCCGTGATGCCGACGGCGTCGACCTGGGTGCCACCCGTGTTGGTGACCACATACGTGTACGGCACGGTGTCGCCGACCGCGAACGGCCCCGGGGCGTCGACGTGCTTGGTGAGGTGGATGCCGGGCGGGGCCACGACCGGGACGTTCTCCGAGGACGGCGGGGACTCGACCGGCGTTCCGTCGGCCGTCCCGGTGGCCACGGCGGTGTTGGCGATGTGGCCGGACTGCGCGTCGGCGGCGGTCACCAGGTAGGTGGCCGTGCAGGTGACGGTCGTGTGGGGGGCGAGCGTGGACACCGGGCAGCTGACCGGTCCGACCTTGGGGTCGTTGACGCCCAGGTTGTCGATCGGCACGGTGCCGGCGTTGGTGACCACGAAGTCGTACGGCACCGGTGTGCCGACCGTGATGAGCCCGGGCAGCGGCTCGTGGACCTGCTTGACCAGGTTCAGCTCGGGCAGCGGCTGGTCCGTGCTCACCGTGACGTTGCGGATCAGGTGCACATCGGTGAACAGGCCGGTGGAGCCGGCGAAGCCGAACTTGTAGGTGGAGGGAACGGGCGTCGGGGCGGGGGTGGACAGCACCTGGTGCGGGCCGGTGCCGTCGTTGAAGTCGACGCCGACCGTCAGCACCGGGGAGGGCGCCGGCGTCAGGTGCACGTTCACCCGGCGGCGGGACGGCTCCAGCAGGGTCTGGGCCTCGTCGGGGGTCACCGCGGGCGGCAGCACCGTCAGCGGGCCCTGCAGCTGGCCCGGCAGGGTGGAGGGCCAGGGGCCGGTGGTGGTGAAGTTGCTGGTCGTCGCGGTCAGGAAGCAGTAGCCGGTGGTGCCGTCGCCGGGGCCGCGGACGGTGACCATGTTGGCGCCGGGCGCGGGGACGTGGAACCCGGTGCCGGCCGGCGAGCGTGTCGCGCAGCCGTTGCCGCGCTGTTCCCAGTCGCCGAAGTAGTTGCCGAGGACGTCCAGCCCGACGCCCAGGTAGCCGCGGTCGACGCCGGGCAGGAAGTCGAGGTTCGGGTTGTCGTCGGGCAGCTTCTGGGCGTAGCCGAGGCTGCCGCCGAAGGCCCCGGGGTGGGTGAGCGAGGTGTCGCCGTTGACCAGGAAGAAGGAGATGCCGTCGGCCGGGGTGTTGGGCGTGGTGCTGCCGTACTGCCATTGGTCGAAGGTGACGTCCAGACCGTTGCCGGCCGGCAGTGCCTGGTCGAACAGGACGGCGCCGCTCTGGTCGTTCGCGGCGTCGGTGATCCGCAGGTATCCGAGCGGCGCGCTGTTCAGCGGCGGTACCGGTCCGGTCTCGGCGCTCGGGCAGCCGCCGAGCGGGTGGTTGCCCGGGACCAGCGGGGAGGGCGCGGCGCCGGTGAGGCAGGCGGAGCCGACGGCGAGGAAGCGCGAGTCGGCGGTCGCGTTGGTGAAGGCCTCGTCGAGCAGGACGCTGCCGCCCGCCCGGACGCGTTCAGGGGCGGCAGCGGCAGCGGCAGCGGCAGCGGCAGCGGTAGCGCTAGCGGCAGTGGTGGGAGCGGGAGCCGAGGAGGCGGGAGCGGCCGGGGCGGCCGGATGCGGTGGTGCGGCGGCCCGGGCGGTGGCGCCGGTCAGGCCGGTGCCGAGGATTCCCAGTGCCGCGATGGTGGTGACGAGGCGGGCCGTTCGGGCGCGGAGCCACGGGGGACCCCCGGTTTCTCTGATCATGTCGTCACTATGTGCGACAAGCGCACAGTGTGACGGAATGAATGCTCTGAGTGCGTCCGAATGATCGCCCGGACGAAGGAGGGCGGGCCCGGAAGCAGGGGGCCCCGCCCTCCGGGGGCGGCCGGAGGGCGGGGCCTGGTGCGGTGGTGGCTACTTGACGGGGGAGTAGACCCGCTCGATCTGCTGGGTGCCGGACTTGGTGCGGTAGGAGCGCGTCCACTTGCTGGTCGCGTCCTTGCGGGTCCGGTCGGAGAGCACGTAGTAGTCCATCTGGGCCTGGGCGGGGGTGACCTCCAGTACGCCGTAGCCGTGCGAGTCCAGGTCGACCCACTTGACGTGCGGGTTGGCACCCTTGACCGCGGCGGCGGCGACCAGCGAGAGGGTCTGCGGCGCGACCTTGAGGAAGTCGTCGATGTTGTCCGAGGTGACCGAGGTGACCACGAACTCGGTGGCCGCGCTGCCCGACAGCGGGTAGGTGGCGGCCTCGTTCGGGACGTCCGAGGCCCAGGCCGAGTGGATGTCGCCGGTGAGGAAGACGGTGTTGGTGATCCCGTTCGCCTTGAGGTGGCCGAGCAGCTCGCGGCGGTCGTGGGTGTAGCCGTCCCACTGGTCGGTGTTGATCGCCAGGCCCTCGCCGGGCAGGCCGAGCAGCTTGGCCAGCGGGCGCAGCAGGTAGTCCGGCAGCGAGAAGAGCGCGACCGGGGAGATCATCACCTCGTTGCCGATCAGCCGCCAGGCGGTGTCGGAGGCGGAGAGGCCGGCCTTCAGCCAGTCCATCTGGGCGCGGCCGGTGATGGTGCGGTCGGCCGAGTCGACGTCGCCGTTGCCGACCCTGACCTGCTGGGAGCGGAACGAGCGCTGGTCCATCAGGTGCAGGTCGGCGAGCTTGCCGTAGCGCAGCCGGCGGTAGGTGGTGCCGGCGATGGACGGGCGGACCGGCATCCACTCGAAGTAGGCCTGCTTGGCGGCGGCGACCCGGGCCGCCCAGTCGCCCTCGGTGCCGGGGGTGTGGTTCTCGGCGCCGCCGGACCAGGCGTCGTTGGCGAACTCGTGGTCGTCCCAGATCGCGATGGTCGGGACCTGGGCGTGCAGCGCCTGGAGGTCCTCGTCCGTCTTGTACCGGCCGTGGCGGGTGCGGTAGTCGGCGAGGGTGAGGATCTCGTGGGCGGGCGCGTGCGGGCGGACCACGGAGCCGGCGGCGCAGAACTCGCCGGTCTTGTACTCGTAGATGTAGTCGCCGAGGAAGAGGAAGGCGTCGAGGTCGCCGCGGGCCGCCAGGTGGCGGTAGGCGGAGAAGTAGCCGGCCTCCCAGTTGGCGCAGGACGCCACGCCGAAGCGGAGCCGGTCGAGGGCGGCGTCGGTGGCCGGGGTGGTGTGGGTGCGGCCGACCGGGGAGGTGGTGGCGCCGGCGGTGAAGCGGTACCAGTAGGCGGTGTCCGGGGTGAGGCCGCGGACGTCCGCCTTGACGGTGTGGTCGGTGTCGGCGGAGGTGGTCACGGTGCCGCTCGCCGCGATCCGGGTGAAGCCCTTGTCGGCGGCGAGCTCCCAGCGGACCTCGGTGTCGGCGCCCAGGCCGGAGCCGGGGGCGGCCTCGGGGGCCGGGGTGACGCGGGTCCAGAGCAGGATCCCGTCGGGCAGCGGGTCGCCCGAGGCGACGCCGTGCAGGAACTGGGGCGCGGCGGCGGCGTGGGCCGCGGCGCCGAGGGTCAGTGGCAGGGCGGCGGCGCCCGCGACGACGGCGGTGGCCTTGAGCACCTGGCGACGGTGCGGGCGGGCGGAGGTCATGTCATTGACAAGGTCGGTCACGGCGACAGGCTACCCGTGGGTAACGATGTGTTCCATATGACGAACTGACTGTTTGTCGGTGATTCACCGGTGCGTGACGTCCCGCCATCCCGCCGGGTGGGCGCGGCCACCTGGCGGCCATGAGCGATGATGGGGAGGTTCCCCGCCCGCTGCAAGGAAGTTCCCCGACGTGGCCCAGATCCTGCTCCTGCACTCCGCGTACGGCCTGCGCCCTGCCGTCCACGCCGCCGCCGACCGCCTGCGCGACGCCGGCCACACCGTGCACGCCCCCGACCTCTACGACGGCCGGACCTTCGACGACGTCGAGGAGGGCATGGCGTACAAGGAGGAGCTGGGCAGTGACGAACTGCTGCGCCGGGCCGTGGGCGCGGCTGCCCCGCTGCTGACCTCGGGTGCCGCCCTGGTCTACGCCGGCTTCTCGCTCGGCGGCTCGCTCGCCCAGAACCTCGCCCTCGCCGACGAGAACGCGCGCGGCCTGCTCCTCCTGCACGGCACCTCCGACATCCGCGAGGACGCGACGACCGCCGTCCCCGTCCAGCTGCACGTGGCCGAGCCGGACCCGTTCGAGCCGGAGGACTGGCTGAACGCCTGGTACCTCAACATGCGCAGGGCCGGCGCCGACGTCGAGATCCACCGCTACCACGGCGCCGGCCACCTCTTCACCGACCCGGACCTCCCGGACCACGACGCCGAGGCGGCCGAGCGCACCTGGGCCGTGGCCCTGGACTTCCTCGCCGAGCTGGACGCCGCGTAGTCCTGCTCCTCCGCCCGGTCCCCGGCGCGGGAAGTCGGCCCGGCCGACCTCCCGCGCCGTCGGGGGAGGATGGGGCCGTGACGAGGATGAGTGACGGGCGGTACGCGCCGGCGGGGTCGTTGATCGGGATGGTGCAGCGGGGGCGCGGGCTGGGGGCGCGCATGGTGGCGGAGGATCCGCGCGGGGCCGCCGAGGTGGTGGCGGGGTGCGTCCGGTGGGACTGGCGGTGGGACGACGCCGATCAGCGGGCGGTGTACCTGGCGCGGCTGGTGAGGGACACGGGGATCGGGGCCGCGCCGGTGGAGCCGGTGCCCGGTGGGCGGCGGCACGAGACGCACGGGGCGGGGGAAGCGGCGGAGGGGGACGTCGAGGCACTGGTGGGGCGCCTGGAGCGGGAGTGGGTGGAGCGCCGGTGGTGCGGGCCGGTGCACACGGCGCGGGCGTTGGCCGGGTTCGGGGTGCGGGCACGCGGCGCGGCGTCGCTGCTCAGGCGGTTCTGGCTGTGGACGCCGCACTCGCACGAGCGGGTGGGGTACCTGGCGGCGCTGGCGGTCATCGAGCCGGCCGGGCTGGACGGGATCTACCTGGAGTGCCTCTGGGACTGCGAGGAGGACGCCCGCCTGCTGGGGGTGGAGCGGGCCCCGGACGGGGCGGAGGTGCGGGAACGGCTGCGGTACCTGGAGCGCGACGAGCTGGAGGGGGAGGCGGTCCGGACGGCCGCCCGGGAGAGGCTGCTGCGGTGCCGGTCCGCTCGCGGTGAGTGAGTGCGGGAGAGGGGCGGGAGCGGGCTAGAGTGGGAGCGTGAACGCGTGAGTGATGGTCCGGGCCCGGCAGCGGCTCGGACCTCATCCATTTCCGGGCACCTTCTGTGACCTGCGCGTTCGCCGGCCCACCTGCCTGCACCGAGCCTACGGAGGCCCCGCCTTGAGCGATCAGCCGTTCGCGCATCTGCACGTCCACACCGAGTACTCGATGCTGGACGGTGCCGCCCGGCTGAAGCAGATGTTCAAGGAGGTCGAACGGCTGGGACAGACCCATGTCGCGATGACCGACCACGGCAACATGTACGGTGCGGCCGAGTTCCACCGGCAGGCCACCGCCGCCGGCATCACCCCGGTGATCGGCATCGAGGCGTACGTCGCCCCGGAGGCACGCTCCAACACCAAGCGCATCCTGTGGGGCCAGCCGCACCAGAAGAAGGACGACGTCTCGGCGTCCGGCGCCTACACCCACAAGACCATCTGGGCCCGGAACAAGGAGGGCCTGCACAACCTCTTCAAGCTGACCTCGCGCTCGTACTCCGAGGGCTGGCTGGTCAAGTGGCCCCGGATGGACAAGGAGCTGATCTCCGAGCTGTCCGGCGGCCTGATGGCCACCACCGGCTGCCCCTCCGGCGAGCTGCAGACCCGGCTGCGCCTCGGCCAGTTCGACGAGGCGCTGCGGTCCGCCGCCGAGTACCAGGAGATCTTCGGCAAGGAGAACTACTTCCTGGAGCTGATGGACCACGGTCTCGACATCGAGAAGCGGGTCCGCGACGGGCTGATCGAGATCGGGAAGAAGCTCGGCATCCCGCCGGTCGTCACCAACGACTCGCACTACACCACCGAGGCCGACGCCGGCGCCCACGACCTGCTGCTCTGCGTGCAGACCGGCAAGAACCTCTCCGACCCGGACCGCTTCCGGTTCGACGGCACCGGCTACTACATCAAGTCGGCCGCCGAGATGTACGCCCTGGACCAGTCGGACGCCTGGCAGGAGGGCTGCCGCAACAGCCAGCTGCTGGTGGCCTCCCGGGTCGACACCGAGGGCATGTTCAAGTTCCGCAACCTGATGCCGCGCTTCCCGATCCCGGAGGGCTTCGAGTCCGAGGCGGACTTCTTCAAGTCCAAGGTCTGGGAGGGCATGGACTGGCGCTTCCCGGGCGGGTACGACGAGGAGCACAAGAAGCTCGCCGAGTACGAGATGGACACCATCATCCAGATGGGGTTCCCGGCGTACTTCCTCGTGGTCGCCGACTTCATCATGTGGGCGAAGAGCCAGGGCATCGCGGTGGGGCCGGGCCGTGGTTCGGCGGCCGGCTCGCTGGTCGCGTACGCCATGGGCATCACCGACCTCGACCCGATCCCGCACGGTCTGATCTTCGAGCGCTTCCTCAACCCCGAGCGCATCTCCATGCCCGATGTCGACATCGACTTCGACGAGCGCCGGCGCGGTGACGTGATCCGGTACGTGACGGAGAAGTGGGGATCCGACAAGGTCGCCATGATCGTCACGTACGGCACCATCAAGGCGAAGGCCGCCATCAAGGACTCCTCGCGCGTCCTCGGCTACCCGTACGCGATGGGCGACCGGATCACCAAGGCGATGCCGCCGGACGTCATGGGCAAGGGCATCCCGCTGTCCGGCATCACCGACAGCAGCCACCCGCGCTACAGCGAGGCCGGCGAGATCCGCGGGCTCTACGAGACCGACCCCGACGTGCGCAAGGTGATCGACACCGCGCGCGGCATCGAGGGCCTGATCCGCCAGCCCGGGGTGCACGCGGCCGGCGTCATCATGTCCGCCGAGCCGCTGACCGACCACATCCCGGTCTGGACCCGGCACACCGACGGCGTCACCATCACGCAGTTCGACTACCCCACCTGTGAGGGCCTCGGCCTTCTCAAGATGGACTTCCTCGGCCTGCGCAACCTGACGATCATGGACGACGCCGTCAAGGCGATCGAGAAGAACAAGGGCATCAAGATCAATCTTCTTGAGCTGCCCCTGGACGACAAGCCGACCTACGAACTGCTGGCGCGCGGTGACACGCTCGGCGTCTTCCAGCTCGACGGCGGCCCCATGCGCTCGCTGCTGCGCCTGATGAAGCCCGACAACTTCGAAGACATCTCGGCGGTCCTGGCGCTGTACCGGCCGGGTCCGATGGGCGTCAACTCGCACACCAACTACGCGCTGCGCAAGAACGGGCAGCAGGAGATCACCCCGATCCACCCGGAGCTGGAGAAGCCCCTGGAGGAGGTGCTCAGGCCCACCTACGGCCTGATCGTCTACCAGGAGCAGGTGCAGAAGGCCGCGCAGATCCTGGCCGGCTACTCGCTGGGCCAGGCCGACCTGCTGCGCCGCGCCATGGGCAAGAAGAAGAAGGAGATCCTGGAGGCCGAGTTCGTCCCGTTCCAGAAGGGCTGCCGGGAGCGCGGCTACTCGGACGCGGCGATCCAGGCGGTGTGGGACGTCCTGGTCCCCTTCTCCGGCTACGCGTTCAACAAAGCGCACACGGCGGGCTACGGGCTCGTCTCCTACTGGACGGCGTACCTCAAGGCCAACTACCCGGCCGAGTACATGTCCGGCCTGCTCACCTCGGTCAAGGACGACAAGGACAAGTCGGCCGTCTACCTCAACGAGTGCCGGAAGATGGGCATCAACGTCCTGCCGCCGGACGTCAACGAGTCGGACGCGGACTTCACCCCGCACGGTGACACCACCGTCCGGTTCGGCCTGACCGCCATCCGCAACGTCGGCGGCCCGGTCGTCGAGTCGATGATCCGGACCCGGAAGACCAAGGGGAAGTTCTCCTCCTTCCCGGACTTCCTGGAGAAGGTGGAGTCGGTGGTCTGCAACAAGCGGACCGTCGAATCGCTGATCAAGGCCGGTTCGTTCGACTCGCTCGGCCACACCCGCAAGGGCCTGACCGCGCAGTTCGAGCCGATGATCGACAACGTCGTCGGCATCAAGCGCAAGGAGGCCGAGGGGCAGTTCGACCTCTTCGGCGGCGATACGACCAGCGACGAGCCGAGCTTCGGCCTGGACGTGGTGTTCTCCGAGGACGAGTGGGAGAAGTCCTTCCTGCTCACCCAGGAGCGGGAGATGCTCGGCCTGTACGTCTCCTCGCACCCGTTGCACGGCATCGAGCACGTGCTCGCCGACAAGGCGGACTGCGCGGTCGCGGACCTCGCCGAACGGCCGGACGGGACGATCATCACCATCGGCGGCATCATCTCGGGCCTCCAGCGGAAGATGACCAAGCAGGGCAACGCCTGGGCGATCGCGACGGTCGAGGACCTCGCGGGCTCGATCGACTGCATGTTCTTCCCGGCCAGCTACCAGCTGGTCTCCTCGCAGCTGGTCGAGGACACGGTGGTGTTCGTGCGCGGCAAGCTGGACAAGCGCGAGGACGTGCCCCGGCTGATGGGCATGGAGCTCACCGTCCCGGACCTGTCGAACGCGCACGCCGAGGCACCGATCATCATCAACATCCCGAGCGGGAAGGTGACGCCCCCGCTGGTGGCGCGGCTCGGCGAGGTGCTGAGCAGCCACCGGGGGACGACCGAGGTGCGGGTCCGGCTGGAGGCGCGCAGCAAGACGACGGTGCTGCGGCTCGACCGGCACCGGGTGAAGTCGGATCCGGCGCTGTTCGGGGACCTGAAGCAGCTGCTCGGCCCGAGCTGCCTGGCGGGCAACGGGGCGGCGTAGGCCTTCGGGGCGCCCGTGCCCGGCCGGGCACGGGCGCCCCCCGGCTACGCGGAGTTGCGCAGCGGGGTCGGTACGGCGGTGTGCAGGGCGGAGACGAAGGCGGAGATCGCGGGGTGGGCGCCGGCGCCGGCGCGGAACGCGGTGCGGGTGCGGCGGTACATCGGCAGCCGGGTGAGGACGACCCCCGGCGGCGGCCGGTCGATGCCGAGGTGCGGGACCAGCGCCACCCCCTGACCGGCCGCCACCAGGGCGAGCACGGTGGCGAAGTCGTCGATCTGGTGGCGGATCCGGGGTGCGAAGCCCGCGCTCTCGCAGGCCCGGACGGCCATGCTGTGGCACAGGGTGCCCGGCGGGGCGAGGATCCAGGGTTCGGCGCGCTGGTCGGCGACGGTGCCGGGGACGCGGGCCGCCAGGTACATCGGCTCGGTGAAGATCGGCCGGGTCACCGCCAGCCCGGGCTCCGGGTCGGCGGGCACCAGGTCGTACTCGTGCACCAGCGCCACGTCCAGCTCGCCCGCGCGCAGCGCCGCCGCGACCTCGGCCGGGTCGACCTCGGTGACCATCGGCTCCAGCCCCGGGTGCCAGCCGGCGAGTTCGGCGAGCACGGCGGGGATGATCGCGCGGGCCGCCGACGGGTAGGTGCCGATCCGCAGCGGGCCGGCCAGGCCGTCGCGGGCGTGGGCCAGCTCGGCGTCCGCCTGCTCCAGCCGTTCGAGCACGGCCTCGGCGTGCCGGACCAGGTTGCGTCCGGCGGGGGTGAGGGTGACCCGGCGGCCGGTGCGTTCCAGCAGCGGGACGCCGGCCTCCTTCTCCAGCACGGACAGCTGCTGGGACACCGCCGAAGGGCTGAAGCTGAGCGCCTCGGCGACGGCGGCGATGGTGCCGAGGTGGGCGAGTTCGCGCAGCAGGCGCAGGCGTCGGACATCGAGCATCGGCTCAGCTTACGAGAAGCTTCGGAAACGTGAACTGGACCTGTGGGATCGGCGGGCCGCAGGATCGTGGGCATGGAACTCAAGGGCATTTTCGTCCCGCTGGTCACGCCGTTCGCGGCCGACGGCTCGGTGGCGCTGGACGCGCTGGAGAAGCTGGCCGGCTCGGTGCTGGACGACGGTGCGGCCGGGCTGGTCGCGCTCGGCACCACCGGCGAGCCGGCCGCGCTGAGCGCGGACGAGCGGCGCGCGGTCACCGAGGTCTGTGCGGCGGTCTGCGCCGAGCGCGGGGTGCCGCTGCTGGTCGGCGCGGGCGGGCCGGGCACCGCCGCGGCGGCCGAGGAGCTGGCCGGACTGGCGGCCCGGGTGCCGGGGGTGGCGGGGGCACTGGTGACCGTGCCGTCCTTCGTCCGGCCGGGCGAGGCCGGGACGGTCGCGCACTTCCGGGCGCTGGCCGAGGCCGGTTCGGTGCCGCTGGTCGTCTACCACATCCCGTACCGCACCGGGCAGGCCCTGTCGGCCGCCGCGCTGCTGGAGCTGGCCGCGCTGCCGAACGTGGCGGGCGTCAAGTACGCGACCGGCGGGGTGGACCAGGCGGCGGTGGAGCTGCTGGCCGCCGCGCCGGCCGGGTTCTCGGTGCTGGGCGGGGACGACGCCGTGCTCGCGCCGCTGCTGGCGCTCGGTGCGGACGGCGGCATCCTGGCCTCCGCGCACCTGGCGACCGCGCGCTTCGTCGAGCTGGTCGAGGCCTGGCGGGCCGGGGACGTGGCGCGCGCCCGGGCGCTGGGTCACCGGCTGACCGGACTGGCGGTGGCGGCCTTCGCCGCGCCGAACCCGGCGGTGGTCAAGGGCGTGCTGCACGCGCAGGGGCGGATCCCGACGCCGGACGTCCGGCTGCCGCTGCTGCCGGCCGGACCGGCGGAGGTCGCGCGGGCGCTGGAACTCCTCAGTGGTCTGGACCACTGAGGACCACAGGATGGAATGCCGGGCCGCCCGGTGCCGGTGACAAGGCATGATGGGCGGAGTGCGGCTGTGAGTTGCAAGATCAAGAGGAGTAGTCGGATGAAGATCGGCATTGTCGGGGCCACCGGCCAGGTCGGCGGCGTGGTCCGCGAGATCCTGGCGGAGCGCAACCTCCCGGTGGAGCAGCTGCGGCTGTTCGCCTCGGCCCGCTCGGCCGGGCGCACGCTGCCCTGGCAGGGCACCGAGGTCACCGTCGAGGACGCGGCCACGGCCGACTACACCGGCCTGGACATCGTGATCTTCTCGGCCGGTGGTGCCACCTCCAAGGCGCTCGCCCCCAAGGTCGCCGCCGCCGGTGCCGTCGTGATCGACAACTCCTCCGCCTGGCGCCGCGACCCCGAGGTCCCGCTGGTCGTCTCCGAGGTCAACCCCGAGGCGATCGCCGACCGCCCCAAGGGCATCATCGCCAACCCGAACTGCACCACCATGGCCGCCATGCCGGTGCTGCGCCCGCTGCACGACGAGGCCGGCCTCGCCGCCCTCGTCGTCTCCACCTACCAGGCCGTCTCCGGCAGCGGCGTGGCCGGCGTCGCCGAGCTGCAGGACCAGGCCGCCAAGGTCGTGGACGGCGCCGCCGCGCTCGCCCACGACGGCTCGGCCGTCGAGTTCCCCGAGCCCAAGGTCTACCAGCGGCCGATCGCCTTCAACGTGGTGCCGTTGGCCGGCTCCATCGTCGAGGACGGCTCCAACGAGACCGACGAGGAGCAGAAGCTCCGCCACGAGAGCCGCAAGATCCTCGGCATCCCCGAGCTCAAGGTCGCCGGCACCTGCGTGCGCGTCCCGGTCTTCTCCGGCCACTCGCTGCAGATCAACGCCCGCTTCGAGCGCCCGATCAGCCCCGAGCGCGCGGTCGAGCTGCTGGCCGGCGCCCCCGGCGTCGAGCTGAGCGACATCCCCACCCCGCTCCAGGCCGCCGGTCAGGACCCGAGCTACGTCGGCCGGATCCGCGTCGACGAGACGGTGGAGAACGGCCTGTCGCTGTTCGTCTCCAACGACAACCTGCGCAAGGGCGCCGCGCTCAACGCCGTCCAGCTGGCCGAGCTGGTCGCCGCCGAACTCAACGGCTGAGCCGCCGCGCACCACGTGAGGGCCCCCGTCCTGGACGGGGGCCCTCGGCGTCGGTGCCGGGAAAGCGCCGGACGGCCGGGGTTCGGCGGGCGGATCCGGGGGAAAAAGGTGACCCAACGATCGGGCGGCTGCGGGCACCCCTCACCCCATCCCGCCCGGACCCGGGCGCACCGCGCCCGTCCCGGCCTCGTCGGTCCCGGCGGGGCCCCACCCGAGGGCGAGCGGAAAGAGGTGCGCGATGGACCGCTGTGTCGTCCTGGTGGACGCCGGATACCTGCTGGGCGCCGCCGCGAGCCTGCTCGCCGGTGACCCCTCCCGTTCCAAGGTCACCGTCGACCACACCGCGCTGATCGCCGCCCTGCGCGAGCGCGCCGAGGCCGAGACCGGCCTGCCGCTGCTGCGGATCTACTGGTTCGACGCCGCGCCGGAACGCCGCCCGATGCCCGAGCACCGGCGGCTGCGCGTGCTGCCCCGGGTCACCGTGCGGCTCGGCGCGCTCACCCGGGCCGAGGGCCGCTGGGTGCAGAAGGGCGTCGACGCCGCGATGCACGCCGAACTCTCCGAACTCGCCCGCAACCGGGCCTGCGCCGACATCGTGCTGATCACCGGCGACGGCGACCTGCTGCCCGGCATGATGTCCGCCAAGGAGCACGGCGTCGTCGTCCACCTCTGGGCGCTGCAGGCCGCCGACGGCGACTTCAACCAGTCCGAGGACCTCGTCGGCGAGGCCGACGAACGTCGGGTGCTGGACCGCGAGTGGATCGAGGGCTCGTTCAGCCTGCGCGACACCTCCAGCGTCTTCCCCGGCCCCGGCGCCCGGCACGACATCGCCAAGATCCTCGCCGCGCCGCCCGCCGCGCCCCCCGCCACCCTGCCGGGCCCGCTGCCCGCGGCCCAGCTGCCCGGCCGCCCCGCCGAGGACGAGCCGGCCGCCGTGGCGGCCCCCGCCGCCAACGGGCGCCCGCAGCCGGCCGCCGCCGGACTCAAGATCGTCCCCACCCCCAAGGACCTCGCCGGACGAAGCGCCGACCGGCAGGCCGCCGCCGACCGGCAGCAGGCCGGCCCGGTGCTGCGCTGGTCCTCCGACCGCGGGTGGATCGAGCGGCCCGCCGCCGAGCCCGCCGTCACCGCCGGCGACGGCCTGCCCACCCTGGCCCAGCTCACCACCGCCGAACAGCGCTGGGCCGACCGCGAGGAGGACATCACCTCCATCGGCGGCGACGCCCACGAGGTCGGCCAGGTCTTCGCCCGCCGCTGGACCGGCCGGATGGGTGACGTCGAACGGCTCACCGTCCTGTGGCCCGGCTACCCGCGCATCCCGCACCGGGTCGACGGCGAGCTGCTGCGCTACGCCGCCCGCTTCGGGCTGCTCGCGCACAAGGACGACCAGATCGACGAGCACGACCGGTACGCGATCCGGGCGGGCTTCTGGAAGGAGCTCGCCGCCAGGGTCCCCGGCGGTGACCTGGTCGTCGACGACTGACCGGCCCGAGGCAGCCCCCGAGGGCGCCGCGGGCGGGGCCCCGTTGTCCGGTTCGCCCGTTGCACCGCGTAGAGTCTCCGGTCGTGAGTGAGACGGCCGGGCGGGCACCCCAGGAGACCTCGCCGTGCTGCGCCGTACGCGACCTGGTCCGGACGTACCGTGCCGGGCGCGGCGCCTCGGCCACCGCGATCAGGGCCAACGACGGCATCACCCTGACCGTCCGCCAGGGTGAGATCTTCGGCCTGCTCGGGCCCAACGGCGCCGGCAAGTCCACCCTGGTCCGCCAGCTCACCGGCCTGCTGCGGCCCGACTCCGGCAGCATCGAGATCCTCGGCCACGACGTGGTCCGGCACCCCGAACGGGCCGCCCGGCTGCTCGGCTACCTCGGCCAGGAGTCCAGTGCGCTCGACGAGCTGACCGTCGCCCTCGCCGCCGAGACCACCGGGCGGCTGCGCGGTCTGAGCCGGGCCGCGGCCCGCGCCGCCGCCGACGAGGTGATCGCCGAACTCGCCCTGGAACCGCTCGCCCACCGGCCGCTCGCCAAGCTCTCCGGCGGCCAGCGCCGGCTCGCCTGCTTCGCCGCCACCCTGGTCGGCGACCGGCCGCTGCTGGTCCTCGACGAGCCCACCACCGGCATGGACCCGGTTGCCCGGCGGGCCGTCTGGTCGGCGGTCGAACGCCGCCGGGCCGAGCGCTCCGCCACCGTGCTGCTGGTCACCCACAACGTGATCGAGGCGGAGACCGTGCTGGACCGGGTCGCCGTGGTCGACGACGGCCGGGTGATCGCCTGCGACACCCCCGGCGGCCTCAAGGCGCTGGTCGACGGCGACGTCCGGCTCGACCTGGTCTGGCGCGACGAGGCGCCGCTGGGCGTCCCCGCGGTGGCGGCGCTCGCCGAACGGGCCGAGCGCACCGGCCGCCGCTGGACCGTCCGCACCACCCCCGAGCAGGCCCGCGAACTGGTCGCCGCCGTCACCACCGGCCCGGCCTTCGCCGCCCTGGACGACTTCACCCTGGCCACCCCGAGCCTTGAGGACGCCTACCTCAAGCTGGGCGGCCGCCACGGAGGACTGGCCAAGTGACGCTGCTCTCGGCACCGGCGCGCACCACCCCGGACACGGCCGGCGGGCCCGCCCCGCTCGCGCCCGCCGCCCGGATGCTGCCCGCCCTCGCGGCCGTCTACCGGGCGCAGCTCGCGCGGGCCCGGGTGGCGCGGATCCCGCTGCTGTTCGTGGCCACCTTCCAGTCGCTCGGCATCCTGGTGATGATGCGGGGCGTCGTCGACTCCGGGCAGACCTCGGCCGCCCGGTACGTGGTGTCCGGCTCCAGCGTGCTGGTGGTCGCCTTCGTGGCGCTCAACCTGCTCGCCCAGTACTTCGGCCGGCTGCGGGCCAGCGGCGGGCTGGACCACTACGCGACGCTGCCGGTGCCGGCCGCCTCGGTGGTGCTCGGCGCGGCTGCCGCCTTCGCCTCGTTCACCCTGCCCGGGACGCTCGTCACGGCGGGGGTCGGCGCGGTGATGTTCGGGCTGCCGCTCGGGCAGCTGTGGGTGCTGCTCGCGGTGGTGCCGCTGGCCGGGGCGGCGCTCTCCGGGCTCGGGGCGGCCTGCGGGCTGCTCGCGCCCAAGCAGGAGATCGCCACCATGCTCGGGCAGCTCGGCATGTCGGCGGCGCTGCTGCTCGGCGTGCTGCCGGTGGACAACCTGCCGCAGCCGGTGCTCTGGCTGCGCGACCTGTTGCCGTCCACCTACGCGGTGGAGGCCTTCGCCCGGACGTTCCGGCCGTCGCCGGACTGGGCGGCGGTGGCCGGGGACCTCGCGGTGTGCGCGGGGGTGGGCGTGGTCTCGCTGGCCGTGGCCACGTGGGCGTACCGGCGGGCGACCCGGCGGTAGCCGGCCGGCGCCCGGCCGGGGTCCGGTCGTCCGGTCGGTGGGTGGCCGGGTCGCGGGGGCGTCGACCGTGAAACGATGGGGGGTGTGACCGTACCGAACACACCTCCGGATCCCGCGCGCGCCGACGGCTCCGATGCCGTGGCGGACGCCGTGCCCGCGGACGCCGTGCCCGCTCCGTACGCCGCGCCCGATCCGCAGGCCGCGCGCGATCCGTACGCGCTGCCGCCGGGGCTGGACCTGGTGGCCGGCAAGCCGCAGCCGGCGGAGCCGCTCGCCCAGCGACTGCTGCCCGAGCTGAGGATCGGGGCGGCCACGGTGCTGGCCTGTCTGGTGCTGGGGGTCGTGATGGGCGTGCTGTGGGCCTGGCTGGCGCCCAAGGTGCCGCTGGTCGTGGACGGCAACAAGATCCTCTACGCCGACCCGGAGGGCGAGCAGCGGGCCGGGGCCGACAGCGTGTTCGTGCTGATCGGGCTGGGGATGGGGATCCTGACGGCGCTGGGCGCGTTCCTGGTCAGCCGGAAGCGCGGTGGCGGGATCTCGGTGGCGGTCGGGCTGGCGGTCGGTGGGCTGCTGGCGTCGGTCGGGGCGTGGGGGCTCGGGCGGTGGCTCGGGCCGGGCCGCGACCTGGTCGCGGAGGCGCGGCGGGTCGGGAACGGCGGGCACTTCCAGGCGGACATCGACCTCGGGGCGTACGGGGCGGTGCTGGCGTGGCCGATGGCGGCGATGGTGCTGCTGCTGGCGCTGTCGGCGGCGTTCGGGAAGCGCGAGGAGGACCCGCCGCCGTACTGGGTGCCGGGGCCTGCGGCCGTGGACGCGGGGGTTCCGTCGGCGGAGGAGCGGCGGGAGGGCTGAGGCGTGCCCCCGGCGGCCTCGGGTCAGTGGGCGATGGGGGCGGTGCGGGCGTCGGTGAGGGCGACGAGGTGGGTGGGGGAGAGCTCGACCTCCAGGCCGCGGCGGCCGGCGGAGACGTACACGGTGGGGTGGGTGAGCGCGCTGGCGTCGACGACGGTGCGCAGCGGGCGGCGCTGGCCGAGCGGGGAGATGCCGCCGAGGACGTAGCCGCTGCTGCGTTCGGCGGCGGCCGGGTCGGCCATCGCGGCGCGCTTGCCGCCGACCGCCGCGGCCAGCGCCTTGAGGTCGAGCCGGCCGGCGACCGGGACGACGCCGACGGTGAGGACACCGTCGACGTCGGCGACCAGGGTCTTGAAGACCCGCTCGGCCGGCACGCCGAGCGCCCCGGCGGCCTCGCCGCCGTAGGAGGCGGCGGCCGGGTCGTGCTTGTAGGA
Source organism: Kitasatospora sp. NPDC058032 (assembly GCF_042885845.1). Taxonomy (NCBI): domain Bacteria; kingdom Bacillati; phylum Actinomycetota; class Actinomycetes; order Kitasatosporales; family Streptomycetaceae; genus Kitasatospora; species Kitasatospora sp. NPDC058032. The sequence continues at coordinate 371,799 of NZ_JBHVRK010000002.1, read as the reverse complement.
GTGCACGGTGAACGGCACGGCGGCGGCCTCCAGGGCGACCGTCGCGGGTGTGCCCTGGCCGCCCTTCTTCGGCTTCTTGGCCACGGGGGCTCCTCAATCGGTGGGGGGCAATCGGTGGGCCCGGTCAGTTGGGGCTGAAGGACTGGCGGGTGAGGTTGACGGCGGGCAGCGAGGGCAGCCAGCTGAGCACCGCCGTCTCGCGGCGCAGCAGTTCGAGCTCGGTGCGCAGTCGCTGGGCGTTGTCGGGGCAGGCGAGCAGCTGCTGCTTGAGCGGGACCTCCAGCACGGCGGCCGCGGCGACCAGGTAGGACAGCACCTGCGGGTCGTCGGGCAGTTCCTGGCGGCCGACGGTGCTGGCCTCGCGGGCCCCGGCGAGCCGGCGCTGGTAGGTGCGGAAGATCCGTTCGACCTCGGCGGCCAGCGCGCCGGAGCCCTCGCCGGCGCGTTCCTCGATGGGTTCGAGCTCGCCGACGAGGTACGGGCCGCCGACGTCGACGGACCGGAGCCAGAACCGGGTGGTCCCGGTGACCAGCAGCTCGTACCGGCCGTCCGGCTGCGGCTGGACGGAGGTGACGTCGGCGACGCAGCCGATGTGGTGGAGCGCCTCCAAGGGGTCGCCGGTGGCGGTGCCGAGGCCGTCCAGCGGGCCGGCCGGGCCGTCCTCGGGGCGGACCGGGGCGACCTCGCGGCCGTCCTTGATGGCGAGCACGCCGAAACGGCGCGGCTGTTCCTCGGGTTGTTCCAGCAGGTCGGCGACCAGACGGCGGTAGCGCTCCTCGAAGACGTTCAGGGGCATCACCAGGCCCGGGTAGAGCACGGTGTTCAGCGGGAAGAGCGGAAGCCGTTCTGTCACGGCGGACAGCGTAGTTCCCCGGACCCGCCGGGCCGTCACGGCCCTGGCGGCGGGCCCTCGCCGGCTCACCCGCGCTGGAGCATCCGGCTGGCGCCGGCGGCGACCGTGGTGGCGAGCACCCAGCCGACCACGACCAGGCCGGAGGAGACCCACTGGGCGGTGCCGCCGGGGTTCCAGCCGGCCTGGCCGAGGTCGACGACCGGCAGCAGCTGGCCGAGCGCGTACAGCACCGGGTTCCAGTGCGGGCGTTCGTCGGCCTTGAGCGGCTGGAGCGCGTGGGTGGCGAAGTAGAGGCTGCCGAGCGCCCAGGCGAGCAGCAGCCAGAGCGCGGCGCGGCCGGGGCGGAAGCCGTAGCCGACGGTGACGTCCTGGACCCGGCCCCAGATCCGGGCCGGCAGCGGCAGGGTCTGCCGGCGGCGGCGCTGCTTGGCGTAGAGCACCTCGCGGGCGTCGTCGTCGGCGCCGTCGCGGCGCAGCGCGGCGGCGAGCTGCTCGTAGGACTCGGGCTGGAACTCCACGGAGGAACGTTCCAGCCAGCCGATGCGCTGCCGGACGGGGAACGGCACGGCCGGGCGCAGGCACTCGTAGGTGAACCCGGTGAGCCCGACCGATCCCTCCTGCGGCCAGGAGCCGGGGGCGTCGACCAGGTTGCCGATCCGGGCCCGGGACAGCGAGACGGCGCCGCCGTCCGGGAAGCGGCAGGTGAAGCGCAGTTCCGGGGTCTGGATCCGGCGCAGGGTCACCTCGTCGCCGTCGACCAGGTGGAACTCGGCGTCGGAGAGCAGGCAGGCGTTCTCGAAGCGGCCGTCGGAGAGCCGGACCTGGCCGAAGGCGCGGAACGGGGTGCTCGGCGCGTCCGGCGGCGGGACCTCGCCGTACCCGGAGCCGTAGTAGGTCTGGGACCCGTACCAGCCGCCGTCGGCCGAGCCGCTCAGGTACAGGGTGTGGCCGACGGTGAGCCGCACCGCGTTGAGGGCGTTGCGGTTGCCCGGTACGGCGCGCAGCTGGGCGCCGCGCAGCGAGAGCCGGCCGCCGATCCGGGCGGTGCGCAGGCTGACCTCGCCGTGGGTCTCCAGCCGGTCGGCCTCGCAGTCCTGGCTGACCGCGATGCCGTCGGCGGACAGCGCCCGGCCGAACCGGTCGCCGCCCAGGGTGGCCTGGTTGATCAGCAGGTCGGTGCCGATCCGGGCGTCGGTGAGCCGTACGCCCTGGCGGATCCGGCAGCGGGCCAGGTGCAGGTCCCCGGAGGTCGCCAGCCGGGAGGCCTCCAGCCGGGGGATGAGGCAGTTGATGAAGCGCAGGGTGCCGGCCTCGGCCTCGGAGATCAGGATCTTCTGGTCGAAGCGGCAGTCGTGCAGCTCGACGTAGTGGCCGATGGTGCCGCCGGCCAGGTCGAGCGGACCGGTGACCAGGACGCCGGTCAGCTTGAGCGAGGCGACCCGGCCGGGGACCGCGGCAGGCCCGTCCAGCAGCAGCCGGGCGAGCACCCGGGCGCGGACCGTCCGCTCCGGGCCCCAGACGGCCTCGCCGAACGGGTCGTCCTCGGCGGCCTCGCCGCTGCGCAGGTCGTGGATCCGGCCGAGCCGGAACGCCTGCCAGAGTGCCTGTTCGGCGGCCGTCCAGTCGTCCGGTGCCCGATCCGTCACGGTTGCCCCCCGATTCCCCCGGCCTCCCCCGGCCGTCTCGCTCTTCGTATCACGGACTGAAATGCGGGACCGGCGGTTCCGGCCACTCCTTACACTGGGTGGCGTGATCTCTCGAATCGATCTGCGCGGCTCGCTCGACGACCCGCGCCACCTGCTGCCCCGTGCCGACTTCGACGTCGCGGCCGCCCTGGAGAAGGTGCGTCCGATCGCCGAGGACGTGCATCATCGCGGAGTCGCGGCGCTGATCGAGATCACCGAACGCTTCGACGGCGTGCGGCTGGAGTCCACCCGGGTCCCGGCCGAGCAGATCTCGCAGGCGCTGGAGGAGCTGGACCCGAAGGTGCGCGCCGCGCTGGAGGAGTCGATCCGCCGCGCCCGCATCGTGCACGCGGACCAGCGCCGCGAGGGGCACACCACCCAGGTGGTGCCGGGCGGCACGGTGACCCAGCGCTGGGTGCCGGTGGACCGGGTCGGGCTGTACGTGCCCGGCGGGCTGGCCGTCTACCCGTCCTCCGTTGTGATGAACGTGGTGCCGGCCCAGGAGGCGGGCGTGCGCGGCATCGCGGTGACCTCGCCGCCGCAGAAGGCCTTCGGCGGCCGGGTGCACCCGGCCATCCTGGCGGCCTGCGCGCTGCTCGGCGTCACCGAGGTGTACGCGGTCGGCGGTGCCCAGGCGGTCGCCATGTTCGCGCTGGGCACCGAGGAGTGCGAGCCGGTGAACGTGGTCACCGGCCCCGGCAACATCTACGTGGCCGCCGCGAAGCGCTACTTCGCCGGGCGGATCGGCATCGACTCCGAGGCCGGCCCGACCGAGATCGCCGTCCTCGCCGACGACAGCGCCGACCCGGTGGACGTCGCCGCCGACCTGATCAGCCAGGCCGAGCACGGCCCGACCTCGGGCTCGGTGCTGGTCACCGACTCGGTGGCGCTCGCCGAGGCGGTCGAGGCCGAGCTGAAGACCCAGGTCGCCCGCACCCGGCACAGCGAGCGGGTGGCCGAGGCGCTGGGCGGCCGGCAGTCCGGCATCATCCTGGTCGACGACCTGGAGCAGGGCCTGGCCGTGGTCAACGCCTACGCGGCCGAGCACCTGGAGATCCAGACCCGCGACCCGCACGCGGTCGCGGCGAAGGTGCGCAACGCCGGCGCGATCTTCCTCGGCCGGTTCACCCCGGTCTCGCTGGGCGACTACGCGGCCGGCTCCAACCACGTGCTGCCCACCGGCGGCTGCGCCTGCCACTCCTCGGGCCTGTCCGTGCAGACCTTCCTGCGCGGCGTGCAGGTCGTCGAGTACGACCGCGAGGCGCTGGCCGGCGTCGCCGAGCACGTCGTCAACCTGGCGAACGCCGAGGACCTGCCCGGTCACGGCGACGCGATCAAGGCCCGATTCGAGTGGACGGTTCCCGGCACGTGACCACGATCGACGACCTTCCCGTCCGGGACGAGCTGCGCGGCCAGTCGCCCTACGGCGCCCCGCAGCTCGACGTCCCGGTCCAGCTGAACACCAACGAGAACCCGTACCCGCTCCCCGAGGAGCTGGTCGCCCGGATCGCCGAGCGGGTCGCCGAGGCCGCCCGGAACCTCAACCGCTACCCCGACCGCGACGCGGTCGAGCTGCGCGAGGGCCTGGCGGCGTACCTCACCCGCACCACCGGCCACGCCGTCGCCCGGGAGAACGTCTGGGCCGCCAACGGCTCCAACGAGGTGCTCCAGCAGCTGCTGCAGACCTTCGGCGGCCCCGGCCGCACCGCGCTCGGCTTCGAGCCCTCGTACTCGATGCACGCGCTGATCTCCCGGGGCACCGGCACCGGCTGGATCTCCGGCCCGCGCAACGCAGACTTCACCATCGACCTGGACGCCGCCGTCGCGGCGATCGCCGAGCACCGCCCGCACGTGGTGTTCGTCTGCTCGCCGAACAACCCGACCGGCACCGCCGTCGACGCCGACACCGTGCTGCGGCTGTACGAGGCCGCGCAGGCCGCCCGGCCCAGCCTGGTGGTGGTCGACGAGGCGTACGTCGAGTTCTCGCACCGCGACTCGCTGCTGCCGCTGATCGAGGGCCGCCCCAACCTGGTGGTCTCCCGCACCATGTCCAAGGCCTTCGGCGCGGCCGGGCTGCGCCTGGGCTACCTGGCCGCCGACCCGGCGGTGGTGGACGCGGTGCAGCTGGTCCGGCTGCCGTACCACCTGTCGGCCGTCACCCAGGCCACCGCGCTGGCCTGCCTGGAGCACACCGACACCCTGCTCGGCTACGTCGGCCGGCTCAAGGCCGAGCGCGACCGGCTGGTCGAGGCGCTGCGCGGGCTCGGTCTGGAGGTGACCGACTCGGACGCCAACTTCGTCCAGTTCGGCCGCTTCGCCGACACCCACGCCGTCTGGCGGGCCATCCTCGACCACGGCGTCCTGGTCCGTGACAACGGCGTCCCCGGATGGCTGCGCGTCACCGCCGGCACCCCCGCTGAGAACGACGCCTTCCTGGACGCCGTCCGACTTGTGATCAAGGAGCTGTAACCCCGAATGACCCGCATCGGACGCGTCGAGCGCACCACCAAGGAGACCTCCGTCCTGGTCGAGATAGACCTGGACGGCACCGGCAAGACCGACATCTCCACGGGCGTCGGCTTCTACGACCACATGCTCGACCAGCTCGGGCGCCACGGCCTCTTCGACCTCACCGTGAAGACCGACGGCGACCTGCACATCGACACCCACCACACCATCGAGGACACCGCCCTCGCGCTGGGCGCCGCCTTCCGGCAGGCGCTCGGCGACAAGGTCGGCATCTACCGGTTCGGCAACTGCACCGTGCCGCTGGACGAGTCGCTCGCCCAGGTGACCGTCGACCTCTCCGGCCGCCCCTACCTGGTGCACACCGAGCCGGAGAAGATGGCGCCGATGATCGGCACCTACGACACCACCATGACCCGGCACATCCTGGAGTCCTTCGTGGCCCAGGCCCAGATCGCCCTGCACGTCCACGTGCCGTACGGTCGCAACGCGCACCACATCGTGGAGTGCCAGTTCAAGGCGCTGGCCCGGGCCCTGCGCTACGCCGCCGAGCGCGACCCGCGCGCGGCCGGCATCCTCCCGTCGACCAAGGGTGCGCTGTGAGCAACTCCGCGATGATCCTCATCTTCGTCGGGCTCTTCCTGGCCGGCGGCGTCATCTCGTTCTGGAAGCAGAAGCACTCCAAGGGCGTCATCCTCGTGCTCGCCCTGGGCTCGCTGATGTGCCTGGGCTCGGGCCTCATGCGCCTGTAACCGTCGAGCGAACGAAAGACTGGACACCTGAACATGGGCAAGAACGTCGTGGTGCTCGACTACGGCTCGGGCAACCTCCGCTCGGCGCAGCGCGCCCTGGAGCGGACCGGGGCGAACGTCACCGTCACCTCCGACTACCAGGCCGCGATGGACGCCGACGGCCTGCTGGTGCCCGGCGTCGGCGCCTTCGAGGCCTGCATGCGCGGGCTGAGGTCGGTCCGCGGGGACTGGATCATCGGGCGCCGGCTGGCCGGCGGCCGGCCGGTCATGGGCATCTGCGTGGGCATGCAGATCCTCTTCGAGAAGGGCGTCGAGCACGGCGTGGAGAGCGCCGGCTGCGACGAGTGGCCGGGCACCGTGGAGCCGCTGGAGGCGCCGGTCGTGCCGCACATGGGCTGGAACACCGTGGACGCCCCCGAGGGCAGCCGGATGTTCGCCGGCCTGGACGCGGACACCCGCTTCTACTTCGTCCACTCCTACGGGGTGCGCAGCTGGGAGCTGGAGGCGCACAGCGCGCGGATCAACCCGCCGCTGGTCACCTGGGCCACCCACGGGCAGCCGTTCGTCGCGGCCGTCGAGAACGGCCCGCTGTGGGCCACCCAGTTCCACCCCGAGAAGTCCGGCGACGCCGGCGCCGCGCTGCTGACCAACTGGGTCAGCACCCTCTGAACCCTTCGACGACGGAAGAGTTGTAACACCATGAGTCGCCTCGAACTGCTGCCCGCCGTCGACGTCCGGGACGGCCAGGCCGTCCGCCTGGTCAAGGGCGCCTCCGGCACCGAGACCTCCTTCGGCGAGCCGCTCGCCGCCGCCCTCGCCTGGCAGGACGCCGGCGCCGAGTGGCTGCACCTGGTCGACCTCGACGCCGCCTTCGGCACCGGCTCCAACCGGGACCTGGTGCGCGAGATCACCGGCAGCCTGGACATCAAGGTCGAGCTGTCCGGCGGCATCCGCGACGACGCCTCGCTGGCCGCCGCCCTGGCCACCGGCTGCACCCGGGTCAACCTCGGCACCGCCGCCCTGGAGAGCCCCGAGTGGGTCGCCAAGGTCATCGCCGAGCACGGTGACAGGATCGCCGTCGGCCTGGACGTGGTCGGCACCACCCTGCGCGGCCGCGGCTGGACCAGCGACGGCGGCCAGCTGTTCGACGTGCTGGCCCGCCTGGACGCCGAGGGCTGCGCCCGCTACGTGGTCACCGACGTCAACCGGGACGGCACCCTGACCGGCCCCAACCTGCAGCTGCTGCGCGACGTGTGCGCCGCCACCGACAAGCCGGTGGTCGCCTCCGGCGGCGTCTCCTCGCTGGACGACCTGCGGGCCATCGCCGGCCTGGTCGGCGAGGGAGTCGAGGGCGCCATCGTGGGCAAGGCACTCTACGAGCAGAAGTTCACCCTCGGAGAGGCGTTGGAGGCGGTTTCGGGATGACGGAACGTCGGATCGTGCGCGGCCGGCTCGGCGGCTTCTCCGTCTGGGAGGAGACCCTCGGCGCGTCGCAGGCGGTCGCCGCCGGGGACCATGTGCACGTCGCCGGCGCCCGGCCGCTGGTGGACGGCGTGCTGCACGGTGAGGGCGACCCCTACGAGCAGGCCCGGACCGCCTTCGGCAACGCGCTGGAGGCCCTGGCCGCGTACGGTCTGACGGCGGACGACGTGGTCCGCACCCGGGTGTACCTCACCCACGCCCGCGACATCGACGCGGCGGGCCGCGCCCACCAGGAGCTCTTCGGCGCGGTGCGCCCGGCGGCCGCCGTCGTGGTGGTGCAGAGCCTGGTCGACTCGCGGATGCTCGCCGAGGTCGAACTCGACGCCCACCGCGCCGGACTCGCCGCAACCCTGGAAGCTCTGGAAGGCAATCAGCCGTGACCCTCGCAGTACGTGTCATCCCCTGCCTGGACGTCGACGCCGGCCGCGTGGTCAAGGGCGTCAACTTCCAGAACCTCCGCGACGCCGGGGACCCGGTCGAGATGGCCAAGCTCTACGACGCCGAGGGCGCCGACGAGCTGACCTTCCTCGACATCACGGCCTCCTCCGGCGACCGTGAGACCACCTACGACGTGGTCCGCCGCACCGCCGAGCAGGTCTTCATCCCGCTCACCGTCGGCGGCGGCATCCGCGCCGTCGAGGACGTCGACAAGCTGCTGCGGGCCGGCGCCGACAAGATCGGCGTCAACACCGCCGCCATCGCCCGCCCCGATCTGGTCCGGGAGATCGCCCAGCGGTTCGGCCGCCAGGTGCTGGTGCTCTCGGTCGACGCCCGGCGCTGCCCCGAGGGCACCGAGACCGCCTCGGGCTTCGAGGTCACCACGCACGGCGGCCGCCAGGGCACCGGGCTGGACGCCGTCGAGTGGGCCGGGCGCGCCGCCGAGCTGGGCGCGGGCGAGATCCTGCTCAACTCGATGGACGCCGACGGCACCAAGGACGGCTACGACCTGGAGCTGATCCGGGCCGTGCGCAAGACCGTGTCGGTGCCGGTGATCGCCTCCGGCGGGGCCGGGAAGCTCGCCGACTTCGCCCCGGCGGTGGAGGCGGGCGCGGACGCGGTGCTGGCCGCCAGCGTCTTCCACTTCGGCGACCTGCGGATCGGCGAGGTCAAGAACGCGCTGCGGGAGGCCGGGCACCCGGTCCGCTGAGGTCCGGGCCGACGTCCGGGCCGAGGCCCGCGCCGAGGCCCGCGCCGACGCCCGCCCGTCCGTCGGCCAGCTCCAGCAGGCCGGGCAGCGACAGGACGACGGTGCTGCGCCGGCCCAGCCGGATCAGGCCGCGGTCGGCCAGCTCGTGCAGGGCGTGGTGGACCCGGCGCTCGCCGGCGCCGGTCAGGGCGGCCAGCTCCGCCTGGGTCAGCCGGGGGCGGACGGTGATGCCGACGCCGCGCGGGCCGACGGTGCCGTAGCGCCGGGCCAGGTCGGCGAGATGGCGGGCGAGCCGGTGCAGCACCGGCTCGGAGGCGAGGCCGACCAGCCGGCGGGTGGTGGTCCGGCCGCGGTGCACCAGGCAGCGGCTCAGCGCGAGGCCGGCCGGGGCGTGGCCGCCGAGCCAGTGCAGCCAGTCGGGCTGGGAGATCCGGCGCGCGGTGACCGGTCCGGCTGCGGTCACGGTCGCCGAGCGGGGCTGCCCGTCGAGGGCGGCGGCCTCGCCGACCACGTCGCCGAACGCCCGGACGTCCAGCAGGGCGGTCGCGCCCGCGGTGTCCTCGACGGTGGCCTTGGCGAAGCCGGTGAGCAGCAGCAGGACGAAGCCGCCGAGGTCCCGGTCCAGGATCAGGGTCTCGCCGTGGCCGTGCGCGCGCCGGGTGCCCAGCCGCAGGACGGCCCGCTCGGCGGCGAGCGCGGCGGGGGAGCCGTCACGGCGCAGCTCGGCCAGCAGGGTGCCCTCGGGCCAGCCCCCGTCCGGTTGCGTTCGCTGCACGGCCGCACCCCCTGCGCTGCTCGCCCGCTCGCGAGGCTAGCGCAGGGGGTGCGGGGGCGGAAGCGCCGGAAGGCGGTCAGGACTCCTTCGGCGGCTCGCCCTTGATCAGCGCGAACGGGGCGCCGAACGGGTCGGCGAGCCAGGCGATCCGGCCGACGTCCGGGACGCTCTCCGGACCCATCAGCACGGTGGCGCCGGCACCGGTGGCCCGGGCGACCACGCCGTCCACGTCGGCGGCACCGAAGTACGGCGTCCAGCTCGGCGGCTGGGCCTCGCCCATCACCGGGGCGATGCCGCCGAACGCGGTGCCCCGCAGGTCGCCCTCGGCGGGGGAGAGCACCTTGTACGTCATGCCGGGGGCGGGGAAGTCCTCGGAGCGCCAGCCGAAGACCTTCCGGTAGAAGGCGAAGCCCGCGTCGACGTCACCGGTGTGCAGTTCGGCCCAGATCAGCGCGCCGTCCTCGGAGACGACGTCCAGGCCGGTCACCGTGCCGGGCTGCCAGACCGCGAAGTCGGCGCCCTGCGGGTCGGTCAGCTGGGCCATCCGCCCGGCGTCCATCACGTCGAAGGCCGGGACCCGGACGGTGCCGCCGGCCTGCGCGACGGCCTTGCCGGTGGCCTCGGCGTCGGGCGTGCGGAAGTACGTCGTCCAGGCCGAGTGCGCGCCCTCCTCGGTGAGCGGGCCGACGGCCGCGGCCGTCTTCCCGTTCAGCTGGAGGAAGCCGTAACCGCCGGCCTCCGGGCCGGCGGACCGGAAGGTCCAGCCGAAGACCGTCCCGTAGAAGGTGGCGGCGGCGGCCGGGTCCGGGCTGCCGAGGTCGATCCAGCAGGGGGAGCCGGCGGGGAAGTCGGTGGTGAGCATGGTGTCGCGTCCCTTCGGGGAGAGGGAGACGGAAACGACGGGCGGGGGCCGGGCGGCGGCCCGCCCGGCCTCTGCCATCTGCGAGTCTGCACCCCACCGGTGACATCCGCAGCCGGGACCGCCCCCGGCTACGGGATCGGCAGGGCGTGGCGCAGGGCCTCGACGGCGTCCTCGGGGCCGTCCACCGTCAGCTCGGCGCGGGCGCCGCGGCCGAAGGCGAAGAGCACCAGCTCGCCCGGCTCGCCGGTGATCCGCACGGTCGGCATGCCGGCCGGGCCGACGGTCAGGCTCCGGCCGTCCGGGCGGATCAGCTCCAGCCGCACGGGGGAGCGGCGGCCGGCCTCCAGCCGGGCGATCAGCGGCAGCCGGCGCCAGAGCGCCTCGGCCCGGCCGGGCGGTACGGGCCGCGGCCCGGGGCCTTCACCGGCGCGGGCGACGTCCTCGGCGTGCACGTAGTACTCGACGGTGTTGGCCGCCTCGTCCGCGCCGGGCAGCGAGAACAGCGAGAGCACCGGCGGGCCGGAGCGGAACATCCGGACCAGCTCCTCGTAGGGCCGGTCGGCGTACGACTCCTGCACCCGGTGGGTCCAGCCGGCCAGCGGGCCGACCCGGATGCCCGCGGCGGCGTCCGGTCGCCGCTCGCGGATCACCAGGTGGGCGGCGAGGTCCCGGGTGGACCACCCGGCACAGAGGGTGGGCGCGTCCGGTCCGGCGGCGGCCAGCAGTTCGGCCAGGCGGTGGCGCTCGGCGAGGGCGTGGTTCGACATGCCCTCAGCCTAGGCGCCCCGCTGACGGGGGTTCAGCGCAGCCGGCCGGTGAGCTTGGTGGAGCCGGGCCGGTTGCTCGCGGTCAGGATGCAGGTGTAGTCGCGCCAGCCCTGCTGGTAGAAGGGGTAGCTCGGGCCCACCGGGTAGCTGTAGTACGGCCCGCCGCCGCCCTGCCGGGCCTCGGCGGCGGCCTGCGCCTCCTTGCAGCCGTCCCGCATCGCGTTGCCGATCTGGTAGTCGCCGGACAGCCCCTCCGGCAGCAGCTGGTCGGCGACGGCCTCGCCGTCGTGCTGATCCTCGCAGGGGCGGGCCTCCGGCTTGGTGACCGTCTTGCTCAGCTGCGGGTGGTCCAGGCAGGCGCCGACGGTGAAGAAGCTGTACGGCACCGCCTTGCTCGGCGTGGGGGTCGGCGTCGGGGTGGGCGTCGGCGTGGGGGTCGGGGTGGGCGTCGGCGAGGCCGTGGTCGGGGCGGGCGGCGGCGGCTTGGGCGCCGGGTTGTCCGCAGGCCACAGCAGGACCGTCGCCACCACCGCGAGCAGGACCGCCAGCACCGCCGCGACGGCGATCAGCAGGCCCCGGGACGGCCGGGCGTCGGAGGTGCCCCCCGGGCGGGGGCGGTCGTCGTCGCCCGGCGGCTCGGCGGGGTCGGCGGCGCGCTGCTCGGAGGTCATGACCATGAGAATGGCGCAGAACGGGGCCGCCCGGCAGGCGGTTGGCACAACTCGTTCGATCGGATGGTCGGTCCGGCGTCCCGGGGGGGCCGTCCGCCGCTGTTCACGGCCGCGGCCGGGATCCGGACGGCGGCCCCGGCCGCACGGACCGGGCTGACACAATGACCCCATGTCCACCACACCCGCCGCCCCCGGTTCCACCGCCCTGGCCGCCGAGATCGCCGCCCGCCTCAAGCGCACCGAGGACGGCCTCCTGCCGGCGATCGCGCAGCAGTACGACACCGGCGAGGTGCTGATGCTGGGCTGGATGGACGACGAGGCGCTGCACCGCACCCTCACCACGGGCCGCTGCACCTACTGGAGCCGCAGCCGCCGCGAGTACTGGGTGAAGGGCGACACCTCCGGCCACGTGCAGCGGGTCAAGTCGGTCGCGCTGGACTGCGACGGCGACACCCTGCTGGTCAAGGTCGACCAGACCGGCGCGGCCTGCCACACCGGCGACCGCACGTGCTTCGACGCCGACGTGCTCCCGCTCGGCTGACCGACCGCCCGGCCGACCACCCCCTTCCGCCCCTCCGTCGAAAGGTGCCGCACGCCATGGACCTCGAAGCCTTCCGCAAGCTCGCCGTCGACACCCGGGTCATCCCGGTCACCCGCAGGCTCCTCGCGGACGGCCTCACCCCGATCGGCCTCTATCGCAGCCTCGCCGACGAGCGCCCCGGCACCTTCCTGCTGGAGTCCGCCGAGCAGGGCCGCAGCTGGTCGCGCTACTCCTTCGTCGGCGTGCGCAGCGCCGCCACCCTGACCGCGGCCCCGGACGGCGGCGCCCGCTGGCTCGGCGCCCCGCCGGTCGGCATCCCCACCGACGGCGACCCGCTGGAGGTGCTGCGCGCCGCGCTGCGGGCCCTGCACACCCCGCGCCACCCCGACGACGGCCTGCCGCCGCTCACCGGCGGCCTGGTCGGCTACCTCGGCTACGACGTGGTCCGCCGGCTGGAGAAGCTGCCCGACCTCAACCCGGACGACCTGAAGCTGCCCGAGCTGACCCTGCTGCTCGCCACCGACCTCGCCGTGCTCGACCACGCCGACGGCACCGTGCTGCTGATCGCCAACGCGGTCAACCACAACGACCTGGCCAGCGGGGTGGACGAGGCCTACACGGACGCCGTCGCCCGGCTCGACGCGATGGAGGCCGACCTGCTCAAGCCGGTCGACCCGGGCCTGGCCACCTTCACCCCGAGCGGCCCCGGCGAGGTCCGCTCGCCGTTCGGCGGGGAGCCGTACCGGGCCGCGGTGGAGGAGATCAAGGAGCGGATCCGGGCCGGCGAGGCGTTCCAGGTGGTGCCCTCGCAGCGGTTCGAGGCGCCCTGCCCGGCCTCCGCGCTCGACGTCTACCGGGTGCTGCGCACCACCAACCCGAGCCCGTACATGTACCTGTTCCGCTTCCCCGGCCCGGACGGCGGCGCCGAGGGCGGCTTCGACGTGGTCGGCTCCAGCCCGGAGGCGCTGGTCAAGGTCACCGACGGCGCGGCGATGCTGCACCCGATCGCCGGCACCCGGCACCGCGGCGCCACCCCGCACGAGGACGCCGAGCTGGCCGCCGAGCTGCTCGCCGACCCCAAGGAGCGGGCCGAGCACCTGATGCTGGTCGACCTCGGGCGCAACGACCTCGGGCGGGTCTGCGAGCCGGGCAGCGTCGAGGTCGTCGACTTCATGCAGATCGAGCGGTACAGCCACGTCATGCACATCGTCTCCACGGTGACCGGCAAGGTCGCCGAGGGGCGGACCGCCTTCGACGTGCTGACCGCGTGCTTCCCGGCCGGCACGCTCTCCGGCGCGCCCAAGCCGCGGGCGATGCGGATCATCGAGGAGCTGGAGCCCACCCGCCGCGGCCTGTACGGCGGCTGCGTCGGCTACCTGGACTTCGCCGGGGACTCCGACACCGCGATCGCCATCCGCACCGCCGTGCTGCGCGACGGCACCGCGTACGTGCAGGCCGGCGCCGGTGTGGTGGCCGACTCCGACCCGCACGGCGAGGACACCGAATGCCGCAACAAGGCCGCCGCCGTCCTGCGCGCGGTGGCCACCGCGAATACGCTGCGTAGGCCGTAGGACCGCCGGTCCCCGCGCGGGTCGCGGGGGCCGCCGCAGCGGAAGGGACAGCAGGATGCCGGAGGCGCAGCGGCGGATCGTGACCTCCGCCAGGGAGCAGTTGGTGCGGCAGCCGGGCGGCCACGGCGGCGTCCTCGCGGACGTGCGGCTGGACGGGCAGCCGGCCGCGCTGGTGCTGCTCGTCCCGGGGGCGGTGCCGGACCCCGCCGGGCACTACCGGGCCGGGGACGCGCTGGTGGTGCTGGACGTGCTCCCGGCGCCGGAGCCGGCCGGACGCCACCGGTTCCACGCCGCCGCGGGCGTCCCGCTGTACGTCGTGGTGGACCCGCGGGAGGGCGTCTGCACGGTGCACAGCCGTCCGCTGCCCGGCGCCGGATACCGGGAGGCGGAGCGGGTGCCCTTCGGGAACGATCTCTTCCTGCCGCTGGGGGAGCGCACCCTGGTGCTGGAGACGGGCGATTTCCCGGTCGAGCCGCCCACCCCGGGTGCGGTGGCGGGGTGAGGGCGGGGGACACTGGTGCGGTGAGCGCTGAAGCCCCTACCGACGCCGTACCCGCCGCCCCCGCCGCCGCTCCCGCGCCCGCCGCGCGGGCCGGACGGCGCACGCTGGGGGTGATGCTGCTGCTCACCGCGCTGGGCGCGGTGCTGGTCCTGACCGCCGCCGGCCGGGTCTGGGCCGAGGGCACGGCGGGGACTCTGGAGGTCTCCGTCACCGGCGGGAAGATCTCCGAACTGCCCGCCGGGCTGGCGCTGGTGGCGCTGGCGGCGGCGGTGGCGGTGTTCGCGGTGCGCGGCGCCGGCCGGCTCGCGGTGGGGGCGCTGACCGTGCTGGCCGGGCTGGGCGCGGCGGCCGCCGCGGCGGCGGGCGCCGGGGACACCGCCGCGCTGGACACCGAGGCGGCCCGCAAGCTGGCGCTGACCGGCTCGGCCGCGACGGGGGTCTCGCACACCGCCTGGCCGTGGGTGGCCCTGCTGGGCGGGCTGCTGCTGGCGCTGGCCGGGCTGCTGACCGCCCGCTACGGGCGCGGCTGGCCGGCCATGGGCAGCCGCTACGAGGCGCCGACCGGCAAGGCGGCGCCGGCGAAGCGGCGGACCGCCGCCGCGGAGAGCCCGGCGGACCTGTGGAAGGCGCTGGACCGGGGCGAGGACCCGACGGCGGGCTGACCGGCCGGACCACCCTGCGGTCCGCCGCGCCGCACGGCGGCCCGGCGGACCCGACTGTGACGCGATAGACCCGGCACCCCCTTTGGGGCGTGCTTGTGTGGCCCGGCACAATGGAGACGTCAAGTGGGACACGTCAACCCGTGAGGGGCCGAGCAGGCCCGGTCGGGCCCCGAGAGCGTAGGAGCACCATCCGATGGCAGCAGCAGCACACGGCCACAACCCCGCCGCCTGGACCGGCGTGACCATCTCGTTCCTCGGCTTCGGCATCGCCGGCGTTGCGATGATCCTCCCGTCGGTGCTGCTGACCTGCGCCGGCCTGGCGGTCGTCCTGCTCGGCGGCGTGGTCGGCAAGGCCATGTCGATGGCGGGCATGGGCAAGCAGCCCAGCACCATGGTCTACACCCCCGAGGAGCAGGCCGCGCTGGCCGCCGCCTCCGCCTGATTCAACGGCACCTCGCGTGAACGGCGGCCCGCGGGCCGCCGTTTCGCTTCTCCCGCCCGGGCGCCCGGGCGGGCACAATCATGGGCGTGAACGCCGCCCCCGCCCCCACCGCCGCCCGGCCCTCCGCGCCGCGCCGGCTGGTGCCGCCGCTGTCCGCAGCGGCCGCCGTGGCCATTCCCACCGGGTACGTCGCCACGGTGGACCCGAACGTCCCCGGGCACTACCCCGACTGTCCCTTCCTGGCGGCCACCGGCTGGTGGTGCCCCGGCTGCGGCGGGCTGCGCTGCGTGCACGCGCTGACCCACGGGGACCTCAGCGGAGCGCTGCACGACAACGCGGTCGCGGTGCTGCTGTTCGCCGTGCTGGGGGTGCTCTGGGTGCGCTGGCTCTGGGCCGCGCTGCGGGCCCTGCCCGGCCCCGGGCTCGCCCTGGGGGCCCGCCGCTGGGTACTGGTCGGGCTGCTCGTCCTGGTCTTCACGGTGGTCCGCAACCTGCCGGTCGGCGCGGGCCTGGCGCCGCCCCCGGTCTGACCGTTCCGGTGGTGGGGGCGGTGTGAAGCCGCAGTTCGCGGCGGTCGCCGGGGGTCCGTTCCGTGAGACGCGCGCCGGGCGGGTGCGCCGTGCGCTCCCCCGTGCCGATACCATCGAAGGGCCGGAGGTCCGCTAGGCCGTCCGGCTCCTCGCCAGCAGGACCACGACTGGCAGACATGATGGGGGCGCCCGAGTGAGTGTGCTCGACTCGATCGTCGAAGGGGTCCGGGAGGATCTCGCCGAGCGGCAGGCCCGGGTCTCGCTGGACGAGCTCAAGGAGCTCGCCGCCAAGGCGCCGGACGCCAAGGACGGCGTGGCCGCCCTGCGTGGCGACGGTGTCCGGGTGATCTGCGAGGTCAAGCGCTCCAGCCCGTCCAAGGGCGCGCTGGCCGCGATCGCGGACCCGGCGTCGCTGGCGATCGACTACGCGGCCGGCGGTGCCGCCGCGATCAGCGTGCTGACCGAACAGCGCCGCTTCGGCGGGTCGCTGGCGGACCTGGACGCCGTCCGGGCCGCCGTGGACACCCCGCTGCTGCGCAAGGACTTCATCGTCACCGCCTACCAGCTGTGGGAGGCCCGGGCGCACGGCGCGGACCTCGCGCTGCTGATCGTCGCGGCCCTCGAGCAGCCGGCCCTGGTGTCGCTGATCGAGCGGGCCGAGTCGATCGGCCTCACCCCGCTGGTCGAGGTGCACGACGAGGAGGAGATCAAGCGCGCGGTGGACGCCGGCGCGCGGATCATCGGCGTCAACGCCCGCAACCTCAAGACCCTCGAGGTGGACCGCAACACCTTCGGCAACGTCGTCCACGCGATCCCGGACGGCATCGTCAAGGTCGCCGAGTCCGGGGTGCGCGGCCCGCTCGACGTGATCTCCTACGCCAACCTGGGCGCGGACGCGGTGCTGGTCGGCGAGTCGCTGGTGACCGGCAAGGACCCGCGGGCCGCGGTGGCCGACCTGGTCGCCGCCGGTGCCCACCCGGCGATCCGGCACAAGGACTGATCCCGCCGCCATGAAGATCGCCACCCGACTCGCTCCCGGCTGCCGCCCGCGCGGCTGCCGCGCGCCCGCACGCCGGGTGCTGGGGCGGCGGGTGCGGTACGTCATCGGCTGCGAGCCCGGGCAGGTGCCGGGGCGGCGATGGCGCGCGACGTCCGGCTGACCGCAGCCGACAGACGTCAACGTCAACCGTCGTCATCTTCCCGAGGGACTTCACCATGTCCGAACGGTCCGACAAGGACTACCTGCCCGGCGCCGAGGTGCCGGACGCGCGCGGCTACTTCGGCGCGTACGGCGGCCGCTTCATCCCGGAGGCGCTGGTCGCCGCCGTGGAGCAGGTCGCCGAGGAGTACGAGAAGGCCAAGGCCGACCCGGCCTTCACCGCCGAGCTCGACGCGCTGCTCAAGGACTAC
The DNA here is from genome assembly GCF_042885845.1 of Kitasatospora sp. NPDC058032. Taxonomy (NCBI): domain Bacteria; kingdom Bacillati; phylum Actinomycetota; class Actinomycetes; order Kitasatosporales; family Streptomycetaceae; genus Kitasatospora; species Kitasatospora sp. NPDC058032. Next base: position 354,681 of record NZ_JBHVRK010000002.1, on the reverse strand, counting down.
ACCGGCCGCCCCAGCCCGCTGACCGATGTGCGGCGGTTCTCCGCCGAGGCGGGCGGCGCGCGCATCCTGCTCAAGCGCGAGGACCTCAACCACACCGGCTCGCACAAGATCAACAACGTGCTGGGCCAGGCGCTGCTCACCCGGCGGATGGGCAAGACCCGGATCATCGCCGAGACCGGAGCCGGCCAGCACGGCGTGGCCACCGCCACCGCCTGCGCCCTGTTCGGCTTCGACTGCACCATCTACATGGGCGAGGTCGACACCCAGCGCCAGGCGCTGAACGTCGCCCGGATGCGGATGCTCGGCGCCGAGGTCATCGCCGTGAAGTCCGGCAGCCGCACGCTCAAGGACGCCATCAACGAGGCGTTCCGCGACTGGGTCGCCAACGTGGACTCCACCCACTACCTGTTCGGCACCGTGGCCGGACCGCACCCCTTCCCGATGATGGTCCGCGACTTCCACCGGGTCATCGGCGTGGAGGCGCGCGAGCAGGTGCTGGAGCGCACCGGGCGGCTGCCCGACGCCGTGGTCGCCTGCGTCGGCGGCGGCTCCAACGCGATGGGCATCTTCCACGAGTTCATCCCGGACGCCGGGGTGCGGCTGGTCGGCTGCGAGGCGGCCGGCGAGGGCGCCGAGACCCCGCGGCACGCGGCCACCCTCACCAAGGGCGACCCGGGCGTGCTGCACGGCTCGCGCACCTACGTCCTGCAGGACGAGGACGGCCAGACCATCGAGTCGCACTCGATCTCGGCCGGCCTGGACTACCCGGGCGTCGGCCCGGAGCACGCCTGGCTGAAGGACACCGGCCGGGCCGAGTACCGCCCGGTCACCGACGACGCCGCCATGCAGGCGCTGCGGCTGCTGTCCCGCACCGAGGGCATCATCCCGGCCATCGAGAGCGCGCACGCGCTGGCCGGCGCCCTGGAGCTGGGCCGCGAGCTCGGACCCGAGGCCACCATCCTGGTCTCGCTGTCCGGGCGCGGCGACAAGGACATGCACACCGCCGCCGAGTACTTCGGCCTCTACGACGAGCCGGGCGCCGGCTCCGCCCACGGGGGTAAGTGACCATGGCTTCGAAGCTCAGTGGCATCCTGGCCGCCGCCGAGGCGGAGGACCGCGCCGCGCTGATCGGCTACCTGCCGGCCGGCTTCCCGTCCGTGGACGGCGGCGTGCGGGCGGTCAACGCGCTGATCGAGGGCGGCTGCGACGTCGTCGAGGTCGGCCTGCCGCACTCCGACCCGGTGCTGGACGGCCCGACCATCCAGACCGCCGACGACATCGCGCTGCGGGCCGGCGTGCGGATCAAGGACGTGCTGCGCACCGTCCAGGAGGTCGCCGCCGCGCACCCCGCCGCGGCGGTGCTGGTGATGACCTACTGGAACCCGGTGGACCGGTACGGCGTCGCGCGGTTCGCCGCCGACCTGGCCGCGGCCGGCGGGGCGGGCTGCATCCTGCCGGACCTGCCGGTGGAGGAGTCCGAGGAGTGGCGCAAGGCGGCCGGGGAGCACGGTCTGGACACCGTGTTCGTGGTCGCGCCGAGCAGCAAGGACAAGCGGCTGGCCGAGGTCACGGCGGCCGGCAGCGGCTTCGTGTACGCGGCCGCGGTGATGGGTGTGACCGGCAGCCGGGCGCAGGTCGGCGACCTCGCCGAGGACCTGGTCGCCCGGACCAGGGCCACCACCGAGCTGCCGGTCTGCGTCGGCCTCGGGGTGTCGACCCGTGAGCAGGCCGCGCAGGTGGCCGGGTTCGCGGACGGCGTGATCGTCGGCTCGGCGTTCGTGCAGCGCATCCTGGACGCCGACGGGGACGAGGAGGCCGCGCTGGCGGCGGTGCGTTCGCTGGCCGGCGAGCTGGCGCAGGGCGTGCGCCGGCGGTAGGACCGCCCGCCACGGCTCGTCCGGCGGCCCGTCACCCCTTCCCGGGGTGGCGGGCCGCCGTCGTTCCCGGACCCGTTCGACCCACGTCCGGTCAACCCGCCGACCCGAACGGGTGAACAGTGGCGGGCACGCGCACCAGCGGCGGTTGGGCCGCGTTGAGTGGAGGGACGAGTGCACCTGCCACGTGCCCGGTGCCCGGGGGCGAGCGAGCGGAAGGGGTCGGCCGATGCCCGGTCTTCAGCGAGCCGTGCTGCTGCGGGCGGCCGCGGCCGCGCTGGCGCTCGGCGCCGCGCTCGGGGCGCAGTGCGCGGTCGGGCCGGCACTGGCCAGGCGGGGGACGGAGCGGGCCGAGCGGGACGCCCAGGTGTGCGCGGAGGCGGTCCGGCTGGAGGCGGCGGCCCGGGCCGGCCGCTCGGCCGCCCAGGGCCGGCCGGAGCTCGCCGCCCAGGACCGCTCCGCCGCCGTCCGCCGCGACCTGGGGTGGCCGCCCGGCTGCGACCCCGACCACCCGTTAGGGTGAAATCCCCTCAAGGCGTATTAACCTTCACTCTTTTGGCTTAACTCGGAAATCCGGAGGAACCCGGCGTCCCCATGAGCGGTTCATAGGGGCGTGACGGTGTTTCCCGAGGGGGTTGTCCGGATGGCCGGGCCGGCGACTGAGTGGATCGGCACGGCCGCCCGGCTCGGCCTGGCCGTGGTCTGGGGCTGGGCCGGGCTGGCGAAGATCGCCGACCCGGCGGAGGCCGCCCAGGCGGTGCGCGCGTACGAGATCCTGCCCGAGTCCCTGGTCAAACCGGTGGGCCACGGGCTGCCCTTCCTGGAACTGGCGCTCGCCCTGCTGCTGGTGATCGGCCTGGGCACGCGCCTGGTCGCGGCCGTCTCGGCGGTGCTGCTGCTCGCCTTCATCGGCGGGATCACCTCCGCGTGGGCGCGCGGCATCTCGATCGACTGCGGCTGCTTCGGCGGCGGCGGGGCGGTCGACGCCTCGCAGACCGAGTACCTGCAGGAGATCCTGCGCGACACCGGGTTCCTGCTGCTGGCCGGCTGGCTGGTCTGGCGGCCCCGCACGAAGTTCTCCGTGGACGGCTGGCTGGCCGGCTGAGTGCCGGCTCCGCCGTCCCCGTCCCACCCACCGCACCCCCACCCCCCGAACCTGGAATTCCAAGGCTGATGAGCGAGAAGAACCGAGAAGGCAAGCGCACCGCCCGTGAGCGGATGCTGGCGGAGCGGGCCGAGGACGAGGCCCGCGGCCGGCGGAGGAAGAAGCTGATCATCGGCGGCGTGGCGCTCGCGGTGATCGCCGCCGCGGTGGTCACCGGCGTGGTGGTGCAGGACCAGCGCTCCACCCCGGAGACCCCCACCGCCGTCCCGGCCGGCACCATCGGGGACAAGAACCTGGTCGTCCCGGTGGGCTCGGACAACGCGCCGTCCGTCCTCACCGTCTACGAGGACCCGCGCTGCCCCGCCTGCGGCATCTTCGAGCGGGAGTTCTCGTCCACCATCAGCCAGCTGGAGGACGCGGGCAAGATCTTCACCAACTACCACATCGTCTCGTTCATCGACCGGGCCGTGCAGGGCAAGGGCTCCAAGTACGCCGCCAACGCGCTCGGCTGCGCCCAGGACGCCGGGCACTTCCGCGACTACCACGACGTGCTGTACCGCAACCAGCCGGACGAGACCAACGACGCCTTCGGGAACAAGGCCACCCTGATCAACCTCGCCAAGCAGGTCGACGGCCTGGTCACACCGACCTTCGAGGCCTGCGTCAACGACGTGAAGTTCAGCGGATGGGTGTCCGCCGTGCAGCAGGACTTCGACAAGTCCGGCTTCAAGTCCACGCCGACCGTGCTGCTCAACGGGCAGCCGATCTACCCGAAGTTCAACAACGAGGAGATCACCCCGGCCAACCTGGTGAAGTGGGTGGACGCGGCCAACCAGGGCAAGCAGCTGGGCACCCCCGGCGCCCACGGCCAGTCCCCGGCGCCCACCAGCACCACGTCGGAGGCCAACAACCCCTCGCCGAACGCCGGCTGAGCGGGCGCGTACGCTGCGGGGTGGCCGCCGCCCCCTCCCCGTCCGGAGGGGGTGGCGGCGGGCCGTGCTCCGGGCCCGCGCCCCGATCTGTGCCCGACTGTGACCGCCGGGGTGTCCTGGACGGGCCGTCGACCCTGTAGCGTCGGAGCTGCCATGGATATCGCCTACATTCCCAGCCCGTCGCGGGGTGTCCTGTACCTCGGACCGATCCCGCTGCGCGCCTACGCCTTCTGCATCATCCTCGGTGTCGTCGTCGCCGTCTGGCTCGGCAGCAAGCGCTGGGTCGCCCGGGGCGGTGGCCGGCACACCGTGGGTGACATCGCCGTCTGGGCCGTGCCGTTCGGCCTGGTCGGCGGCCGGCTGTACCACGTGATCACCGACAACCAGCTGTACTTCGGCGAGGGGAAGAACCCCTGGAACGCCCTGAAGATCTGGGAGGGCGGCCTCGGCATCTGGGGCGCGATCGCGCTCGGCGCGGTCGGCGCCTGGATCGGCGCCCGCCGCCGCGGCGTCCCGCTGCCCGCCTACGCGGACGCCATCGCCCCGGGCATCGTGCTCGCCCAGGCGCTCGGCCGCTGGGGCAACTGGTTCAACCAGGAGCTGTACGGCCGGGAGACCACCCTGCCGTGGGGCCTGGAGATCACCAAGACGCTGCCCAACGGCGAGGTCGTCACCACGATCCACCACCCGACCTTCCTCTACGAGTCGCTCTGGTGCGTGGGCGTCGCGCTGCTGGTGATCTGGGCGGACAAGCGGTTCACCCTGGGCCACGGGCGGGCCTTCGCGCTGTACGTGGCCGGGTACACGGCGGGCCGGTTCTGGACCGAGTGGCTGCGGGTCGACGAGGCGCACCACATCCTGGGCCTGCGGCTGAACGACTGGGTGGCGATCCTGGTCTTCCTCGGGGCCGTGGCGTACTTCGTGGTCGTCGGGAAGAAGCGGCCCGGCCGGGAGGACCCGGCGAGCATCGATCCGATGGCGAACGCCGAGGCGCAGGCCGGGGAGCCCTCCGACGCGCCGTCCGACGAGCCGGGTGACCTGCCGAAGGCGGAGCGGGACGCGGAGCCCGCCGGCGCCGCGGAGTCCGGCGCCAAGCGCGACAAGCTGGAGAAGGGCGCCAAGAACCCGGCCTGACCTGCGCCGACCCCCTGCTCCCGGCCGCCTCCGCACCCCGTGCGGAGGCGGCCGAAGCCGTGTTCGGACAGCCTAACTTTGCTGGAAGTGCCCAGCTCAAGAGGGTTACGGTCAATCAGTAAGGCGATCTGACCAAGGAACGGAGGGGAACGGCCGTGACTGCGACCGCCCTGGAACACGAGGCCGGGCACCAGCCCCGGATACCCACCGCGGGGCACCACCGGGACGTCAACGGCGGCTGGCTGCGGCCGGCGGTGTTCGGTGCGATGGACGGCCTGGTCTCCAACTTCGCGCTGATGACCGGCGTCGTCGGCGGCGCGGTCTCCACCAGCACCGTGGTGCTCACCGGCCTCGCCGGGCTGGCGGCCGGCGCCTGCTCGATGGCGGCGGGCGAGTACACCTCGGTGGCCTCCCAGCGGGAGCTTGTGCAGGCCGAGATCGAGGCCGAGCGGCTGGAGCTGCGCCGCAACCCGCACGGCGAGCTGGCCGAGCTGGCCCAGCTGTACGTCGAGCGCGGGGTGGATCCCGAGCTGGCCCACGAGGTGGCGCGGCAGCTGTCCGCCGACCCGGAGCAGACGCTGGAGATCCACGCCCGCGAGGAGCTCGGCATCGATCCCAACGACCTGCCCTCGCCGTGGGTGGCGGCCGGTTCCTCCTTCGTCTGCTTCGCGGTGGGCGCGCTGCTGCCGCTGCTGCCGTACCTGCTGGGCGCGACCTCGCTGCTGCCGGCGCTGCTGGTCGCGGCGGCCGGGCTGTTCGTCTGCGGTGCGGTGGTGGCCCGGGTGACGGCGCGCAGCTGGTGGTACAGCGGTCTGCGGCAGCTGGCGCTGGGCGGTGTCGCGGCCGCGGTGACCTACCTGCTGGGCATGCTGATCGGCGGGCAGGTCGGCTGACGCCGGACGGGTCGAGGGGGCGACCGGGCGGGCGGCCGAGGGGCCGGAGGGACTGACGGGCCGGGTCGGCCGAGCACTGTGCCGTTGCATTGTTATGCGCCCGAACGGGTGAGGTTGCACACACGGTCGCCCGGCCGGACCTGTCCTTGTCTCGCCATGTGGGCCCATTTGCCGAGGAATCGCATCCACGGATCGATTTCCGAGCTGGAATCGCAGGCCGCATTGATCGACTTCGGTGGCCGAGGGATGTGGCCCCTGTTTCAGCCCGTGGAGCGCCGGGCACAATCGTCGGGACGTGCGGTGTGGCACGTTCCCTCATCACCCCCGTGACCTGCGGATCCGTCCGCGATGTGGACGCTTTTTTCCGCTTCCCGGGGTCTTCGGCATCATGTAACGTGCGTGCCTCCATCGCATCAGGGCCAGCGTCGTCCCTACTGCACCAATTTCGAAAGACGACGACGGGAGAGCCGATGCTGTCTGCATCCATGCACTCCGCCAACGAGCCCCAGGCCGGCGCCGCCCGCCCGCCGTACGCGCTCGTTCCGGATGCGCGACCTGCTGCTCAGGGCCTGTACGACCCGCGAAACGAGCACGACGCCTGCGGCGTCGGATTCGTCGCCACGCTGACCGGCACCGCCGACCACACCGTCGTCGAGCAGGCGCTGACCGTCCTGCGCAACCTGGAGCACCGCGGCGCCACCGGCGCCGAGCCGGACTCCGGTGACGGCGCGGGCATCCTCACCCAGATCCCGGACGCCTTCCTGCGCGCCCAGGTGGCCTTCGACCTCCCGGCGGCCGGCGGCTACGCGGTGGGCATCGCCTTCCTGCCCGACGCCGACGACGAGGACGCCGCCGCCGTCGCCCGGATCGAGGCGATCGCGGACGAGGAGGGCCTGACCGTCCTCGGCTGGCGCGACGTCCCGGTCACCCCCGACCTGCTGGGCGCCACCGCCCGCGGCGTCATGCCGCGCTTCCGCCAGCTCTTCCTGGCCGGCGAGGGCAAGGCCGGCCTGGCGCTGGACCGGGTCGCCTTCGTGGTCCGCAAGCGCTCCGAGCGCGAGGCCGGGGTCTACTTCCCCTCGCTCTCCGCGCGCACCATCGTCTACAAGGGCATGCTGACCACCGGCCAGCTGGAGCCCTTCTTCCCCGACCTGTCGGACCGGCTCTACGCCTCCGCGCTCGGTCTGGTGCACTCGCGCTTCTCCACCAACACCTTCCCGAGCTGGCCGCTCGCCCACCCGTACCGGTTCGTCGCGCACAACGGCGAGATCAACACGGTCAAGGGCAACCGGAACTGGATGACCGCCCGGGAGTCCCAGCTCGCCACCGACCTCATCCCCGCCAACCGCAACGGGCAGGGGCTGGAGCGGATCTTCCCGATCTGCACCCCCGACCACTCCGACTCGGCCTCCTTCGACGAGGTCCTGGAGCTGCTCCACCTCGGCGGCCGCTCGCTGCCGCACGCCGTGCTGATGATGATCCCGGAGGCGTGGGAGAACCACGCCACGATGGACCCGTCCCGCCGCGCGTTCTACCGGTACCACTCCAACCTGATGGAGCCCTGGGACGGCCCGGCCTGCGTCACCTTCACCGACGGCACGCAGATCGGTGCCGTGCTGGACCGCAACGGCCTGCGCCCGGCCCGCTACTGGATCACCGAGGACGGCCTGGTCGTCCTCTCCTCCGAGGTCGGCGTGCTCGACATCGAGCAGACCCGGGTGGTCAAGAAGGGCCGGCTGCAGCCCGGCCGGATGTTCCTCGTCGACACCGCGGAGCACCGCATCGTCGAGGACGAGGAGATCAAGTCGGCGCTGGCCGCCGAGCACCCCTACGAGGAGTGGGTGGAGGCCGGGCAGATCCAGCTCGCCAAGCTCCCCGAGCGCGAGCACATCGCGCACACCCACGCCTCGGTCACCCGCCGCCAGCAGACCTTCGGCTACACCGAGGAGGAGCTGCGGGTCATCCTGGCGCCGATGGCCAAGACCGGCGCCGAGGCGCTCGGCTCGATGGGCACCGACTCGCCGATCGCCGCGCTGAGCGAGAAGCCGCGACTGCTGTTCGACTACTTCGTGCAGCTGTTCGCCCAGGTCACCAACCCGCCGCTGGACGCGATCCGCGAGGAACTGGTCACCTCGCTGCTGTCCAACCTCGGCCCCGAGGGCAACCTGCTGGCCGCCGAGGCCGCCGCCTGCCGCTCCGTCGGCATCACCTTCCCGGTGATCGACAACGACGAGCTGGCCAAGCTGGTCCACGTCAACGCGGACGGCGACCAGCCCGGCCTCAAGGCCGTCACGCTGTCCGGCCTGTACAAGGTCGCCGGCGGCGGCGAGGCGCTGGCCGCCCGGCTCGCCGCGATCGCCGCCGAGGCCGACGCGGCGATCGCCGACGGCACCCGGATCATCGTGCTCTCCGACCGGCACTCGGACGCCGAGCACGCCCCGATCCCCTCGCTGCTGCTCACCTCGGCGATCCACCACCACCTCATCCGCACCAAGCAGCGCACCCGGGTGTCGCTGCTGGTCGAGGCCGGTGACGTCCGCGAGGTGCACCACGTCGCGCTGCTGATCGGCTACGGCGCCGGCGCGGTCAACCCGTACCTGGCCATGGAGTCGGTCGAGGACCTCGTCGCCCAGGGCACCTTCCTGACCGCGATCGAGCCCGAGAAGGCGATCAGGAACCTGATCAAGGCGCTCGGCAAGGGCGTGCTCAAGGTGATGTCCAAGATGGGCATCTCCACCGTCGCCTCCTACCGCGGCGCGCAGGTCTTCGAGGCCATCGGCCTCTCCCGGGAGCTGGTGGACGCCTACTTCGCCGGCACCACCACCAAGCTCGGCGGCATCGGCCTGGACGAGATCGCGAAGGAGACCGCCGCCCGGCACGCCAAGGCCTACCCGGCCTCCGGCATCCCGGCCGCGCACCGCGCGCTGGAGATCGGCGGGGAGTACCAGTGGCGCCGCGAGGGCGAGCCCCACCTGTTCGACCCGGACACCGTCTTCCGGCTGCAGCACTCCACCCGCAACCGGCGCTACGACGTCTTCAAGCAGTACACGGACCGGGTGAACGAGCAGTCCGAGCGGCTGATGACGCTGCGCGGCCTGTTCAAGCTCGACGCGCTCGGCCGCACCCCGGTGCCCGTCGAGGAGGTCGAGCCGGTCTCCGAGATCGTCAAGCGCTTCTCCACCGGCGCCATGTCGTACGGCTCGATCTCCCTCGAGGCGCACGAGACCCTGGCGATCGCGATGAACCGCCTCGGCGGCAAGTCCAACACCGGTGAGGGCGGCGAGGACCCGGACCGCCTGTACGACCCGGAGCGCCGCTCGGCGATCAAGCAGGTCGCCTCCGGCCGGTTCGGCGTCACCTCCGAGTACCTGGTCAACGCGGACGACATCCAGATCAAGATGGCCCAGGGCGCCAAGCCCGGCGAGGGCGGCCAGCTGCCCGGCCACAAGGTGTACCCGTGGGTCGCCAGGACCCGGCACTCCACCCCGGGTGTCGGCCTGATCTCGCCGCCGCCGCACCACGACATCTACTCGATCGAGGACCTGGCGCAGCTGATCCACGACCTCAAGAACGCCAACCCCGAGGCCCGCATCCACGTGAAGCTGGTCTCCGAGGTCGGCGTCGGCACGGTCGCGGCCGGCGTCTCCAAGGCGCACGCGGACGTCGTGCTGGTCTCCGGCCACGACGGCGGCACCGGCGCCTCGCCGCTCACCTCGCTCAAGCACGCGGGCGGCCCCTGGGAGCTCGGCCTCGCCGAGACCCAGCAGACCCTGCTGCTCAACGGCCTGCGCGACCGGATCGTGGTGCAGACCGACGGCCAGCTGAAGACCGGCCGCGACGTCGTCATCGCCGCCCTGCTGGGCGCCGAGGAGTTCGGCTTCGCGACCGCCCCGCTGGTAGTCTCCGGCTGCATCATGATGCGCGTCTGCCACCTGGACACCTGCCCGGTCGGCGTCGCCACCCAGAACCCGGTGCTGCGCGAGCGGTTCTCCGGCAAGCCGGAGTTCGTGGTCAACTTCTTCGAGTTCATCGCCGAGGAGGTCCGGGAGCTCCTGGCCTCGCTGGGCTTCCGCTCGATCGAGGAGGCCGTCGGCCACGCCGAGCACATCGACGCCGAGGCCGCGGTCGACCACTGGAAGGCCGCCGGGCTCGACCTCGCCCCGCTGTTCCACGTGCCCGAGCTGCCCGAGGGCGCGGCCCTGCACCGCACCACCACGCAGGACCACGCGCTGGACAAGGCCCTGGACAACCAGCTGATCGACCTGGCCCAGGACGCCCTGGAGAACGGTGACGCCGTCCGCATCCAGCTGCCGATCCGCAACGTCAACCGGACCGTCGGCACCATGCTCGGCCACCAGGTGACCAAGCGGTACCGCGGCGAGGGCCTGCCGGAGGGGACCATCGACGTCACCTTCACCGGCTCGGCCGGCCAGTCCTTCGGCGCCTTCGTGCCGCGCGGCATCACGCTGCGCCTGGAGGGCGACGCCAACGACTACGTCGGCAAGGGCCTGTCCGGCGGCGTGATCGTGGTCCGCCCGGCCCGCGACGCGGCGGCGATCGGCAACGACGCGCAGAACCACGTCATCGCCGGCAACACCATCGGCTACGGCGCCACCGGCGGCCGGATCCACCTGCGCGGCAAGGCCGGCGAGCGGTTCGCCGTCCGCAACTCCGGGGCCACCCTGGTGGTCGAGGGCGTGGGCGACCACGGCCTGGAGTACATGACCGGCGGCCGGGTCGTCGTCCTCGGCGAGACCGGGCGCAACCTGGCGGCCGGCATGTCCGGCGGCATCGCCTACGTGCTGGACCTGCGCCCGGGATGCGTCAACAGCGGCATGGTGGGCATCGAGGCCCCCGACGCCGCCGCCCGCGAATGGCTGCGCGAGACCGTGCAGCAGCACTACGAGGAGACCGGCTCCACCGTGGCGGCCGAGCTCCTGGCGGACTGGGGCAGCGGGGTCTCCCGCTTCTCCACGATCATGCCGACCGACTACAAGGCAGTGCTCGCCGCCAAGGACGCCGCTGAGCGCGATGGCCTCTCCGAGGCCGAGACCACTCGCAAGATGATGGAGGCGGCACGTGGCTGACCCCAAGGGCTTCCTGACCACGCCCAAGCAGCTGGCCGAGCGGCGTCCGGTGGACGTGCGCCTGCGCGACTGGAACGAGGTCTACGTCGAGCGCAGCCTGCTCCCGATCATCACCAAGCAGGCCGGGCGCTGCATGGACTGCGGCATCCCGTTCTGCCACAACGGGTGCCCGCTCGGGAACCTCGTCCCCGAGTGGAACGACCTCGCCTACCGGGACGACTGGAAGGGCGCGATCGAGCGGCTGCACGCGACCAACAACTTCCCGGAGTTCACCGGGCGGCTCTGCCCGGCGCCCTGCGAGTCGGCCTGCGTGCTCGGCATCAACCAGGACGCGGTGACCATCAAGAACGTCGAGGTCACCATCATCGACAAGGCCTGGGACCGCGGCGGGGTCACCCCGCAGGTGCCGGAGCGGCTGTCCGGCAAGACGGTCGCCGTGGTCGGCTCCGGGCCGGCCGGGCTGGCCGCCGCCCAGCAGCTCACCCGGGCCGGGCACACCGTGGTGGTGTACGAGCGGGCCGACCGGATCGGCGGTCTGCTGCGGTACGGCATCCCCGAGTTCAAGATGGAGAAGCGCCACATCAACCGCCGCATCGAGCAGATGCGCGCGGAGGGCACCCGGTTCCGCACCGGCGTGCACGTGGGCGAGGACATCACCGGGCAGCAGCTGCGCGAGCGCTTCGACGCGGTGGTCGTCGCCGCCGGCGCCACCACCGCCCGCGACCTGCCGGTGCCCGGGCGCGAGCTCAAGGGCGTCCACCAGGCCATGGAGTACCTGCCGCTGGCCAACAAGGTGCAGGAGGGCGACTTCGTGGAGTCGCCGATCAGCGCCAAGGGCAAGCACGTCGTGGTGATCGGCGGCGGCGACACCGGCGCGGACTGTGTCGGCACCGCGCACCGGCAGGGGGCGGCCTCCGTCACCCAGCTGGAGATCATGCCGCGGCCCGGCGAGGACCGGCCGGCCCACCAGCCGTGGCCGACCATGCCGATGACCTACAAGGTGACCTCGGCGCACGAGGAGGGCGGCGAGCGGATCTACTCCGTCTCCACCACCCACTTCAGCGGCGACGAGGAGGGCAACGTCCAGCAGCTGCACCTCGTCGAGGTGGAGTTCAAGGACGGGCGGTTCGAGCAGGTGCCGGGCACCGAGCGGGCCGTCCCGGCGCAGCTGGTCACCCTGGCGATGGGCTTCACCGGGACGGACGTGAAGAACGGTCTGGTCGAGCAGCTGGGCGTCGACCTCGACGCACGCGGTAATGTGGCCCGGGACGGCCGCTTCGCCACCAATGTCGATGGCGTCTACGTCTGCGGTGACGCGGGACGAGGCCAGTCCCTGATCGTCTGGGCCATCGCGGAGGGCCGTTCGGCCGCCGCGGCGGTCGACACCTACCTGGGCGGCAAGACCCCGCTGCCCGCCCCGATCCGGCCGACGGACCGCCCGCTGGTGGTCTGATCCGGTCCAGGTAGCCCGGCGCCGCACTGCCGGGTCGTACCGAGCCGCACCCCGTCAGCGTCGCCGGGCCACCGCGGTCCCTGGCGCCTGCCCACATCCCCGACCAGTTTGGGGGCAGGCGCCTTTCGCGTTCCCGGGGGCGGGTCAGTCCTCGGGGAAGTAGACGGGGCGGCCGGCGAGGTTGAGGACCACGCGGTCGCCCAGGGGCCGGGTGAACCGGAACAGGGCGCTCCGTCCGGCGCCGTTCGGTTCGCAGTCGGTCGGGCGGCCGGTGGTGCGGCCGATCAGGACCAGGACGTCGGCGGTCTCGTACACAGCGCCCGGGAGCGCGTCGGCGCAGTCGTGGGGGTACATCACGCCCTCCAGCCCCTTCTCGTCGTGGAACGCGAGGAGGACGTCCGCGATCCCCGTGGGGAGGTCCTCGTCCGGCACGGTGTAGCGGGCGGACTTCTGTGCCGACTCCACCTCCACGGCGGCGACGGCGTAGGGCTCGTCGAGGCCGGCGAACCGGAACTCCCAGACCGGGACCGTCGCGGTTCCGCGGCTGGTCAGCTGGGGCCGGGTCCCGGGCCGGACGGCGGTGACGGTGAGCCGGGTGTCGCAGGGTTCCCTGGTGCAGGGGTTGTCGCGGTAACGGACGAGTTCCCCGTAGGCGGCGCGGGGGTCGGTCAGCGGCAGGGCGGTGGACGTCCCGTCCGCGAAGGAGACCGTCCCGGCGCCGGAGGCCGGCGGGAGCCCGGCCTCCAGAGCGATCCGGCCGCCGAGGAAGGCCGCGAACGCGCCGTCGTTCCGGGAGAAGTCCTTCGGCAGCCAGAACTGACCCTCCCGCTGCGGGAAGTAGCCGCTGTACCAGCTCTGGCCCATCGCGGATCCGGGCCAGGCCTGCGCCACCTGGCGGGCCCGTTCCAGGGCCCCACCGGGGACCGGGACGTCGCTCTGCTCCGGGGCGGGGGCGGTGTCACCGGGTACGGCGAGCACGGTGAGCACGGCGAGCGCGATGATCGGGAGCGCGGCGGTGCGAAGTCGTCTCAGCACATGGTCGGGGACGCACGGCGGCGCGGTCGGGTTGCGTCAACGGTTGTCGATTCCGGCCGAGTTGCGGCTCCCGGGGGCACTCCGGGGGGCTGGGGATGTGCATGGCGACGGCGGGGGACTAGAGTGCGTTCCGGGGAGCTACGAGTCGGCTACCGCGCGTATCCGGACGGTGGTCGTCCGGGCGGTCACGGCGGCGGTCGACGGCTCCGTCGAGGGTGTTCCGAGGACTGTTGTTTGTCGGTCCCTGATGGAAGACTGCGGCCGACGGCCGGGGGGCTGCCGAGGTGCGGAGGGTTGAGGCGATGGGTGCGACTCAGGCGGGTGGTGGTGCCACCGTGCGGCGTCTGCTGCTGGGGTCGCAGCTGCGAAGGCTCCGGGAGGCCCGGGGCGTCAGCCGGGAGGAGGCCGGGTACTCGATCCGGGCCTCCGAGTCGAAGATCAGCCGGATGGAACTCGGCCGGGTCGGCTTCAAGGAGCGCGACGTCGCCGACCTGCTGACGCTGTACGGGGTCGACGCGGAGCCGGAGCGGGCCTCGGTGCTGGGGCTGGTGCGGGCGGCCAACGCGACGTCCTGGTGGCACGGGTACGGGGACGTGCTGCCGGGCTGGTTCCAGAACTACCTGGGCCTGGAGGAGGCCGCCACCGAGATCCGCAGCTACGAGGTGCAGTTCGTCCACGGGCTGCTGCAGACCGCCGACTACGCCCGGGCCGTGATCACCCACGGCGGGCACGTCACCGAGCCGGCCGAGATCGAGCGGCGGGTGGAGGTGCGGCTCAAGCGCCAGGAGGTGCTGAGCGCCGAGCGGGCGCCGCGGCTGGTCGCGGTGCTGGACGAGGCCGTGCTGCGCCGGCCCTGGGGCGGGCCGGAGCTGATGCGGGCGCAGGTCGACCGGCTGCTGGAGCTGACCGAACTGCCGAACGTCGAGTTCCAGGTGATGCCGCTGGGCTTCGGCGGGCTGCGCGCGGAGGGCGGGGCGTTCTCGGTGCTGGCCTTCGACGAGCAGGAGCTGCCGGACATCGTGTACCTGGAGCAGTTCACCACCGCGCTGTACCTGGACAAGCCGGCGGAGGTCGCCGAGTACGCGGGGGCGATGGACGGTCTGGTGGCGGACAGTCTCTCTCCCGAGCGGACACGAGAACTTCTTCGCTCGGTACGCCAAGAGCTCTGACGGATAAGTACGATGAGCCCCGATCAGATCTGATCGCGAACGACCGCGAACGATGTTCGTGCGTTCCCGTAGGCATGAGAGGGATCAGATGTCGTACCTTTCCGAGTTGGCGCTGCAGTTCATCGACGGTGAGTGGCGCGAGGGCAGCGGCTCCTGGGACATCGTCGACGTCGACCCCTTCACCGGTGAGAAGATCGCCGCCATCACCGTCGCCACCGTCGAGGAGGTCGACCAGGCCTACCGGGCCGCGGCGCTGGCGCAGAAGGAGTGGGCGGCCACCAACCCCTACGCCCGCCGGCTGGTCTTCGAGCGCGCGCTGCGGATCCTGGAGGACCGCGAGCAGGAGATCACCCGGGACATCATGGCCGAGCTCGGCGGCACCGCCGTCAAGGCCTGGTTCGAACTCTCGCTCACCAAGGACATGCTGCGCGAGGCGATGCAGCTGTCGCTGCGCGCCGAGGGCCGGCTGCTGCCCTCCCCGGTGGACGGCAAGGAGAACCGGCTCTACCGGCTGCCGGTCGGCGTCGTCGGGGTGATCAGCCCGTTCAACTTCCCGCTGTTCCTGTCGATGAAGGCGGTCGCCCCGGCGCTGGCGCTCGGCAACGGCGTGGTGCTCAAGCCGCACCAGGAGACCCCGGTGGTCGGCGGCACCCTGATCGCCAAGATCTTCGAGGAGGCGGGCCTGCCGGCCGGCCTGCTGAACGTCGTGATCACCGACATCGCCGAGATCGGCGACGCGTTCATCGAGCACCCGATCCCCAAGGTGATCTCCTTCACCGGCTCCGACAAGGTCGGCCGGCACGTCGCCACCGTCGCCGCCTCGCACTTCAAGCGGACCGTCCTGGAGCTGGGCGGCAACAGCGCGCTGATCGTGCTGGACGACGCCGACGTCGACTACGCGGTGGACGCGGCCGTGTTCAGCCGCTTCGTGCACCAGGGGCAGGTCTGCATGGCCGCCAACCGCGTGCTGGTCGACCGCGCCGTGGCCGAGGAGTTCACCCGCAAGTTCGTCGCCAAGGTCGCCACCCTCAAGGTCGGCGACCCCCGGGACCCGGCCACCCACATCGGCCCGCTGATCAACCCCGTCCAGGCCGACGCCCTCACCGCGCAGGTCGACCAGGCGGTCGCCGCCGGTGCCACCGCGCTGCTGCGCGGCACCACCACCGGCAGCCTGATGGAGCCCGTGGTGCTCGGCGACCTGCCGGCCGACGCGCCGATCCTGCGGCGCGAGCTGTTCGGGCCGGTCGTGCTGGTCGTGCCGTTCGACGGCGAGGACGAGGCGGTGCGGATCGCCAACGACACGCCGTTCGGCCTCAGCGGCGCGGTGCACACGGCCGACGTGGAGCGCGGCGTGCGGGTCGCGCAGCGGATCGAGACCGGCATGATCCACGTCAACGACGGGACCATCGCGGACGAGCCGGTGGTGCCCTTCGGCGGCGAGAAGAGCTCGGGCGTGGGCCGGCTGAACGGCGAGTCCACGGTCGACGCGTTCACCACCGTGAAGTGGATCTCGATCCAGCACGGGCGCAGCCGCTTCCCGTTCTGACCCGGGGTCCGGCCGTCCCCCGGCTCCGGCGGGGACGGCCGGGTTCCGCTTGCCGGCCGGGGCTGCCCTATGCTGCGCCTGTCGGATCGCATGGGGACCAGTGGGGACTGAGTTCGACCGTGTGTGATCGGAACGGACCTAAGGGGTGGCAGGGGTGACCGAGTTTCAGGAGATCGGCCGGGAGTGGCTCGTCGGTGACGAGGGCGACGAGGTACGGCCGCCCGCCGACCTGCGCCCCGAGATCCCGCACCCCGCCCGGATGTACGACTACTACATCGGCGGCAAGGACAACTTCCCGGCCGACCGCGAGGCCGCGGAACGGGTGCTCGGCATCAGCCCGATGGTGCGGATCAGCGCGCTGGCCAACCGGGCCTTCCTCGGCCGCGCGGTGCGCCACCTCGCCGGTGAGGGCATCCGGCACTTCGTCGACATCGGCACCGGCATCCCCAGCGCCGGGAACACCCACGAGGTCGCCCAGCAGGTGCGGCCGGACGCCCGGGTGGTCTACCTCGACAACGACCCGATCGTGCTGGTGCACGGCCGCGCCCTGCTGAGCGGCACCACCCCGGAGAGCACCTCGGTGGTCCAGGCCGACCTGCGCGATCCGGCCGCGATCCTGGCCCTCCCCGAGGTCCGGCGGGCGCTGGACTCCGGTGAGCCGGTGGCGCTGCTGCTCGTCGCCGTCCTGCACTTCATCGACGAGCAGGACGACCCGTACGGCATCGTGCGCACCCTGGTGGACGCCCTGCCGTCCGGCAGCCGTCTCGTCCTCTCGCACGGCACCCTGGACTTCACTCCGACCGCCGACGCCGGCCGCGGCCCCGCCGTCTACCGCAACGCCTCCGCCCAGCTGACCATGCGCACCCGCGAGCAGGTGCTGCGCTTCTTCGAGGGCCTCGACCTCACCGAGCCCGGCCTGGTCACCGCCCCCCTCTGGCGCCCCGACACCCCCGAGCAGCCGACCGACTCCCAGGTGGCCATCTGGGCCGCCGTCGCCGAGAAGCCCTAGCGGGGGTACCGGAGCAGTTCGGCGGTGGCGAGCTCGAAGGCGAACGGCTCCGGGACCGGCACGCCGTCCCCGAACGTCCCGGTCCACCGCCGGTGGTAGGTGCCGCCGCCGGGTTCGGAGTGGAGGGTGAGCGTGCCCTCGCGCGGGTCGATCGCCAGGTAGAGCGGGATCGCCATCTGCGGGTAGTCGCGGACCTTGCCGACCAGGTCGTTCTCCGGGTTGGAGGGGGAGACGATCTCGACCGCGATCGCGGCCAGCTCGGCGGGCACCTGGCTGCCGCCACGCTCGACGGTGTCGAGCGGGATGTAGGTCAGGTCCGGGTTCCGGAGCTTTCCGGTGGTCGGAGAGATGAGGTCGGTGTTCTCGCTGGGCATCAGGTCGGCCGGGCGGTGGGCATCGAACTGCTCTCGGACGATCATCAGGTTGCGCTGGTGGATCACCGATGGGCTCGCCGTCATGATGATCTGGTCGCCCGACACCTCGACCTTCCAGCCTGACGGCGGGGTGAGGCTCTGGGCGTAGGCCGGCAACTGCGCATGCCGTTCGGGGATCCGGAATCCGGTCATGGGCCATCCTCTCACCTGGCGCCGACCGTCGAAGTGGTAGTTCGTGTCGCGAATTACGACTGTTAGGCTGGGCGGGTGGACAAGAGTGCGGATGGTGGGATCGGGGTTGTCGGGGCACTGGTGCGGGCGGCGTTCCTGGTGGACGCGGTGTACGCCGAGGCGGCGCGCGAGCACGGGCTGACTCCGCAGCAGGGGCAGTTGCTGTGCGTGCTGATGGGGCGGTCGTACGTGATGGGGGAGCTCGGCGGGCTGCTGCGGCTGGCCAAGTCGAGCCTGACCGGGCTGGTCGACCGCAGTGAGCGCAACGGGCTCGTGCGACGGGAGAGTTGTGAGGCGGACGCGCGGGCGGTGCGGGTCGCGCTGACGGCGGAGGGGGCGGTGCTGGCGGAGCGGTTCCACGCGGAGACCTGTCGGCGGATCGACGGGCTGCCGGCCGGGCTCTCCGCGGCGGAGCGGGAGGTGCTGGCCGGGCTGCTCGGGCGGGTCGTGCTGGACAACGAGGCGCCGCCGGTCTTCGGGGAGCCAGGCTGATCCCCTGGATGGGGGTTGCAGTTCGTGCCGCGAACCAATAGGTTCGTGATGCGAACTGCAGCTCTTTTCTGCTTTGGGGGCAAGAGAAACATGAGTCGTAGCAAGAGCGTCGTCTTCGGATTCGGCGCGCCGGGTGACCTCGCCGACACCGGTCAGCTGCTGAGCGTCGTCCAGCAGGCCGACCGGGACGGGCTGGACCACTTCTCGCTGTCCGACCACCCCTACCTCGGCGGGCGGGTGGACGCCTACGCCGCGCTCGGGTTCCTGCTCGGGCGCACCGAGCGGATCAGCGGCTTCGCCAATGTCACCAACCTGCCGAGCCGGCCCGCGCCGCTGCTGGCCCGGGCGGTCACCTCGCTGTCCGCGCTCTCCGGCGGGCGGGTGGTGCTGGGCATGGGCGCCGGCGGGCTCTGGGACCGGATCGCCGACCTGGGGGTGGAGCGGCTCACCCCGGGAGAGGCGGTGGAGGCCTTCGAGGAGGCGATCCTGCTGGTCAAGCGGCTGTCGGGCGGCGGCGAGCCGGTCACCCACGAGGGCCGGCACTACCGCGTGCGGCGGATCGAGCCCGCGCCGGTGGCCGCGCCGCCGGTGTGGACGGGCTCCAACGGCCGCAAGTCGCTGGCCGTCACCGGCCGGGTCGCCGACGGCTGGATCCCCGGTCACGCCGCGGACTGGCTCAGCGAGCGCTACCGCAGCTCGCGGCCGGTCGTCGACGAGGCGGCCGCCGCCGTCGGGCGCGACCCGCGCGAGATCCGCACCGTCTACAACCTCCCGGGCCGGATCACCGACCGCCCGCTGGCGGCGACCCGGAACGGCGAACGGACCTGGCTCGGCGGCTCGGTGGAGCAGTGGGTGGCCGAGCTGACCGGCGCGGTGCTGGAGCACGGGGCGTCCGGCTTCACCCTCTTCGCCGCCGACCACGGCTCGCCGGACCCGCTGACCCTCGGCCGCTGGGCGAACGAGATCGCCCCGGCGGTCCGCGAGGCCGTCGCCGAGGGGTAGCGGCGGGCGCGCCGGAGCACGTGCGGACGCGGCGGGTGCTCAGGCGGCCCGGGACTCGCGGCGGTAGCCGCCGGGGGCGAGGCCGAACTCCCGCTTGAACGCCTTGGCGAAGGCGTACTCCGAGCCGTAGCCGGTCCGTGCGGCGACGGTGGTGAGCGGAGCCTCCGACTCGCGCAGCAGCCGGGCCGCCGTGGTCATCCGCCAGCGGGTCAGGTACGCCATCGGCGGCTCGCCGACCAGCGTGGTGAACCGTCGGGCGAACGCCGCCCGGGAGAGCCCGGCCCGGGCGGCGAGCGACTCCACCGTCCAGGCCGTGGACGGCGCCTCGTGGATCGCGGTGAGCGCCGGAGCCACCGCCGAGTCGCCGAGCGCCGCCGCCCAGCCGGCCGCGGTGGCGGGCGGCTGCTCCTCGAACCACGCCCGCAGGATGTACAGCAGCAGCGAGTCGATCAGCGCCGGGACGATGCCGGTCGACCCGATCCGCGGGTTCTCCAGTTCGGCGCCGAGCAGCTGGACGGCCGCGCTCAGCTCCGGGTGCCGGCCGTGGCGGGTCTGCAGGTGGACGATCGCCGGCAGTTGGCGCACCAGTGGGTGCGGGCGGGCCTGGTCGAGGTGGTAGTTGCCGCACAGCAGGCTGGTGCGCGGCCCGTCCCCGCCGATCGACACGGTGCCGATCGGCAGGGACGGCCGGTAGTCCGAGGCCTGCTCGGGGGTGATGGGGGTACCGGGCCGGTCGGTGAGGATGTGGCCGCGGCCGTCGCGCAGGAACACCACGTCCCCCGGGCTGAGCGCGATCGGCGCGGCCTCCTCCTCCAGCGGCACCAGCCAGCACGTCCCGTACAGCACCACGTGGAACCCGGCGCCGGCGACCGGGGGCAGCCGAAGCCCCCACGGGGCCTGCCCCTCGGTGCGGACGGAGGTGGGCTGCCCCGTACGCATCGAGCTCAGTGCCTCGGTCAGGATGTCCACGTGCCCTCCCTGGTCGCCACGCCGTCCCCGGGAAACCCTACTCAGCCGACGGTCAGCACGATCTTGCCCTGGGTGCGGCCGGTGGCGATCAGCTCGTGCGCCTTGCCGGCCTCCTCCAGCGGGAAGGTCTCGGCGATGTGCGGACGGATCCGGCCCTCGTCCACCAGCCGGGCGATGGCCTCCAGCGAGGCGTAGTCCGGCTCCACCGAGACGCCCGCGAACCGCCGCCCGGCGGCCTCGACCTCGGCGGCCAGCGCGGTGTTCCAGTGCTCCATGATCGAAACCAGCACACCGCCCTCGGGCAGCACCGCCAGCGAGGCGGTGCCCTGCGAGGAGGAGTCGAACACCACGTCCACCTGGCCGACCCGCTCCAGGAACCCCTCCTCGCGGTAGTCGAGCACCTCGTCGGCGCCCAGCGAGCGCACGAACTCGTGCTTCGCCTCGCTCGCCAGGGCGATCACGTGCGCGCCGCGCGCCTTGGCGATCTGCACGGCCAGGTGGCCGACGCCGCCCGCCGCCCGGTGGATCAGCACCCGCTGCCCCTCGGCCAGACCCGCCGCGTCCACCAGGCCCTGCCAGGCGGTCAGCGCGGCCAGCGGCAGGGCGGCGGCCTGCACGTGGTCCAGCGAGGCGGGCTTGCGGGCCACCTGACGGGAGGGCACCGCGACGTACTCGGCGTAGCCGGTGGCGGCGCGCGGGAAGAACGGCATCCCGAACACCTCGTCGCCGACCTTGAAACGGGCGCCCGGCGCGGCCTCCTCGACCACGCCGGAGATGTCCCAGCCGACCCCGAACGGCGGCTCGCCGAGCAGCGGGTACATCCCGGAACGGACCGCCGCGTCCACCGGGTTGACGCCGGCGGCGTGGACGCGGACGAGCACCTCGGCGCTGAGCGGGGCGGGCCGGTCGGTCTCGACGACCTCCAGGACCTCCGGGCCGCCGACGGTCTGCTGGACGACTGCGCGCATGGGACTGCTCCTTCTCGGAACTTCACAAGGGGGACTCTCGGTGACGTGATCAACGGTAGGCAGGCCCCGCGCGCGGCTGAATATCCCGCTGTCTCGGGAAGATGTCCCAACGTCTCGCCCGCCGGCCGTCCCGGACGCCCGGACCGTGCCGGACGCCCCGACCGGAATGGACCCTCCCACGGCGGGAGGGTCCACGATGGGCCCGTGCGAGACCCAGACGACGTCCTGCGGGACGGCCTCCTCACCATCGGGCGCTTCGCCCGCCTCTGCCGGCTGAGCGTCAAACAGCTCCGCCACTACGACGACACCGGCCTGCTGCCACCGGCCCGGGTCGACCCCGCCACCGGCTACCGCTACTACGCCCCCGGGCAGGCCCGCGACGCGCTCACCGTCGCCCTGCTGCGCGAACTCGACGTGCCGCTCCCGGTGATCGCCGCGACCCTGGCGTCCGCCGAACCGGAGCGGGCCCGGCTGCTGCGCGCCGAACGCGACCGGGTCGCCGAGCGGATCACCCGTGACCGTGCCCGCCTGGAGCTGCTGGAACGCCTCGCCGACGGCGGCGGACTGCCCGGGTACGAGATCACCCTCGGACGGGAGCCGCGGCGCCGGCTGGCCGTCGTCCGGGCGGTGGCCGGGCCGGGCGAGCTGGCGGAACGGATCGGCGGGAGTGTCGGCCGGCTCCTGGCGGCGCTGGACGGCACGCCGTGGCGGCCCCCGCTGTGGGGGCTGTTCCCGCTGGACCTCGCGGACGGCATGCGGATCGCGGTCGGCGCGCAGAGCGCGGAGGAGGCGGACGCGCTGCCGGACGGGCTGGAGCGGGAGGTGCTGCCCGGCGGGCCGACGGTCGAGACGGTCCACCACGGCCCGTACACCCAACTTCCGCTCGCCTACCACGCGTTGATGGCCGCCGTGCACGAGCGCGGGCTGCGGCCGCTGGCGCCGGTGCGGGAGGCGTACCTGGTCGGGCCGGGGGAGGCCCCTGCGGAGGAGTGGACGACCCGGCTGGTGGTCCGGGTCGAGGAGCGGACGGAGGAGACGGCGTGACGAGGCCGCGGGCGGGCGAGCACTGCGAGACGACGACGCTGGACGTGCTGCTGCGCCACCAGGGCGTCGAACTGTCCGAGCCGATGCTGTTCGGGCTCGGGGCCGGGCTGTCGTTCGTCTACTGGGACGGCAAGGGCCTGGACTTCCCGTTCCTCGGCGGCCGGGTCAAGCCCTTCGAGCTGACCCGCGCCCTGGCCGCCAGGCTCGGGCTGGAGCTGGAGGTCCGGGAGACCGGGTCGGCCCGCCGGGCCTGGCAGAACGTGGCCGTCGAGCTGGACGCCGGTCACCCGGTCGGGCTCCAGCTGGACAGCTACCACCTGGAGTACTTCACCTCCCGGGTGCACTTCGGCGGGCACATGGTCGCGATGGAGGGCTACGACGCCGACCGCGCGCACCTGGTGGACACCGCGCAGCAGGGCGGCTCGGTCACCACCAGCCTGGCCTCGCTCGCGGCGGCGCGCGCCGAACGCGGCCCGATGACCGCCCGCCACCGCTCCTTCACGCTCGCCCCGCGCGGCGAACTCCCGGACCTGCGGGGCCTGCTGGCCCCGGCGATGGCCGACTGCGCGAGGGCGTTCCTGCACCCGCCGATCGCCAACCTCGGGCACCGCGGCATCGCGAAGGCCGCCGCCGCCGTGCCGGGCTGGCTGGCCCGGGCCGAGCAGCCCGCGCGCCAACTGCCGCAGGCCGCGCTGATGATGGAGCTGGCCGGGACCGGCGGCGCGCTGTTCCGCAACCTCTACCGGGACTTCCTCGGCGAGTGCGCCGAACTGCTCGGGGGCACCCGGGTGCGGACCGCCCACGAGCGGTACACC
Organism: Kitasatospora sp. NPDC058032; assembly: GCF_042885845.1. Classification (NCBI taxonomy): domain Bacteria; kingdom Bacillati; phylum Actinomycetota; class Actinomycetes; order Kitasatosporales; family Streptomycetaceae; genus Kitasatospora; species Kitasatospora sp. NPDC058032. The sequence continues at coordinate 331,549 of NZ_JBHVRK010000002.1, read as the reverse complement.
GAGGCCGCGGCGGGCTGGACCGAGGTGGCCGCACTGGTCGCCGCGGCCGGGGAGTCCGGGGACGCGGCGCCGCTGGAGCGGGCCGGGCGGCTGCTGGAGGACCTGGCGCGGATCGAACGCGAGGCGATGGGGGAGCTGGCCGCCCTGCGCTAGGCGGTTCCCGACACGCCCCGGGGGTCTCGGCGGCCGGTGGCCAGCTCGCCGATCCGGACGAGGAGGTCTCCGGAGCGTCGGCAGTGCCACCAGGCCTGCGCCCCGGCCGCGGCGGCCACCAGCGGGTGGGTGTGGCCGGGACAGGCGGGCCACTGGACGAACTCGTGGCCGGTCAGGTGGTCCTGCACCCGCTCGGCGACGTACGCGGTGAGCGGGCCGGGCGGGAGGTAGGGGTCCGTGTCCTGGGTGAACAGCATGCCCCGGTCGGACCCCAGGCCGAGCAGGAAGCCGCTGTAGTGGTCCTCGGAGAGCTCCCAGCGGACGCCGGCCGGGAGCCGGTCGCCGGCGGGCAGGTGCCGCAGGTCCCGGCCGACCCGGGCGCAGGCGTCGTGGAACTCGGCCGGCACGTCCGGCGGGGGAGTTCCGTCCAGGGGCCAGGCGGCGATGGTCCGCATGCCGTCAGGCTAGCCGGAAGAGAGCCGGAAGAGAGCCGGAAGGGGACGGGAAGGGGGCGGGAAGGGGACCGGCCCCGGGGTGTGGACCCCGGGGCCGGCCGATGCCGCTGAGGGGCGGTTCGGTCAGAAGACCGGCCGGCCGGCCCGGACCAGGCGCCAGGACTCGCTGAAGAAGTCCGCCGGGTCGATGACGCCCTTCTCCTTCACCCAGGCGATCATCGCGTTGCGGATCTCGTCCGAGTTGGCCCACAGCTTCTGCGCGGCCGCGATGTGCGGGAAGTTGCCGCCGCCGTTGGCGCGGTAGTTGTTGACCGCGAGGACGAACTGGGCGTTCGGGTCGATCGGCTTGCCCTCGAAGGAGAGGTTGACGATCCGCGAGCCGACCGGCTGGGCGATGTCGATGTCGTACGAGACGCCGTACACCGCGTCGTAGTTGTAGTCCGGGGTGTTCTGCGCGTTGGTCAGGGTGGCCCGGTCGACCGGCGCGTCCGGGGCGAGCTGGGCGTAGTACTTCGCCGAGAACTCCAGGTAGTCCTTGATCTGGGCGCCCGTCAGGATGCGGGCCTCCAGGGTGTTCTCGTAGATGTACAGGCCGGCCGCGTCGCGCAGCTTGACCTGGCCGGACGGGATCACCGCGGTGCGGTTGAACGGCGCGGCCTGGGCGAGCACCGGCAGCTTGGCGTACTGGCCGCCGGCCAGCGCGGCGCGCACCACGTCGGCCTGGACCCTGCCGATGAGGTCGATGATCGGGGTGTCCTTGAACGGGGCGTCGGCGATGGACAGCTCGATCCTGGAGGTGCCGATGACCTGGTTGACGTAGGCGACGACCTTCTTGTGCTGCTCGGTCATCAGGCCGACGATCTCCGGGTCCTCCGGGACGGTGTTGGAGTTCAGCACCCGGGAGGAGAGCGAGACGACCTTCCACGCGCCCTTGTCGAACTCGACCTCGAAGTCGAAGCAGGTCAGGCGCTGGCCCCAGCAGAGCGGCTCGGAGAGCACGACCGTCCTGCCGGTCTGCTTGTTGACGACCAGGCGCTGCGCGATCTCCTTGTGCGCGTGGCCCACCAGGACGGCGTCGATGCCCGGCACCTGCTCGGCCAGCGCCACCGAGGCGTTCTCCGCCCAGGGCAGCTGGTCGCCGTAGGAGGTGGCCTCGTCCATGCCGGAGTGGCAGGCGACCACGACGACGTCCGCGCCGGCGGCCCGGACCTTGGGCACCCAGGTCTTCGCGGTCTCGACGATGCCCGGGAAGGTCATCCTGCCGGCGACGTTGGCCTTGTCCCAGATTGCGATGCCCGGGTTGGTCAGGCCGACGATGCCGACCTTCAGGGCCGGGCCGTTGTCCAGCTTCAGCTTGCGGATCACGTACGGCGGGAAGGCCGGCTTGTCGTTGCGGGCGTTCAGCGCGTTGGCGCCCAGCAGCGGGAAGTCCAGCTGCTCCTCGTAGGCGCGCAGGGTGTCGATGCCGTAGTTGAACTCGTGGTTGCCGAGCGCGGCGGCGGTGTACTCCATGGTGTTCATGGCGAGCGCCATCGGGTGCTCGGGCGCGGTGTCGGCCTCGGTGGCGATCGGCTCGATCCGGGCGTAGTAGTACGTCAGCTGGGTGCCCTGGATGGTGTCACCGGCGTCGATGAGCAGGCAGCGGTCCCAGCCCTTCTCCTCGCGCACCTGCTTGGCGAGCGTGGAGATCTTGGCGAGGCCGACCTCGTTGTGCGCCTTGTCGGCGTAGACCGCGTCGGTGAAGTAGTCCCAGTTGAGCACCCGGCCGTGCAGGTCGGTGGTGCCCATCACGGTGAAGGCCTGGCGCTTGGTCCGGCCCTTGGCGCGGGCCTCGTCCGGTCCGGCCGCCGCGGCGGGGGTGGCGGCGGCGAGGGCGGCGCTGCTCGCGAGGGCGGCGCCGGCGGCGGTGGCGGCGGACCGGGTGACGAAGTCACGGCGGTTCAAGGACATTGGACGACTCTCCCGGGTGGGGACTGCGAACGGACCGTCAACAGTGACGCGCGTAGAAGTACGCGCGTAGCAGTGTGCCGTGCGGCCAGGCCGATGGATAGCCCCCGGACCTTTCCAACAGGTGAGATCTTGGCGACTCGTTCATGACGCGGGCGGGCAGGTGCCGCATGCCGCACCTGCCCGCCCGACGTGCCCCGAAAGGGGCCGATCTAGATGTAGCCCTCGCGGACCGCGTGGGCGACCGCGTGCGCCCGGTTGCGCAACTGCAGGCGGGTGGTCAGACCGTGCAGCACGTTCTTGACGGTCCGTTCCGAGTACGACAGCCGGGCCGCGATCTCCCCGGTGTCCCACCCCTCCGCGACCAGCCGCAGCACGTCCGACTCACGCTCCGACAGACCCGCCGGAGCCTGCCCCGGCATGCCCTGCACGGACCGCTGCAGCCGGCCCACCTGGGCGATCAGCCGGCCCTGCAGATCCGCCGGCAGGTCGCCGTCGCCCCGGGCGGCGGCCAGCACCGCCCGGCCCAGCCGCTCCGGCGTCGCCTCCCGGCGCCACAGGATCGCCGCCACCCCGCACTCGACGGCCTCCATCAACTCGGTCTCGCGCAGCCGCTCGACCACCAGCACCACCCGCTGGCCGGCCCCGCGCACCAGCCGCCGCAGGGCCGCCGTGGCGGCCGCGTCGGCCGACTCGGCGACCAGCACGGTGACCGTGCCCGGCGCGGCGGTCCCCGACGGGTCCACCACCGCGACCCCGGGGAAGCGGCGCAGCTGCGCCTCCGCCCCCGCCCGGGAGAGCGGATCGGCGGCCTGGACGGCGACCGGCACCGTCGAGGTACGGGCCGCCGCGCCGGCCACCGGCCGGGCCGCCCCCGCCGGAGCGCGGACCGGCCCGGCGGCGGACGCCTGGGAAGGGGTGGCCGCCACCGCGGTCGCACCCGACGCGTGCCCGGCCACGGCGACCCCGCGGGACGCCACCGGGCGCTGCGGTGGCACCGTACGCGTGGCGGACGCCGAAGCCCGCACCGCCGGACCACGGCGGTCGTACTCGGTGTGCAGAACAGTCAAATCTGGCCCCCTCCTGGAGAAGCCGGCCCGGCCACCCGGTAGACCCCGAACCTCGGGACGTTGCGCCCCACCCGGGACGGCCGGCCGTTTCGACGGCGATCCGGGAGCGCTGCCCGTGCCCCGGAAACTGCCACCATGCTTCCCGCCGGGGCAGCCTCCCGGCCATCGTGGTCCACCACGAGATCGGGCCCGCCGGGCAGTCCCCGCCGATCGGCGGGGGCAACGGTTCGGGCTCCGGCGGTGGTCAGAGGGACGGCGACGGTGCCCGCACGGCAAGTGGAGGGTGTCCCTCCGGGCCGTTGTGCGGCTCGGCGGCCGGTCGGGCGGATCCGCCGCCTCACGGTGAGAACCGGACTCACCGGTAACGCGTGGTTAGCACGTCAAGCCGTTTTCCCGGTACAACGGCGGATGCTGCCCGTCCGGTCACCGGCGGAAGGCCGGGAAGGGCAGAAGGCGAGAGAGGAGCAACCGGGGATGAGTGCCATCACGTCCACCCACCTCGCGGAACGCGAACCACAGCTCAGGCTGATCGCGGACCGGGCCGAGGCCGCCCGCCGCGGCACCGGCCACCTGCTGCTGATCACCGGCGCCACCGGCACCGGCCGCACCGCGCTGCTCACCGAGGCCGCCCGCCGCGCCGCCGTCGACGGCACCGCCGTGCTGCGCGCCCGCTGCTCCGTCGAGGAGACCGCCACCCCCTACGCGGCCGCCCGCCAGCTCTTCGACACCGGCCCCACGCCCACCGGCCCCTACGACCACACCGCCCGGAGCGCGCCGCGGTCCGGGCCCGCGCCCGTGCCCGCGTCTGCGCCCGCATTCACGCCCGCGCGCGCGTTCACGCCCGCCGGTGCCGACGGCGACGCCGACACCGCCGAGGCCACCCTCTGGTCCCTGCTCCGCCTGCACGGCAGCCACCACCCGCTGGTACTCGCCGTCGACGACATCCACCTCGCCGACGAGCCCTCCCGCCGCTGGCTGCGCCAGGTCGCCCGCCGCATCGACCGGCTCCCCGCCCTGCTGATCGTCACCGAACACCGGCAGGCCACCCTCGACACCCCGCCCGACCGCTTCGCCCGCGACCTCACCCCCGACCTCGCCACCACCCTGCGGCTCGCCCCGCTCGGCACCCCCGCCGCCGTCCGGATCGCCCGGCAGCGCCTCGGACCCGGCACGCCCCCCGGGCTCGCCGCCGACTGCGCCCGCGCCAGCGGCGGCAACCCGCTGCTGCTCACCGCGCTGCTCACCGACCTCGCGGCGGGCGAGGCGGACCCGGCGGACCCGGCCGACGGCGACGGCGCCACCGTCCTGCCCGCCGTCCTGCCCGAACGCTGCGGCGCCCTGCCCGGCGGCGCCTTCGCCGAAGCCGTCGACACCTGGCTGCACGGCGCCGGCCCCCAGGCCGTCACCGCCGCCCGCGTCCTCGCCCGGATGCGCGAACACCCCGCCGCCGACACCACCCCCGCCCCCGGAACCCCGCACCTCGACCCCGTCCCGCTGATCGCCGAACTCACCGCCGCCGACCCCGGCCGACTCGCCGGCTGGCTCGCCCACCTCACCCTCCACCGCCACCTCGAAACCCCCGGCCCCGGCCACTGGCCCCGCTTCGCCCACCCCCTGCTCGCCGACGCCGTCCTCACCGGACACGCCCCCGGCCACCGCGCCGAAGTCCACCTCGCCGCCGCCGAACACCTCCACCGCACCGGCGCCCCCGACGAAACCGTCGCCGGCCACCTGCTGCTCACCCCCGCCCCCACCCCCCGCTGGGCCGCCGACACCCTGCGCCGCGCCGCCCGCAAGGCCGCCGAGGCCGACCACCCCGCCGACGCCGCCGCCCTGCTGCGCCGCGTCCTCGCCGAACCCCTCAGCGACCGCCAGCGCGGCCTGCTGCTCACCGAACTCGGCAGCCTCGAAGTCACCCTCGGCCCCGCCGAACGCACCGTCGGCCTGCGCCACCTCGCCGAGGCCGTCCACCTCCAGCAGACCGACGAAGGCGTCTTCCGCGCCGCCAACACCCTCGGCGCCGTCCTTGCCACCCGCGGCGACACCGCCGCCGCCCTCGAACTCATGGACGAACTCGCCCACCGCTTCGTCGACCAGGAGGACGTCCTCCACGCCGTCCAGGCCGCCACCGCCCAGATCGCCGCCCACGACGGCCGCAGCTGGCTCCAGGTCGTCGAAGGCGTCCAGCGCCTCGCCACCCGCACCCCCCAACGCCTCGCCCCACCCGCCTTCGCCCTGCTCACCGAGTTCGACGCCACCAGCGGCCTGCTCTCCGCCACCGAGGTCGCCGCACGCATCCAGGAACTCGACGCCGCCCCCGTCGACCCGCTCTGCCGCTCCTACCTGCTGGTCTCCCTCGCCACCCTCTCCCAGTGGGCCGACCTCCTCGACCAGGCCGACGAGATCGTCGCCCGCGGCTTCGCCTGCTACCGCGGCGGCCCCCTCGACCCCGGCTACCAGTGCCTGCTCAGCGTCCGCGCCGAGACCAGGATCATGCGCGGCGAGTACCAGGCCCTGCTCGACGACTACGCCCTCACCGCCCCCGGCTCCACCCCCGCGGCCTCCGTCGCGGCACCCGTCCCCGCACTCCGCCAGGCCACCCCCTGGGGACCGTCCGGACTGCCCCGGCCGCGCTCCTGGGACGCCCCCGGCCTCCCCGACGCCGCCCCCGGCCCCTCCTGGTGGGCCCCCGCACCCCACCCCGCCACCGAGGACACCACCCCCGGCCGCTACGCCGAACTCCTCGGCCAGCAGAACGCCCACCTCGTCGCCCAGAGCGTCATCGCCCTCGTCGAGACCGGCCGCCTCTGGCAGGCCCACGGCCTCGCCCGCGCCGTCGCCGCCGACCGCGCCCAGGACTCCTGGGAATGGAACGAGTACCTCTACGCCCGCGGCCTGCTCCGGCTGGCCTCCGGCGAACCCGCCGAAGCCCTCGCCGACCTGCTCGAATGCGGCCGCCGCCAAAGCGAACGCCAGGTCCACAGCCCCATCGTCACCCCCTGGCGCTCCGTCGCCGCCGAATGCCACCTCCAACTCGGCGAACCCGGACCCGCCGTCGCCCTCGCCGAGGACGAACTGCGGCTCGCCCGCGTCTGGGGCACCCCCCGCGTCGTCGGCCGCGCCCTGCGCTCCCTCGCCGCCGCCACCGGCGGACGCCACGGTCTCGACCTCGCCACCGAAGCCGTCCACCTGCTGCGCGAGGCCGAGACCGACACCGAACTCATCCCCGCCCTCATCACCCACGGCCGCCTGCTCGGCGACGGCGGACGGCGCGGCGCCGCCCGCCGCGCCCTGCGCGAGGCCGCCGGCCGCGCCGAACGCCTCGGCGCCGTCCGCCACCGCGCCGCCGCCCTGGAGTCGCTGCGCGCCTCCGGCGCCCGCATCGGCCGCGCCGACCACGCCGGCGCGGAGGCGCTCACCGACAGCGAACTGCGCATCTGCCGCCTCGCCGCCGCCGGGCACTCCAACGCCGAGATCGCCGCCATGCTCCACCTGGCGGTCCGCACGGTCGAGACCCACCTCACCAACAGCTTCCGCAAACTGGGCGTGCGCCGCCGCCTCGAACTGTCCGGCGCCCTGGAGGCCTGACCGCTCTGGCGGCCTGACAGGGGAGCGTCGGCGGCGGCACGGGGCGGTGCCGGTGGGGCCAGGGGGCCGACGGCGGCCGGAACGCGGGCGGCCGGCCCCGGGGCGTGCGGGCCGGGGCCGGCCGTGGGGCTCTGGTCAGGACGCCGGGACCAGGGCGGCCATCTCGTCCACCGCGCGGGCCAGTTCGGCCGCCGGGTCCGCCCCGTCCGGCACCCACGGCTGCCAGGTGAGCGCCCGCAGGTAGCCGTCCACCGCCAGCGGCAGCCGACGGCGGACGATCGGCTCCGTGGTCGGCCCCGGCCCGGCCGTGCGCAAGCGCACCAGCAGACCCGGCACGTTCGCCGCCGGCGGCAGCGGCGCCGAGCCGACGAACGCCGCCAACTCCTCCAACTGCGGCCAGATCCGCGGCGCAGGCGGGGCCGCCGCCCGAGCCGTCGACGGAGCCTCCGACGCCGCCGCGGCCGGGGCCCTCAGCGGCGCGGAGCGACCGTGCAGGCGACCCGGCGGACTCGCCGCGACGGAGTGCCCCGCCACCTCCGACGACAGCGCGGGACCGAGGCCGCGCCGGTCGGGCTCGGACGGCGACGGGGAGGTGCCGAGCCTCGGGCCCGGCCCGGACCCGCCCCCGGACCCGCGGTCCGAGCCGGTCTGCGAGCCCGTGTCCGTGTCCGTGTCCGAGCCACCCGCGGAGCCGTTCCCGCCCCCACCGCCCCCGCCCCCGCGCCGCGCGGACCGGTCGTCGCCGGGATCCTTCGGCCACAGGAACACCGTCGCGAGGTACGACCCCGCCGCTATCAGCAGCCACATCGCCGGCGGAGCCTGCAGGAAGTAGGCGGCCGTCCCCGTGGCCACACCCGCTCCACCGGCGACGGAGTAGCGGGTGGAGTTCAGGTACGTCCGGACCCGGCCATCGGAACCACCGGGCCCGCCGGAACCGCCGGAACCACCGGGCCCGCCGGAACCGCCGGAACCACCGGGCCCGCCGGAACCGCCGGAACCGGCGGGCCCACCAGGCCCGCCGGTCCCACCGCTCACGCCACCACCGTTACTGGTAGCCACGAATCTCCTCGAACGCCCCGTCCAGCGAACCCGTCCCGTCGAACAACTTGCCGCCGGTCAGGTCCGCGATCCCCTGCAACTGGCCCTTCGCCGCGTCACCGAACAGGATCGGGAACACCGGCACCGACCGCTGCGCCGGCGAGAGCCCGCCGTAGTAGGTCCGGAACTCCTGGTCCGTCGCCCCCTCGTTGCTCTCCCCGTCCGTCATCAGCACGATCGACGTGAAGCGGTCGTCCTTGGCCGCCGACTGCTGGCGCTCGATCACCTGGTACGCCGCCTCCAACGACGAGTACACCGCCGTACCACCGCTCGCCGACAGCGCCTGGACGTCCCCGTCGATCGCCTTCAACTCCTTCTGGGAGTCCGATCCGGGCGGCACCGAGTGCGTCTTCGTCGACTTCACCTTCTCCGCGAACGAGATCAGCGTGACCTCCTCGCGGTCCCGGAACCGCCGCACCCCCCGGGCGTCGTCGGCACCCGTCAGCCGGCCCATCGCCGACTTCAGCGACGCCAGCCGGGCCCCGTCCATCGACCCCGAGGTGTCCAGCACGTACACCGTCCGCGACGGCCGCCGCAGCTCGTTCTGGTACGAGGACAGCAACCCGTCCGCCACCGCCCGGGTGCCCGGGAACGGCAGCTCGTGCAACCGCTCCGTCGGCAGGCCCGCCGCCGGGGTCGTCCCGGGCGCGACCGGCCGGCGCAGCGTCAGCTCCGAGATCCGCTTCTGCACGTCCTCCTTCAGCAGGTAGGCGGTGAGCCGCTGGAACGACTCCCGCTCCCGCTGCTGCGCCGAACTCAGCAGGGTCAACGGATAGTTCGCCGAGATCACGCCGTCCGTCGGGCGGACCACGGTGAGCTGCTGCTGGGCGGGCAACTGCTTGTTCAACGACAGCAGCACCGACTCGTAGTTCACCAGCGCCCCGACCGACCCCTGCTCCACCCGGCTGTACGCCTGGGCCAGCCAGCCGGACGACCCCGAGGTGAGCTTCTGCCCGGCGAAGAACTGCTTCAGCTGCGGCGCCGCCTTCTGCACATCCGCCTCGGTCAGCGCGGACGTCGCCCCCGAGAACGCCGAGGCGACCGAGACCAGCGCGGAGAAGCCCGAGTTGGACCGCGACGGGTCTGCCATCCCGTACGACAGCTTCCCCGACGCCGCGGCCTCCGCCAGGTTGCCCCAGGTCACCTTCGAACCATCGCCCCACGACAGGTCGTTGAGCACCGAGGAACGGATGCCGAAGGCGACCGGGGAGACCATGACCGGAGTCTCGGAGAGCAGCTTCGACCTGCTCCCCTCGTCCAGGTGCAGATACTGGTTCGACGGGAACCAGATCGCGTCGTACTTGCCGTCCGCCTTGCCCGAGGACACCGCGTCCGCGCCGTCCAGCGAACCCGTCCAGGCGAACTGCACATTCACCCCGGTGGCCTTCTGGGCCTCCTCCAGCACCGGCGCCATGTCCTGCAGCTCACTGCCGGCGAGCACCCGCAGCACCCCCGGCTGCGCGCTCGGCGCCGGCGGGTTGCTCGGCCCCGTCGGGGTCGTCGTCGACCCGGGCCCGGACGTGCACGCCGTCACCGTCGCCACCAGCAGGGCCAGCCCGACGGCCAGGCCCCGAACACCGCTCTTGCGCATCGTTCCTGCTCCCGTCCCCATGTCCCCCGTCATCACTTCTTCGCGGCCTGGACCAGGCTCTTCATGACCTCCGGCGTCGGCACGCGGGCCGGATGGATCTGCGCCGCCCCCAGATCCGGCGCGAACGCGAACCGGGGGTTGCCCTGCGTGGTGCCGAGACCGCGCACCTTCGCCGCGAACTCCTCCGTGGCGGCCACGCCGCCCGAGGGCCGGAAGCCGTACTTGACCTCCAGCTCCCGCAGCCTCGGGTCATCGGTCAGGACCTTGCCGAGCCGCTGCCCGTTGTCGGTGAACCAGACGAGCGTGTGGTCCGAGAAGATGGTGGTGTCGGGGTAGAGCATCACCATGTCCGGCGGCGCGCCGTGGTTCAGGGTCAGGTCGAGCGCCTGGGACTCGTACGCGAGCACCAGCGGATGGCCGGTGTTGGAGACGAAGTCGTTGAACGGCTCCTCCGTGGAGTTCTTCATGCTCCCCTGCTTGTTGATCGCGTTCCTCAGCGCCGGCCCGATGGCGGCCACGGTCGCGTCGTCCGTCACCACGTGCTCGTTGTTCAGCAGGTAGGCGACCATCGCGATGTAGAGCGTGCCGGACGAGGAGGTCTCGGGATTCGTGGTGGCCAGGAAGATGTCCCCACTGAGGGAACCGGGCCGGTTGGCCGCGTTGAGCTGGTCCCACCTCTGCCCGGCGCCGACCGCCTTGAGGAACTCCGCCATCGAGAACGTCCAGACGTTGGACTTCGGATCCTGCTGCGCCAGCTTGTTCTCCTTGAGGACGTTGGCGACGTCCGCGTGCGTGACGATCACCAGCGGCGAGTAGAACGGCCGGGCCAGGGTCCCGGACACCCCGTTCTTCTGCGCGATCTCGTCGGCCGGCAGCTGGCTGGCGGGGAAGACGAAGTCCGCCGACCCCTTCTTGACGTCGGTCATCTGCCAGGAGCCCGCGCTGGCCACGCTGACGTCCAGCCCCTGCTTGGCCAGCGCGGCCTTGACCTCGGGGTCCTGGAAGAACGCGGTCTTCTCCGACCCGACCACGCCGGTGATCTTGGCGATGGGCGGCGGATCGTCGTTGTCGGGCTTGAGCATTTGCAGGACCGTGAACACCAGGCCGCCGACCACCAGCAGCGCCATCGCGGCCCCGAACCACGCACCACGCCTCATACCGGACGCTTCCCCCTCGTTGGAACCACTTCCGGAGCCCGGCATCGTACCGGGGTGAAGAGCGTCCCGCCGCGCCACGTGCGGCGGCGGAAGTGGCGATGAACCAGAGGTGAACACACCTTCACGGGTTGGCATCAGGGAACGGGTGCGGACGACTCCGGGGAACCTCTCGTACGTCGGTCCGACGTTGTGTCAGATTGTTCAACTCTCCTTACGGCAACGGCCATCCCGTTGTCCGGACCCGCATCGTCGTTACGCGCCGGTAATGCCTACTCTCAGCAGTATGCGCCGAGCAAAAATCGTCTGTACCCTCGGGCCCGCCACCGACACCTACGACCAGATCAAGTCCCTGGTCGATGCCGGGATGGACATCGCCCGATTGAATCTGAGCCACGGCTCCCACACCGAGCACGAGGAGCGCTACCGCCGGGTCCGCAAGGCCGCGGACGAGACCGGCCGCAGCGTCGGCGTGCTGGCCGACCTTCAAGGCCCGAAGATCCGCCTCGGCACCTTCGCCGAGGGTCCGGTACTTCTCGAACGCGGCGACGAGTTCACCATCTCCACCGACAATGGCGTCGACGGAGACCAGAACGGCTGCGGCACCACCTACCCCGGCCTCGCCGGGGACGTCACCGTCGGCGAGCTGATCCTCGTCGACGACGGGCGGGTCACCCTGGAGGTCGTCGAGGTGGCCGGACCGCGGGTCCGCTGCGTCGTCGTCGAGGGCGGCCTGGTCTCCGACCACAAGGGCCTCAACCTCCCCGGGGTCGCCGTCTCGGTGCCCGCGCTCAGCGAGAAGGACGTCGCCGACCTGCGCTGGGCCCTGCGGGCCGGGGTCGACCTGGTCGCGCTCTCCTTCGTCCGCACCGGGCGGGACGTCGAGGACGTCCACCGGGTGATGGACGAGGAGGGGCGCCGGGTCCCGGTCATCGCCAAGATCGAGAAGCCGCAGGCGGTGCAGAACCTCGACTCCATCGTCGACCGCTTCGACGGCATCATGGTGGCCCGCGGCGACCTGGGCGTCGAGATGCCGCTGGAGGAGGTGCCGATGGTCCAGAAGCGGGCCGTCGCGCTCGCCCGGCGGAACGCCAAGCCGGTCATCGTGGCGACCCAGATGCTCGACTCGATGATCAACTCCTCCCGGCCCACCCGCGCCGAGGCCTCCGACGTCGCCAACGCCGTCCTCGACGGCACCGACGCGGTGATGCTCTCCGGCGAGACCTCGGTCGGGAAGTACCCGTCCGAGACGGTCCGCACGATGGGGCGGATCATCGAGGCCGCCGAGCAGGACATCCTCGCCGACGGGCTGTCCCCGCTCACCCCGAGCAACAAGCCCCGCACCCAGGGCGGCGCCGTCGCCCGGGCGGCCGCGGAGATCGGCGACTTCCTGCACGCCAAGTACCTGGTCGCCTTCACCCAGTCCGGCGACACCGCCCGCCGGCTGGCCCGCTACCGCTCGCCGATCCCTGTCCTCGCCTTCACCTACGAACCGGCCGTCCGCAGCCAACTCGCCCTCACCTGGGGCGTGGAGACCTTCCTCGGCCCCTTCGCCCCCACCACCGACGAGATGGTCGAGCAGGTCGACGCCGCCCTGCTCTCCCTCGGCCGCTGCCGCAAGGGCGACATCGTCGTCATCACCGCGGGCTCCCCGCCCGGCCTCGCCGGCTCCACCAACCTCGTCCGCGTCCACCACGTCGGCACCCTGGACGACTGACCGACCCCGGAGTGCTTGTGCGAGGGCGGCATCCCCCGTGTCGGGGAATGCCGCCCTCGCCTCGGCCCTCGGCATGCGCCTCACCGTGGAATTGGAGCCCCTGGACCGGGCGGGCTGAGAAGTCAGTACTTGGGGCCGATGTGGGCGTCCATCAACGCCACGGACTCCTTGCGGGCGACGGAGACGTTGACCTGGCCGGTCGGCCGGGGGACCGAGGCCTTCCACTGCACGCCGACGGCGTCGAGCGTGTCGGTGAAGAGGCGGATGATGTCGGTCGAGGTGTTGGTGAAGAAGTAGCGCGGGTACTCGTAGCGCTTCTGGACGCCGCCGACGGTGCGGGTCGTCCAGTTGGTGATCCGGCAGCCGTCGGAGTGGATCAGGCCGCGCAGGAACTCCCAGGGGTGGGCGTCGACGATCTCCTGCTGCCAGGGCTCCAGGGCTATGGTGCGCTCGTGCTTCCTGCCGGGGCCGTGCTGGGGGAAGTAGCAGGTCAGGTGATTCGAGTAGACCTTGACGTCGCGGCAGCCGGTGCGTCGGACCCGGCAGGGCGTGTTGTTCGGGAGCACCTGGCGCATGGCCTGCTCGGCGGAGTCGATGATGCCCGGCCACTTCTCGTCGCACGTGATCTGAAGACTCTGGGTGCTGCGGCATTCGTTGGGCAGGAGGATGTAGCCGTCCCCGAGGTAGAGGCCCAGGAGATAGGCGTAGGCGGGGCGGTCCAGCCGGTCGCCGTGGCAGTGCACGCAGGCGGAGCGCTTGCGGCCGGGGAGCTTGCCGCGCCTGGCGAGATCATGGTGCTTCCAGGCCCCGATGGTGCCCGAGGGGACTCCGAGGCGGCGGGCGACTTCGCAGTTGCGGATGCCCTGGCGCAGAAGGTGGACGGCTTCTTCGCGAGTGGATCGAACGGCCATACGGGTGATCTTCGAATCCCCTGAGCCGAACGTGCGGGCGAACGGAATGGTTTCCACCCGAACGAATGAAGATCGCCAACTATTAGGTTGCCCTAAGTGGCTTTCGAATCGAAGGAAAAGTACCCCGGGTGGGATTCGAACCCACGCTGGATGGTGTTTGAGACCATTGCCTCTAACCTCTGGGCTACCGGGGCATCCACAGATTCGAAGGTTGCCCCCGACCCTGCTTGAACTCAAACATACCGTGTCTGGGTACCCTCGTGCATGCAGTACCCCGCCGGAACGAGGAGCCCCGTGAGCACCGCCGACGAGCAGGCTGAGCCGCTTGAGACCGATTCGCCCCAGATCACCCGGATTGTGATCGCCGAGGACGAGGCGCTGATCCGTCTCGATCTGAAGGAGATGCTGGAGGAGGAGGGGTACACCGTCGTCGGGGAGGCCGGGGACGGAGCCACGGCGGTCCGGTTGGTGCAGGAGCTGAAGCCGGATCTGGCGATCCTGGACGTGAAGATGCCGGTGCTGGACGGGTTGTCCGCGGCCGAGCAGATCCATGAGCAGCACCTGGCGCCGGTGCTGATGCTGACCGCGTTCTCGCAGCGGGAGCTGGTGGACCGGGCGCGGGACGCGGGGGCGATGGCGTACATCGTCAAGCCGTTCTCCAAGAGCGACCTGGTGCCCGCGATCGAGATGGCGGTGTCCCGGTACACGGAGATGCGGACGCTGGAGGAGGAGATCGCGGATCTCACCCAGCGGCTGGAGACCCGGAAGCTGGTGGACCGCGCGAAGAGCGTGCTGCAGACCAAGTTCGGGCTGAACGAGCCGGCCGCGTTCCGGTGGATCCAGAAGACGTCGATGGACCGCCGGATGACGATGGCGGCGGTGGCCGAGGCGGTCATCGAGGAGGGCGCCGCGCAGGACCGGAAGAAGGCCGAGGAGGCCGAGGGTTCGGCGGAGTAGCGATGGGGAAGGGCCCGGCACACGCGTGCCGGGCCCTTCGTCGTGGCGGGGTCAGTCCTCGCCGAGGTAGGCCTTGCGCACCGACTCGTCGTGCAGCAGGTCGGCGCCGGTGCCCTGGAGGACGATGGTGCCGGTCTCCATGACGTAGCCGCGGTCGGAGAGGGAGAGCGCGGCCTGGGCGTTCTGTTCGACCAGCAGGATGGTGGTGCCGTCGGCCTTGAGTTCGACGATGGTCGCCATGATCTTCTGCATCATCAGCGGAGAGAGGCCCATCGAGGGCTCGTCGAGCATCAGCAGCTTGGGCCGGGACATCAGGGCCCGTCCCATGGCGAGCATCTGCTGCTCGCCGCCGGAGAGCGTGCCGGCGGCCTGCTTGCGGCGTTCGCCGAGGATGGGGAAGAGGCCGTAGGCGCGTTCGACGTCCTTGGTGACGGCGTCGGTGTCGCTGCGCAGGAAGGCGCCGAGGAGGAGGTTCTCCTCGATGGTCATGCGCGGGAAGATGTGCCTGCCCTCGGGGGAGTGGGCGAGGCCGAGGGCGACGATCTTGTGGGCGGGGACGGCGGTGAGGTCCTGCCCGTCGAAGGTGATGCTGCCGGCGGTGGGCTTGAGCAGGCCGGAGAGGGTGCGCAGGGTGGTGGTCTTGCCGGCGCCGTTGGTGCCGATCAGGGTGGTGACCTCGCCCTGGTTGACGGTGAAGCTGATGCCCTTGACGGCCTCGATCTTGCCGTAGGCGACGCGGAGGTCCTGGACCTCGAGGAGTGCGGTCACTGGTCGGTCTCCGTAACGGGGGCGGTGCCTTCGAGCGGGGCGCCTTCGAGCGGGGCGCCGAGGTAGGCGGTGATGACGCGTTCGTCGTTCTGGACGGTCTCGCGGTCGCCCTCGACGATCTTCCGGCCCTGGACGAGCACGGCGGTGCGGTCGCAGAGGTTGAAGATGAACCGCATGTCGTGCTCGATGACGAGGACGGAGACGCCCCGGTCGCGGATGGCGAAGACGAGTTCCTCGGCGGCGCGGGTCTCCTGCGGGTTCATGCCGGCGGTGGGCTCGTCGAGCAGCAGCAGGCCGGGGTCGGAGGCGAGGGCGCGGGCGATCTCCAGCTTGCGCTGCTCGCCGTAGGGGAGGTTGCGGGCGAGGTGGTCGGCTTTGCCGGCGAGGCCGGTGAACTCCAGGAGTTCCATGGCCTTGTCGCGGCTCTCGGCCTCGGAGCGGTGGAAGCCGCGGCCGCGCAGGACGGCGGAGAGCAGGCCCTGGCGTATCCGGCTGTGCCGGCCGACCTGGACGTTCTCCAGGACGGTCATGTTGGCGAAGAGCCGGATGTTCTGGAAGGTGCGGGCGATGCCGGCCTGGGTGACGAGGTGGGGTTTGGGCGGCAGGACGGTGCCCTGGTAGGTGACGGTGCCCTCGGTGGGGACGTAGAGGCCGGTGAGGCAGTTGAAGAAGGTGGTCTTGCCGGCGCCGTTGGGGCCGATCAGGCCGATGATCTCGCCGCGGCCGACGGTGAGCGAGACGTCGTTGACGGCGGTGAGGCCGCCGAAGCGCATGGTGACGCCGGAGACGTCGAGCAGGGGGCCGTCGGTGCCGGCCGAGGGGGCGGCGGGTGCGGGGGCGTTGGTGGTGGTCATCGGGGGTCACGCCCCTGCCTTGGTGAGGGCGACGCCGTCGCCGGTGGGCTGCGCGGGGATGGCGGCCTCGTGGAACTCCAGCTGCCGGCGCCGGTTGGGGATGAGGCCCTCGGGGCGGACGCGCATGAGGACGATGAGGGCGATGCCGAAGGCGAGCAGCTGGTAGTCGGCGAGGAATTCCAGCTTCTTCGGGATGAGGAAGAGGAGAGTGGCGCCGGCCAGCGGGCCGCTGATGGTGCCCATGCCGCCGAGGATGACGGCGGCGAGCAGGAAGGCGGAGTTGGGCGGGAGGGCTTCGGCGAAGGTGTACTGGTCGGGGGTGACGGTGTAGCTCACGTGCGCCTGGACGGTGCCGGCGAGGCCGGCGAGGCAGGCGCCGAGGGCGAAGGCGAGGAGCTTGAGGCGGAAGCCGTTGATGCCCATGGCCTCGGCGGCGGTCTCGTCCTCGCGGATGGCGACCCAGGCGCGGCCGATGCGGGAGTTGCCGACCCGGGCGAAGACCAGCACGACGAGGGCGGTGACGAGCAGCATCAGCAGGTAGTAGTTGGAGAACCGGCCGAGTTCGACGCCGAAGACCGTGGTGGGCTTGCCGAGGTCCCAGCCGAGGATCTGGAGGTCGGGGATCCGGGGGATGCCGTTGGAGCCGTTGGTGATCTTGGGGCCGGTGGTGCCGTTGAGGTTGAGCATGGTGATGCGGAAGATCTCGCCGAAGCCGAGGGTGACGATGGCGAGGTAGTCGCCGCGCAGTCGCAGGGTGGGGGCGCCGATGACGACGCCGAAGACCATGGAGACGACGGCGCCGGTGAGCACGGCGGCCCAGAACGGGAACTGGACGTGGATCGGCGAGGCGGGGGAGCCGGAGACCAGGGCGGCGCTGTAGGCGCCGACGCCGAGGAAGGCGACGTAGCCGAGGTCGAGCAGGCCGGCGAGGCCGACGACGATGTTCAGGCCGAGGGCGACGGTGGCGAAGATCAGGATGTTGGTGGCGACCGAGGTGTACTGGTCGCTGGTCTGGGTGAAGGGGAAGCTGGCGGCGGCGGCGAAGGCGGCGCCGGTGGTGACGGTCTGGTACTTGACGGTCAGCGCGCGCAGCCGGGCGAGCAGGCCGGAGCGGCCGAGTGCGGCGACCACGGAGGCGGCGAGCAGCAGGTAGCCGGTGAAGAGTTCGCCGTACTCGGTGTCGATGCCGAAGGTGATGGCGAACAGGCCGGCGGCGAAGGCGGCGACGATGAGGCCGACCTCGGCCCAGGAGGGCAGTTCGCGGGGGGCGGGCAGCGGGCGCTGGACGGTGCCGAGCCGCAGCCAGGTGTTGGCGAGGAGGCCGAGCTGGACGAGCAGCACGGCGCCGGCGGCGAGGGCGAGGCCGCCCGCGAGCGCGGTGAGGACGGGCGCGACCGGCTTGTCGTCGGGGATCGCGTGGGTGGCGAACCAGACGGCGGGGGCGATCGGGACGAGCAGGAAGAGCCGTCGGTCGAGGATGCGCAGCGGGACGGCGGTGCGGCGGTCGAGCGGCAGCCCGAGGGCGCCGGTGACGGCGAGCAGGGAGCCGGCGGCGAGGACCCAGCCGCCGGGTTCGAGGTTGGCGAGGCCGCCGAGGTCGCTCGCGATGGACAGGGCGGAGAACCAGCCGACGGCGAGGGCGCCGGTGGCGGCGAACAGGACGGCGTTGTGGCTGTGCCGGGGGGCGGCCCAGCGCAGGCCGGGCACGCCCTGGGTGGCGAGCAGCAGCAGGAGGGTGATCAGTCCGGCGGTGAGGGCGAGCCACTGGAGGCCGGCGGGGGAGCCGTAGTAGGTGAGGTCGCCGGGGTAGTCGGAGGTCCAGGTCCAGGCCGTCAGGGCGGAGCCGGTGACGGCGAGGGCGCCGGCGCCGGTGAGCAGGGCGGCGGTGCGGCCGGGGAGGGGGATGACCGGGGTGGTTTCGGTGCTGGTGGTGGTCATGGTGCTCACGCCCTGTCCGCGACGCGCTCGCCGAGCAGGCCCTGGGGCCGGACGAGCAGGACGACGATGAGGAGTACGAACGCCCAGACGTCCTTCCAGGCGCCGCCTCCGAAGAGGTGCATGCCGGGCAGGTGCTGGATGTAGCCGGTGGCGAGGGCCTCGGCGAGGCCGAGGGTGATGCCGCCGAGCATGGCGCCGTAGATGTTGCCGATGCCGCCGAGGACGGCGGCGGTGAAGGCCTTGAGGCCGAGCAGGAAGCCCATCCGGAAGTCGACCTGGCCGCTGCGCAGGCCGTAGGCGACGGCGGCGACGGCGGCGAAGGCGGCGCCGATGGCGAAGGCCATGACGATGATCCGGTCGGTGTCGATGCCCATGAGCTTGGCGGTGTCGGGGTCCTGGCTGGTGGCCTGCATGGCGCGGCCGGAGCGGGTGCGGGTGACGAACCAGCCGAGGGCGATCATGCAGAGGGGGGCGGCGATGATCAGGAAGAGGTCGCTGCGCTGGATGGCGACGGAGCCGATCTCGAAGGGGTCGCCGGGGATCTTCGGGAAGACCCGGGCCTTCTTGGCGTCGGGGTAGAAGGCGAAGACCAGCTGCTGCAGTGTGATGGACAGGCCGATCGCGGTGATCAGCGGGGCGAGCCGTGGTGCCGTGCGCAGGGGCCGGTAGGCGAAGCGTTCGGCGGCGACGGCGGTGAGGGTGGAGACCAGGATGCCGGCGACCAGCATCAGCGGTAGGGCCAGCCACAGGGTGGTGCCGCCGGGGAGGGCGAGGTAGGCGGTCAGGGCGCCGAAGCCGCCGACCATGACGATCTCGCCGTGGGCGAAGTTGATGAGCTGGACGATGCCGTAGACCATCGTGTAGCCGATCGCGACGAGCCCGTAGAGGGCGCCGAGGATCAGGCCGTTGGCCAGCTGCTGCGGTAGGTCGTGCACCGCTGGGCCTCCGTTGTGCGTGTGGGGTGTCCGTGGGTGGTGGATGCGGGTGCGCGGGGGCACTCGTGGTGCCCCCGCGCGTTCAACTCCGGTGTGCTGTGGTGCGCCTGACGTGGCGTCGGGTCGGGTCGGCGCCGTCGGGGTTCAGTCGCTGGGGTTCAGCCGCTGGGGGGTCAGCCGGCGAAGGTGCCGGACTTCTCCACGGCCCACTTGCCGTCCTTGACGGTGTAGACGGTGAGCTGCTTGTTGGTGGTGTCGCCGAACTCGTCGAAGGAGACCTTGCCGGTGACGCCTTCGAAGGAGACCTTCTGGACGGCCTTGACGACGGCGGCGCGGGCGTCGGCGGGGAGCTTGTCCTTGTTGGCGGCGGCGACGGCCTTGACGCCCTGGATGATGGCCCAGGCGCTGTCGTAGGAGTAGCCGCCGTAGGTCTCGTAGGCGTCCTTGAAGCCGGCGGCCTTGTAGTCGGCGATGAACTTGGCCGCGGTGGGCAGCTGTTCGACGGGCAGGCCGACGGCGGTGGCGAGGTCGCCCTGGCCCTTGGGGTTGAGCTTGATGAAGTCGCCGCTCTGGATGCCGTCGCCGCCCATCAGCGGGACGGTGACGCCGGCGTCCTTGAGCTGGAGGGAGAGCGGGCCGGCCGCGGGGTACTCGCCGCCGTAGTAGACGGCGTCGGCGCCGGAGGACTTGACCTTGGTGACGACGGCGGCGAAGTCGCGGTCGTCGGGGTTGACGTGCTCCTCGCCGGCGATCTGGCCGCCGTTCTTGAGGAACTGGCCCTTGAAGGTGGCGGCGAGGCCGGCGCCGTAGGTCTTCTGGTCGTCGATGATGAAGACCTTGGTCTTCTTGGCGTCCTTGACCAGGTAGTCGGCGGCGAAGGGGCCCTGGACGGCGTCGGTGGTGGCGGTGCGGAAGTAGGTCTCGAACGGGCGGGCCTTGACGCCGCTGGCCCACTTCTCGCCCTGGCTGAGGGCGACGCCGGTGTTGGCGGGGGAGATCTGGACGAGCTTGGCGTCGTTGAAGATCTGCTGCATCGACTGCGCGACACTGGAGTTGAGCGGGCCGACGACGCCGATGACGTCCTTGTCGCCGACCAGCTGGGTGGCGTTCTGCTGGCCGGGGCCGGGCTTGCCGGTGTCGTCGAGGGCCTTGAGCTCGAACTTGATGCCAGGGACCTCGTGCTTCTCGTTGGCCTGCCGGATCGCGAGGTCCACGGAGTTGCGGATGCCGAGGCCGAGGGCGGAGAGGTCGCCGGTGAGCGGGGCGTCGACGCCGATGAAGACGGTGGTCTCCTTGCCCTTGGCGTCGTCCCCGGACTTCTTGTCGTCGCGGGAGCCGCATGCGGTGAGGGTGAGGGCGCCGATCACGGCAATGCTCACGACAACTGCTGAACGATGACGCACGAGGGTCCCCTTCGGTTCAGGAGGGCGCCGCGCCTGAACGGCGGGAGCCTGGATGCGCGATGGGTCTGGCCCATTCCGGATGGCGCGGTGACTGGCCGTGACTCTAGATGTCGGTCGGCGGCTCGGGCAGTGATGCGGCGAGGCTGTGATTCTCTTGTTATGAGCACACAGAGAAGCCGTCTCACTATGTGGTCGTTCTGGTTCGACCGATCCTTCGCTGCCAGGGGTTCTGTTCTCAACTCGCCCTATGTAAGGCGTAGAAGGGCAGGTGACTCCTGGCCTCGCCGGTAATCGGACAGTGGTGTTCATGGTGCTGGTGGCGGGCATGGATGTTCGAATATCGGACAGAGGCGGGTCCGGCGGACTGCTGTTCTCTGTTTCGGCCCCCGAAACTCTGAGTTGCTTGGATGTCCTACTTGTTACGCAGTGTTACATCGGCGAAAATGCCTGGACATGACACCGCCCCCTTGTCCAGACCAACGACTGCCCAGGGCGGTCGAAGGTCAAACAAGGGGGCGGGCAAGGGATTTGACGAAGAATCGGCTCAGAGGTCGCGCAGCATGCAGGTGAGGCGGCAGCTGGTGACCCGCTTGCCGGTGTCGTCGGTGATCGCGATCTCGTAGGTGGCGGCCGTGCGGCCCTTGAAGACCGCGGTCGCCACACCGGTGACCAGGCCGGAGGTGGCCGAGCGGTGGTGGGTGGCGTTCAGGTCCACGCCCACCGCGTACCGGCCCGGGCCGGCGTGCAGCATCGCGCCGACCGAGCCCAGCGTCTCGGCCAGCGCCGCCGAGGCGCCGCCGTGCAGCAGGCCGTACGGCTGCTGGTTGCCGTCCACCGGCATGGTGCCGACCACCCGGTCGCCGGAGGCCTCGACGATCCGGATGCCCAGCTTCTCGCCGAGCCGCCCGCCGGAGAAGGCGGCCGGGTCCACGCCGAGCCGGGCGAAGTGCTCCAGCATCTCCGGCGAGACGTCGAGGAAGGGGGCCTGGACGCCGCCGTCGGGGGTCGCGCCGGGCGCCGCGCCGGAGGTGGCGGTGGCGGTGGCCGGGTCGGTGGCCGGGTCGGTCATGGGGGGCTCCTGCCGCTCGGGGGTCACGTCGTCGTGCTGCCTGTGATCGTACGACCGTCCTACTCGGCGGTAGAGATGGTGACGGGAGATGTCCGGTGTGGCGGCCGGGACACGAGCGCACCCGAGGGGCGTCCACCCCGGGCGTGCCCCTTTTGTCGGTGGCGGGCCCTAGGATCGGTGGCCGGTAGTGGAATCGGCAGGAACGGACGTTGACGTGGCTACGCAGAGTACGGACAAGGGCGCGGCGGGTGGCGGCGGAGCCGGGTCGCGGCCCCGCCTGATGCTGCTCGACGGGCACTCCATGGCCTACCGGGCGTTCTACGCACTGCCCGTGGAGAACTTCAACACCTCCACCGGCCAGCCCACCAACGCGGTGTACGGCTTCGCCTCGATGCTCGCCAACACCGTCCGGGACGAGGCGCCCACCCACCTCGCGGTCGCCTTCGACCTCTCCCGCCAGACCTTCCGTTCGGTCGAGTTCCCCGACTACAAGGCCAACCGGGCCAAGACCCCGGACGAGTTCCGCAGCCAGGTCGGCCTGATCGGCGAGCTGCTCGACGCCATGCACGTGCCGCGGCTGACCGCCGAGGGCTTCGAGGCCGACGACATCATCGCCACCCTGGCCACCGCCGCCGAGGCGGCCGGCTTCGACGTCGACATCGTCACCGGCGACCGCGACTCCCTGCAGCTGGTCACCGAGCACATCACCGTGCTCTACCCGACCAAGGGCGTCTCCGAGCTCACCCGCTACACCCCGGAGAAGGTCGCCGAGAAGTACGGCGTCACCCCCCGCCAGTACCCGGACCTCGCCGCGCTGCGCGGCGACCCGTCCGACAACCTGCCCGGCATCCCGGGCGTCGGCGAGAAGACCGCCGCCAAGTGGGTCAACCAGTTCGGCTCCTTCGACGAGCTGGTCGCCCGCGCCGACGAGGTCAAGGGCAAGATCGGCGAGAAGCTGCGCGAGCACCTCGACTCGGTCAAGCGCAACCGCGTCCTCACCGAGCTGGTCCGTGACGTCGAACTCCCGCTCGGCGTCGGCGACCTGGCCCGCGCGCCGTTCGACGCCCCGGCCGTCGGCGCGCTGATGGAGTCGCTGGAGTTCCGCAACGCCAACTTCCGCGACCGGGTCTTCGGCATCGACCCGGCCGCCGCCGAGCCGGAGGCCCCCGAGCTCGCCCCCGGCGTCGAGGTCGACGGCGAACTGCTCACCGACCCCGGCACCCTCGCCGCCTGGCTGCGCGAGCACGCCGGCGGGAAGTCCCCGGTCGCGCTGGCCGCCGTGTACCAGTGGGCGCTCGGCAGCGGCGAGGTCACCGAGGTCGCGCTGGCCGCGGGGGAGACGGCCGCCTGGTTCGACCCGGCGCTGCTCGCCGAGGAGGACGAGCGCGCCTTCGCCGACTGGCTGACCGACCCGGCCGCGCCCAAGGCCCTGCACATCGCCAAGCAGGTCATGCGCGCCTTCGCCGAGCGCGGCTGGACCGTCGAGGGCGTCGTCGCCGACACCGCGCTCGCCGCCTATCTGGAGAAGCCCGGCCGCCGCACCTTCACCCTGGAGGTGCTCGCCGAGGAGTACCTGGGCCGCTCGCTCGCCCCGGCCCCGGCCGCCGAGTCCGGCCAGCTCGCCTTCGACGCCCCGGAGGAGGACCCGGCCGCGCACGCCCAGGCGCTGATGCTCCAGGCCCGCGCCGTGCTCGACCTCGCCGCGCTCTTCGACACCCGCCTCTCCGAAGCCGGCGCCACCGAGCTGCTGCGCGACATGGAGCTGCCGATCGCCGCCCTGCTCGCCCGCATGGAGCGCACCGGCATCGCCGCCGACCGCGACTGGCTCACCGGCCTGGAGGCCCAGTTCGCCGCCGAGATCCAGCGCGTGGTGGAGGAGGCGCACGCCGCGGCCGGCCACGAGTTCAACCTCGGCTCGCCCAAGCAGCTCCAGGAGATCCTCTTCGGCGAGCTCGCCCTGCCGAAGACCAAGAAGATCAAGACCGGCTGGACCACCGACGCCGACGCGCTCACCTGGCTCGCCACCCAGACCGACAACGAGCTGCCGGTCATCCTGCTGCGCCACCGCGACCAGGCCAAGCTGCGCACCACCGTCGAGGGCCTGCTCAAGACCGTCTCCCCGGCCGGGCGCATCCACACCACCTTCAACCAGATGGTCGCCGCCACCGGCCGGCTCTCCTCGCAGGACCCCAACCTGCAGAACATCCCGGTCCGCACCGAGGAGGGCCGGATGATCCGCCGCGCCTTCGTCGTCGGCGAGGGCTACGAGTCGCTGCTCACCGCCGACTACTCGCAGATCGAGCTGCGGATCATGGCCCACCTCTCCGAGGACGAGGCGCTGACCGAGGCCTTCGCCAGCGGCGAGGACCTCCACACCACCGTCGCCTCCCAGGTCTTCGAGGTGCCGCGCGACGCCGTCGACGCCGAGATGCGCCGCAAGATCAAGGCGATGTCCTACGGCCTGGCCTACGGCCTCTCCGCGTACGGGCTCTCCCAGCAGCTCGGCATCAAGCCCGCCGAGGCCCAGGGCCTGATGGACACCTACTTCGAGCGGTTCGGCGGCGTGCGGGACTACCTGCACCGGGTCGTCGAGGAGGCCCGCGCCACCGGCTACACCGAGACCCTGCTCGGCCGCCGCCGCTACCTGCCGGACCTCAACAGCGACAACCGCCAGCGCCGCGAGATGGCCGAGCGGATGGCGCTCAACGCCCCGATCCAGGGCTCGGCCGCCGACATCGTCAAGATCGCCATGCTGAGGGTCGACGAGGCGCTGCGCACGGCCGGGCTCACCTCCCGGATGCTGCTCCAGGTGCACGACGAAATCGTGCTGGAGCTGGCGCCGGGCGAGCGCGGGCCGGTCGAGGCGATCGTCCGCGAGCAGATGGCCGGCGCCTACCCGCTGCGCGCCCCGCTGGACGTCTCGGTCGGCGTGGGTGCCGACTGGGAGGCCGCCGCGCACTGAGGCGCCGTCAGTGAACGCCTGCGGGCGTGGATCCGGCCGGATCCACGCCCGCAGGCGTTTTCACGGTGAACGGAAGGGCCGGTGCGCCGACGGGGGTTGAACCGGCGTCGGGGAACCTCTTCACTTGTCATGGCGCCGTCGCGTGCGAGTGCGGCGCCGGAACCGTCCGCACCGATGCTCCGACGCCTCACCCCGACGAGCCTGGAGTCCCTCATGTCCCACTCCCGCGTGCGACGTGCCGTCGTCGCGCTCACGGCCCTGCCCCTGCTCGCGCTCGGCGCGGGCCAGGCCGTGGCCACCCCGGCCCCGGCCCCGATCCCCGCCGCCTCCCAGGTGACCGCGATCGAGGACGAGGTCGCCCGCACCCTGGCCGCCTCCCTCGCCGACCCCGCCCTGCGCGAGCGGCTGCGCTCGGCGACCGCCGCCGCGCCCGCCGGGGCCGAACTCGCCCCGCTGGCCGCCGGCCTGTCCGGCGCGACCGCCCGCGGGCTCGCCGCCGCCACCACCCGCGCGGACCTCGGCATAGCCGCCGCCAAGGGCCTCGGCGCCGACCTCGGGCCGCTGCTGCGGGTCCAGCTGGCCGACCCGTCGATGCGGGCCGCCCTGGACGCCGGCGCCGCGCCGCTGGTGGCCACCGCCGGCACCGACGAGCACGCCCGCACCGTCCGCGCCTACGACACCGCCGGCCGGGCCCGCGCCCTGGCCGCCGCCACCCTGCCCACCCGCCCGGTCTACCTGGTCGACATCGACACCGCCAAGGCGCTGACGGCCGGGATCGCCGTGCTCCAGCGGGAGTTGGCCACCCGCGGCATCGCTCCCGCGGCCCAGGCCCCCACCACCGCGCAGGCCGCCGGCTGGTGGGGCACCAAGATCACCTCGATCGAGGTGAACGACGACGAGGAGCCCTGGTTCAAGGGCGCCGCCGAGATGTTCAGCCTGGTGTCCGGCTTCGGCCAGGACGGCAAGGTCCGGGTCGACTCGGTCGCCATGCCGTACCTCCAGTACGACCACACGGTCTACTACCCGAACCAGATCCTGGTGAACTGGTCGAACTACAAGTACAACCTGGCCGACGTCGTCCTGATGGAGGACGACGGCGACACCAACTACCTGGCGCTCGCCCAGGCGGTGGCGGCCGTCCTGCTCACCATCGCCGACCAGGGCGCCTACATCCCGCTGGTCAACGCCGTCCTGGCGGCGCTGCCCTCGAACTGGTGGACCGACGACCCGGACTACGTCGAGTCCTGGTACACCCTCGCCCGCACCAGCACCGGCCGCCTCAACGGCGCCCGCGCCAACGGCTGGATGACCGTCGAGCCGTACTGGGTCAGCGCGCTCTGACGGGTCCCCGCCGTCACCGGGCCGGCGCGTCGCGCGCCCGTGCGCTGCGCCGGCCCGCAGTTGATCAACCCGTGTCAAGGAGTCGATTTCGTACTACCGTGGGCCCGATGACGACGGAATCCGGGACGACCGACCAGCCCACCTCCCCGGCCGGGGCCCCGACGCTCCAGGCCCGCAACTCCGCCGCCTGCTGGACCGCGACCGGCGTGTCCCGGGGCCACGAGGTGATCCGGCGCCGCGGGTTCCTCGCCGTCCGCGGCGACGAGCGAGCCGGCGGGCGGATCCTGATCCAGGAGCCCGACCTCGACCCGGGCGAGATGGCCGAGGTGGGCGAACTGGTCCGCCGGGCCGCCGGTCCGGTGATCGTCGAGGATCCGTTCAGCTCGACGGACCTGAGCCACCTGGGCATGCGCACCTGGCAGATGCCGATCATGCTGCGCCTGCCCGGCCCCGTCGACGCCCCGGCACTGGACGTGACCCGGGCGCGTCGGCCCGAGGACCTTCAAGCGGCCGAGCGGATCGTGATCGAGGGCTTCGCGCTGGACAACTTCGAGCCCCACCACCCCGGCGAGCTCTTCCCGCCGACGCTGATCGAACAGCCGGGCGTGGACGTGTTCGTCGCCTCGGTCGACGGCGCGGCCGCGGGAGCCGGCGTGAGCGTCGTGGCCGACGGCGTCGCCGGCCACTACTGGATCGCCACCTCGTCCGCCTTCCGCTCCCGCGGCGTCGGCCGCGCCGTCATGCTCGGCGCCCTCGCCCACCTGACGGACCTCCCGGCCACCCTCACCGCCTCGAAACTGGGCCGCCCGCTCTACGAGTCCCTGGGCTACACCGTCGCCTCCCCCTCGACCTGGTGGGCCTCCGCCTGAGCCCGGCGCCACCGGGACGTGGGTGCTGTCCCGCCTCGATGAACATGGCGGAGTCTCGGTGAGCCTGGCCGTTCGCCACCGAGCTTTGACGACCGCTGGTTTTCTGCCCCAGGCAGTCTGACCGGGTTTCTGACCGGGTTGGACTCGGCGGCCTGGAGGAGAGGGGGGCGGGCTGTGAGGACGGTAGACGATGACGAGGCCGCCGCGGCCCTGATGTACATCGCCGTGATTCAGATTCGCGCTATGGCTCGGCGGCGACAGCCCTTCTACCAGTGGATGGGCGATGACTATGTCGTCTGCATCGGGTGGCTCGCAGACCTGGTGCACAACCTGGCATGGCCTCGTGGGCGAACGAGGCTGTGGAGGCTCAGCCGGAAGCGGCGTCGCCGTATGGAACACACCTGGGCAGCGGCTGGGGAGACCGGCCGGAAGTGGATCATCGACAGTTTGGAGGCGGAAGGACTCGTATGGGAACCGCCGTCGGACACGTGCCTCCCAGGTGAGCGCGACAACCGTGCGTGAGAGCCCGTCGCGTTGCCCTCCGGGGGCGTGGTCAGACGTCGGCGGCAACCGGTCAAGGCTCGGTGGTACCGAACGGACGGCCGGACAGGTGCGCAGGAAGTCGGGAGGATCGACTTCCTGCGCAGCGCTGGTGGTCGAGGAGTGGTGTTCAGGTGGCGAGGGGGAGGGGGATGCCCCGCTGAGCCCTTCGACCTGGAGCACTTCGTAGGGAGCGGTCCACCGGTGGCATCAGCCCGTGCGAATTGCCCAACAGCATTGTCTTTTAAGTGATTTGATCTACCGTTATGACTTGCTTTGGTAACAGCGAGTCCATATGACACCCCATCACCTCCGGCAGGATGCATGCTGTGAGCATGCATCACGCCCGACACCTCGTCGTCCGGCCGGGGCCTTCCCTCAGGCCCGCTAGGACCTCCGGGTCGTACGAGAACCGGCGATGACCGGATGAACACATTCGACCTGTGGACCTGTTCGCACTGCGGCACGGTCTGCCCGGCGGCCGCCGTCGACTGCGCCGTCGACTGCGCCGTCTGCGGCGCCGCCCTCAGATCTACGCCGCCCGGGGCGACCCTGCTGGCCGGCGGTAAGCCGGCGCCTCCGATGGCCCCCATCTTCGCGCCGCCCGCCCCGGTCACCGGCAGCACCGGCAGGGCATCCGCGACACCGAGCAGTTGGACGACGGCGCCTGCCCACAGCGGCCTGTTCCGCACCGCGCCGCACGGCGCCGTTGCGCATCAGCAGGCTCCGCATCCGGCATCGGACGCCACTCGCTATCTCTGCGCGGCCGTGCAGTCGGAGGGCAACCTGGCCAACAAGGTCATCGAGTCCGTCCTCAAGGAGCCCCATCGGGCCATCGCCTCCTCGCCTGGCGTCGACCTGGTCTGCGTTCTGCGCTACGCGCTCGCCGCGCGCTTCCGGCAGACCACCGCCCAGGTGCTGCTCGCGCTGACCATGATCGGGATGGTGGGCGCCTTCGTCTTCCAACCCCTCTCCGACGGCTCCCTACCCTTCCCCCACGGCTTCCACCCCCTCTCCCAGTTCGCGTCGATCATCGTGTTTCTCCTGGATCCGTTCCTGTTCCCGCATCCGCCGCTCGCCTTCCCGCTCCTCGCCGTGGCCTGGGTGATCGTGCTGGTCGAACAGCTGATCACGTTCTACGGCGTCCTCCGGCCCAAGCTGGGCCGGGCCACGTTCGACCCCGCGCAGGCGCCGCACGTCCGGCTGCAGGACGAGGAAGTGCTGCGCCGGCTGGCCACCGAGGACCGACAGGGGAATGTCTCGGTCTTCTCCGGCTACGAGCCGTTCGTCGGCTACGGGAGGCTGCTCAACAACTGGAACTTCACCGTCCCGGTGGACCGGCCCGATAAGCAGTACGACGACGTGCGCCCCTTCACCCTGAAGGCCCTGGACGCCGAGGTGATGACGGCGGTCACCACCCTCGGACTGCCCGGGGTGGAAATCGCCGAGCGCGTTTTCGTCAGCGGGGCGGACCTGGCGCAGGGCCTGGACCCGGCGCTCCGCCCGCTGCTGCTTCCCCGGCCCGAGGACCGGCCGCAGATCGCCCTGGAGCCGGCCGTGCTCGACCGTCTGCGGGACGACGGCGTCGGGCGGGTCCGGCCCTACCTGGTGACCTCGGTCTCGGGGTGGAACAGCGAGCTGGTGGCCACCACTACGGTCCGCTTCTCCCTGAGCCCCGCCCGGGACCTGCTGTTCGTCGAGGGTGCCATGTCGCTGCTGCTGCCGCTCCACCGCCGCCATCACCAGGTCGACCACCTGCTCGACCGCCCTACCGGGTGGCAGCTGTTTGCGCTCCTGCGGTCCTCGGCCGGAGCCGCCCCGTTCCGGCTGGTGGCCGCCCCGTTCAGGCTGGCCTTCATGGTCTGGGGGCAGCTGACCGAGAAGCACAAGTACCGCAAGCAACGCCGGCAGATCGCCCTCGGCGCGTTCGACTACGGTGCCAAGCTGAGCCTCCGGGAGACGGCGAGCGATTCCCGGTTCCACCGGTACTTCCAGCAGATCGACAGTCAGATGTACCTCAAGATCGTCGAACGCCGCGTCCTGGACACCCTCACGGACTTCCTGGCCGACCACCAGGTGGACATCTCCGACCTCCGGGAACGCCAGAACGTGATCTACAACGGCGGCGTGTTCGCCTCCGGCGACGCCACCGTCAACTTCGTCGACTCCCCGGTGGCCGCCGGAGCCGCCAGCAGGATCATGACCCGGGTCGGCCTCGCGTCGACCGGTGGAAGGGGGCAGGACCGATGACCGAGGACCGGCGCATCAGCGGTGGACTCCACATCAGTGGCAACGCCAACGTGAGCTTCAGCGGATCGGGGGTGGCGGCCGGTGAACACTCCTCGGTCACCGTTCACTCCATGTCCACGCCGGTGGATGAGGAGGCCCTCGCCCGCCGGGTGCTCGCGCTCGCCGAGCAGCTCCGGGGGAGCGCCGACCCCGCCAGGGTTCAAGCGGCGGAAGACCTCGAGCAGGCGGTCGCCGCACCCGCGCGGCGCTGGGAGCAGGTGTTGGCCTACCTGGCCCGGGCCGGGCAGGGTCTGGCCGCCACCACGGCGGTGGCCGTCGAGATCCAGGGCCTGGACACCGCGGTGAGAGCGCTCCTGCCTTAAGAAGACATCTCTCGCGATTGCGTAGCGCCCAGTTGACCGGCCGCACGCCCCGGTAGCCGGGCAGGCGGCCAGGATGGCAGTTGATGATGTGTTCGGTGGCGTCGATAAGCTCAGGGCCGATGAGTTTGTCATAGAGAACGCTGAACACCAGGTCGCAGCGGCCCGGCTCCAGGTCCCGTCAGTCGCCCGAGCGTAGGACGCGGGTGGCCGGCCAGCGCTCGGTGACGTAGTCGGACAGCCGCATGTCCCAGTCCGGCTCGACCGCGTTCGGGATCACCGTGTCCAGTACGGTGCCGGTCAGAGCGGCGATCGTGTCGCACGCGTGCGCGGCGAGGGCCCCCTTCCCGAGGACGGCCGCGCGCCTCACCATCCGTTCCCGGTGGCGCGCTTGAGGGTGGCGGCGACGTGGTGGACGTCGCCCTCGGTCATACCTCGCCCAGGTTCTCCACGCTCCCGGCGTAGGTGAGGGCGTCGAGCACGGTCGCCTGGGCCACATGGTCACACCGCAGCAGCCGCCTGGCGAAGTGCGAGCCGATGAAGCCCGCACCTCCGGTGATCAGCAGCTTGTTCGGCAGTACCGCCACGCGGTTCGCGGACGCCGCCTCAGCCGCCTCACCGCAGGCCGGCCCTCGGATGCGGGCCTTCCTCGCCGGACAGCAGGCCCATTCTGCGGCCCAGACCGGCGACAAGGCCGGAGCCCTGTACCACCTGGGGATAGCGGAGGTCGCGATGGAGCAGGCCGAGTCCAAGGCCAAGGCGTTCGGCTCCTACGACCCGTCCTCCCTGGCGTACCACGAGGCCAAGGTCCGCTGGGAACTCGGCGACAAGGCCGGCGCCATCGCCGCCATGGAGACGTCCGACCGCCTGCGGTACTCCGTCTACGTCCGTAACCGGGTGCGGATGACCGGCATGCTCGCAGAATGGAAGGTGCAGGCCGGCCGACTCGAAGAAGCCTGTGTGGACTGGCACCGGGCTCTCGACGACTACCAGGCCATCCAGTCCGGTCGGGCTGATGATCGCTTCCGCTCGATGATGGCCATGATCAAGCCCTACCAGGGCAACCGGCACGCACGCGACCTGTACGACCGTGCTCGACCGATGGCGAGGACGGCCTGACCGGAACCGGGCGGGTTGTGTGAGGCTCCGCCACCCGGTCGGCGGGTGGCGGGGCCTTTCGCCTACTGCTTCCTGGCGTTGGTGCGCTTGGTGGGCTCCGCCGTGGTCGGGTCCTCGGGCCAGGGGTGGCGGGGGTAGCGGCCCCTGAGGTCTGCGCGGACGGCGTGGTAACCGTTGCGCCAGAAACCTTCCAGGTCACCGGTGATGGCGGCGGGGCGGCCGGCGGGGGAGAGCAGTTGGACGGTGAGTGGCACTCGTCCGCCGGCCAGGGCCGGGGCGGCCTTCCAGCCGAAGAGTTCCTGCAACTTGACGGCCAGTACTGGGCGTTCGGTGGTGTAGTCGACGCGGATCTTCGAGCCGGACGGCACGGTGATGCGTTCGGGGGCTAGTTCGTCCAGGCGGCCGGCCTCGCCGGTGGACCAGGGGAGGAGGCGCTGGAGGGCGGAGGTCGTGTCGATGCGGGCGAGGTCGGAGCGGCGGCGGGCGCGGGAGAGTTCGGGTTCCAGCCACTCGTCGGCGCGGTTGAGCAGCGCCTCGTCGGAGACGTCGGGCCAGGGGGCTCCGATGGCGGTGTGGAGGAACGCAAGGCGCTCGCGGAGGTTGGACGGGAAGCTCAGGAGGGTGCTGATGCCCTCGCGGGTGAGGCCTTCGAGGAGGGCGGCGCGGACGAGGGCGCGGTCGGGGTTGGTGAGGGGCTTCTCGGCGAGTTCGATGGCACCGAGGGATTCCACCCGGCGGGAGACGACTTCGCCACGTCGGGTGTCCCAGTGGACTTCGGCGCGGGTGGTGAGGAGCGGCGCACCGGCCTGCCGGGCGGTGTCCTCGTCGAGGGCGGCGGCGTGCAGGATCCGGGCGGAAGGGGAGCCGGCCGGGCGGTCGGCCGTCGCGACGGCGAGCCAGGGCAGGGCGCCGAGCGCGGTTCCCGGGGCGAGTTCGGCGGCGGTGCCCGAGGCCATCAGGTAGGGGCTGCGCTCGCCGGGGGCGGGCCGCTCCACCCGCGCGCGGGCGATGCGTTCGGGGAAGGCCAGGGCGACGACCAGGCCGACGGCCGTGGAGTCGGGGAGGCCGGTGGACGGTTCGGACCCGGAGGCGCGGCGCAGGCGGCGGGTCTCCTCGCGCCAGCGGCCCGCGTACGGGTCGCGAGAGGTGCGGACGGTGCGCAGGACGGCGGCGAGGTCGTCGCCGAGGGTGCGTGGGGGTTCCTCGGAGAGCAGGGCGACCACCTCGGCGGCCCGGTCGGCGCCGACCAGGGGAGCCCCGTCGACCAGGGCCCGTCCCAGCCGGGGGTGCAGGCCGGTACGGGCGAGGCGCACGCCTCGCTTCGTCGCCCGGCCGTCGGCGGAGACGGCCCCGAGGGCGAGCAGGGTCTGCCGGGCGGCGGCCATCGCGCCCGCTGGGGGCCGGTCGGGCAGGGCGAGCCCGGTGGCGTCGGGGTCGCCCCAGCAGGCGGCCTGGAGGGCGAAGGACGTCAGGTCGGCGAGGGCGATCTCCGGGGTGGGGAAGCGGGCCGCGAGGGCGTCCTCGGCCTCGTGCCAGCACCGGTAGACGGTGCCGGGGGCCTCGCGCCCGGCGCGGCCGGCCCGCTGGCGGGCGGCGGCCAGCGAGGCGCGCACGGTGACCAGGGCGGCGAGTCCGCGCGCATGGTCGGTGCGCGGTTCGCGGGCCAGCCCGGCGTCGACCACGATCCGGACGCCGGGGACGGTGAGGGAGGACTCGGCGACGGAGGTGGACAGGACGACGCGGCGGGAGGCGGACGGCGCGAGCGCGGCGTCCTGGACGGCCTGCGGGGCGCGCCCGTGCAGCTGGAGGACCTCGGCGGGCGCGTCGGCGAGCTGCCCGGCGACGCGGGCGATCTCGCCGACGCCGGGCAGGAAGCAGAGCACGTCGCCCTCCCGCTCCGCGAGCGCCCGCCGGACGGTGGCGGCGACGTGGTCGAGCAGCGCGAAGTCCACCCGGGTGCCGTGCGCGGGCCGCACGGCCCGGGCGGGCGGCGCCCGGACCACCTCGACCGGGTGCGAGACTCCGTGCGCCTCGACGACCGGCGCGCCGCCGAGGAGCTCGGCCCAGGCCGCGGTGTCGGAGGTGGCCGAGGCGCAGACGATCCGCAGCTCGGGCCGCAGGGCGGCGCGCACGTCGAGCAGGAAGGCGAGCGCGGTGTCGGCGTCCAGGTGCCGCTCGTGGCACTCGTCGAGGACGACCACGTCGACGCCGGTCAGCTCCTGGTCGCGCTGGAGGCGCTGGAGCAGCACACCGGTGGTGACCACCTCGACCACGGTCTCCGGGCCGACGCGCCGCTCGCCGCGCACGGTGAAGCCGATCTCGGCGCCCACCGTGGAGCCGAGCAGCCAGGCCATCCGCCGGGCGGCGGCCCGGACGGCGAGCCGTCGCGGTTCGGCGACGAGGACACGGCGAACAGGTCCGGAACCGAGCAGGCCGGCCAGGGCGAGCGGCACCAGGGTGGTCTTCCCCGTGCCGGGCGGGGCGGCGAGCACGGCGGTGCCGTGGGCGTCGAGGGCCCGGTGCAGGGCGGGCAGGGCGGTGCGGACGGGCAGCTCGCGCCAGGCCGGGTTCAGCAAGGTGTCAGCCCCGCTCGGCGACGAAGATCGCGGTGCCGGGGATGAGCCGTCCGCGCAGCGGGGACCAGCCGCCCCAGTCCTGCTCGTGGCCCTCGGGCCATTCGGGCTCGACGAGGTCGACCAGCCGGAAGCCGGCGGCGACGAGTTCGCGGACCCGGTCGCCGAGGGTGCGGTGGTGCTCGACGTAGGTGGCCCGGCCCTGCTCGTCCTGCTCGACGTAGGGGGTGCGGTCGAAGTAGGAGGAGACGGCGGTGAGCCCCTCGACGCCGGGCTCGTCGGGGAAGGCCCAGCGGATCGGGTGGGTGACCGAGAAGACCCAGCGCCCGCCGGGCCGCAGCACCCGGTGGACCTCGCGCATCAGCGCGGTGGTGTCGGCGCTGAACGGGACGGCGCCGTAGGCGGAGCAGGCGAGGTCGAAGGAGGCGTCGGCGAACGGCAGCACGGCGGCGTCGGCCTGGACGACCGCGACGGGGGCGGCGCCTCGGGCGAGGTCGATCCGCAGCGAGTGCTGGAGCTGGCGGTGCGAGATGTCCAGGGCGACCGGGTGGGCGCCCTGGCCGGCCAGCCAGCGCGAGCACTGGGCGGCGCCGGCGCCGATCTCCAGGACGGTGCGGCCGGCGACCTCGCCGAGCAGCCGGGCGTCCGCCTCGTCGAGGCCCTCGGGGCACCAGGTGAACCGGTCGTCGCCGAGGAACTCGCCGTGTTCGTCCTGGTATTCGTCGGCGTTGCGGTCCCACCAGTGGCGGCTGGCGCGGCTGCTCTCGCCGGTGCCGGCGGAGCGCCTTACCGCGTCGTCGCCGTCCTCGTCAAGATCAATGGGGTCGGGGAGGGGGGTGCCGGTCACGGTTGCTAGGCCCATCGCGTAGGGTGTCGTCTGCGGAAGCGCCGCTGCCGCGAACCGGGCCGAGAGGTCCGGTGTCCCGGCGGTGGCATCCGGGGAAGGTCCTCCCAGCGGCCGCCACCCGTTGAGGTGCGCAATCGGAGGATATGGCCTGTTCCATACCGGGCTCCACCGTCTTGCCGTTCTTGGCGTTGACCGTGCCTGGCCGTCCCCGTATGCTACAAGTTGCGCTGCGGGCCTGCGCGCCTCGGACGGAGCAGGTCGCGCTCGCATCTGTCGAAGACCCCACGGTCGCAAGACGGACGCCGATCTCCCGTTGTCTCGGGAACCCCGGTGCTCCGTGTTCTTGGCTGTCCGGCTTTCGGTGGGAGCGATACGGGCCCTCCGCGTGGCATTACCTACGACTTCATGTCCGTACCGGAGCCCTTTTCCTAATGACGAGCCCCACCGACTCCTCCCTCAGCACCACCCCGCAGGTCGCGGTCAACGACATCGGCGACGCGGAGGCCTTCCTCGCCGCGATTGACGAGACCATCAAGTACTTCAACGATGGCGACATCGTCGAGGGCGTCATCGTGAAGGTCGACCGTGACGAGGTCCTCCTCGACATCGGTTACAAGACCGAGGGCGTCATCCCGTCCCGCGAGCTCTCGATCAAGCACGACGTCGACCCGCACGAGGTCGTCGCCGTCGGCGACAACATCGAGGCCCTGGTTCTCCAGAAGGAGGACAAGGAGGGTCGTCTCATCCTGTCCAAGAAGCGCGCTCAGTACGAGCGTGCCTGGGGCACGATCGAGAAGATCAAGGAAGAGGACGGCATCGTCACCGGTACCGTCATCGAGGTCGTCAAGGGTGGTCTCATCCTCGACATCGGCCTCCGTGGCTTCCTGCCGGCGTCGCTGGTCGAGATGCGCCGCGTCCGCGACCTCCAGCCCTACGTGGGCAAGGAGCTCGAGGCCAAGATCATCGAGCTGGACAAGAACCGCAACAACGTGGTCCTGTCCCGCCGTGCCTGGCTGGAGCAGACCCAGAGCGAGGTCCGCCAGACCTTCCTCACCACCCTGCAGAAGGGCCAGGTGCGCTCCGGCGTCGTCTCCTCGATCGTCAACTTCGGTGCCTTCGTGGACCTGGGTGGCGTCGACGGCCTGGTTCACGTCTCCGAGCTGTCCTGGAAGCACATCGACCACCCGTCCGAGGTTGTCGAGGTCGGCCAGGAGGTCACCGTCGAGGTTCTCGACGTCGACATGGACCGCGAGCGTGTCTCCCTGTCGCTGAAGGCGACCCAGGAGGACCCGTGGCAGCAGTTCGCCCGTACCCACCAGATCGGCCAGGTCGTTCCGGGTAAGGTCACCAAGCTGGTTCCGTTCGGTGCGTTCGTCCGCGTGGACGAGGGCATCGAGGGTCTGGTCCACATCTCCGAGCTGGCCGAGCGCCACGTCGAGATCCCGGAGCAGGTCGTCCAGGTCGGCGACGAGATCTTCGTCAAGGTCATCGACATCGACCTCGAGCGTCGTCGCATCAGCCTCTCGCTGAAGCAGGCCAACGAGGCGCTGGGTGCCAACCCGGCCGAGGTCGAGTTCGACCCGACCCTGTACGGCATGGCCGCGTCCTACGACGACCAGGGCAACTACATCTACCCGGAGGGCTTCGACCCCGAGGCCAACGACTGGCTGGCGGGCTACGAGAAGCAGCGCGAGGAGTGGGAGCGGCAGTACGCCGAGGCCCAGGCGCGCTTCGAGCAGCACCAGGCCCAGGTCATCAAGAGCCGCGAGGCCGACGCGGAGGCCGCTGCCGAGGGTGGCGACGCCGTCGCCGCCGCTGCCGGTGGCTCCTACTCGTCCAGCAGCGACGAGGGCTCCGGCGCCCTGGCCTCGGACGAGGCCCTGGCCGCCCTGCGCGAGAAGCTGGCCGGTGGCCAGAGCTGAGGCTCTGCCCCGCTGGTGCGTGACTAGCGCATAGCGTCACCGATGAACCCCGCTCGGTTTCCGAGCGGGGTTCATTGTTTTTCGACCTTCATTATTCATTCCTTATGTGAGGGATTTTTGTGATGAGGGGCTCATTCAATGCCTATGGGTGATTCGGGAATTCAGGCCTACCTTGGGAGGAGTTGCCCGATGGGTCGCTCACCCGGCCCCGCACGCTAGGCACCCTCCGCACATGAGCCTTCGCTCCGCCGTGTCCTCCGCTGCCTCCCCCCGCCCGTCCGTCGATCCGCAGGTCGGCGGACGCCTCGCCGCCCTCGGCCGGTTCTGCTACCGGCAGCGTCGCTGGGTGCTCGGTTTCTGGGCGGTCGTGCTGGTGATAGGCGTGCTGATCGGCGGACGGGTCTTCGAGGGCTCGGTGGCCGGCGCCTCCTCCTCCGCCTCCGAGGCGGACCGCGGCAGCGCCGTCGTCACCGCCGCCGATCCGGCCAAGGGCACCGTGACCGCCGTGGTGGACGGCCGACCGGTGGACGACACCACCGTCCGGGACGCCGTCACCCGGGCCACCGCCGAGATCGCCGCCCTGCCCGGGGTCTCCTCGGCCACCGACGCCTACGGCCCCGGCCCGGGCGCGGCGGCGCTCCGCTCGGCCGACGGCAACGCGAGCCTGGTCTCGGTGCGGATGGCCGACACCAGTACCTCCGCCGAGACCACCGCCGTCACCCAGCGACTTTCCGCCATTCAGGGCGAGGTCGGGACGGACGGCGCGAAGGTGACCGTCGGCGGGGACCTGGTGCTCCAGGACGAGGTCAAGAAGCAGACCGAGAAGGACACCCGCTTCGGCGAGATCGTCACTCTGCCGCTGACCCTGGTCGTGATGGTCCTGGTCTTCGGCGGCCTGGCCGCCGCGAGTCTTCCGGTGATCGGCGCCGTCGCCTCGGTCGGCGGAGCGCTGCTGGCCATGTTCGGCTTCAGCCGGATCATGGACATCGACACCAGCGTGCTGCCGATCGCCACCGTGCTGGGCCTGGGTCTGTCGATCGACTACGCGCTGCTCATGGTGCAACGTTTCCGCGAGGAACGCGGCCACGGCGCCCCGATCGCCGCCGCCGTCGAGCGGACCGCCGCCACGGCCGGTCGCACCGTCGCCTTCTCCGGCCTGACCGTGGCCGTCGCCCTCTCCGGCCTGTTCGTCTTCACCAGCCCGGTGCTCGCCGCCGTCTCCGCGGCCGGCGTGAGCGTGGTGGTGATCGCGGTCGCCGCCGCGCTCACCCTCGTCCCGGCGCTGCTCGGCTTCGCCGGGAGCCGGATCAAGACGCCCACCGCGCCCGTCCCCGACGACGGCTTCTTCAGCCGCACGGTGCGCCGGGTCGGCAAGCGGGCCGTGCCGGTGGTGCTCGCCTGCACCGCGCTGCTGATGGCCGCGGGGGCGCCGTTCCTGCACGCCGACATGCGCAACTCCGGTGCCGCCGTGCTGCCCGCCTCCTCGGCCGGGCGGCAGGTCGCCGAGACGATCGACCAGCGCTTCCCGCAGGCCTCGGCCGCTCCGATCACCGTGGTGGTGGACAGCGGTGCGGCCGTCGCCCAGGCCTACGCGGACGACGTGGTGGCCAAGCTGCCGGGCGTCAGCGGCGTGCGCGCCGTCACCCCGGTGAGCGACACCGTCTCCACCATCGACGTGCTGGTGCACGGCGACCCGCAGGGCGGGCAGGCGAAGCAGGTCGTCAAGGAACTGCGCGCGGACCGCGGCGGGCTCACCACCCAGGTGACCGGGGGGGCGGCCTCGGTGGTCGACTTCCAGGACGAACTGCGCACCCGCGGGCCGATCGCGCTCGGCCTGGTGGCCCTCGGCACACTGATCCTGCTCTTCCTGATGACCGGCTCGGTGGTGATGCCGGTCAAGGCCCTGCTGATGAACCTGCTCTCGCTGGGCGCCTCGCTCGGCGCGCTCACCCTGGTCTTCCAGGACGGCTGGTTCAGCGGACTGCTCGGATTCAGCCCGACCGGCGGACTGGAGACCTTCATCCCGGTGCTGGTGTTCGCCTTCGCCTTCGGGTTGTCGATGGATTACGAGGTCTTCCTGCTCTCCCGGATCAAGGAACTGCGGGACAAGGGTCACAGCTGTTCCCGGTCGGTGGAGCTGGGCGTCCAGCGCAGCGGTCGGATCATCACCTCGGCGGCGCTGCTGATGGTGATCGTCTTCGCCGGGTTCGCGCTCGGCGACATGCTGATGGTCAAGCAGATGGGCATCGCGTTGGCGGTCGCCGTGGCGGTCGACGCCACGGTGGTGCGCTGCCTGCTGGTGCCCGCCGCGATGAAGCTGTTCGGCGAGTTCAACTGGTGGGCGCCGGCCCCGCTGCGCCGGCTGCACGACCGGTTCGGGCTGAGCGAGCACGTCGAGTTGCCGGAGATCGGGCCGGCGGCGCTGCCGGTCCAGCGGCCCGCCGCTCCGAAGGAACTGGTCGGCACCGCCCCGTAACGGTTCCGGAGTACCGTGCTGAGGCATGCGGATCACCAAGTTCGGACATGCCTGCGTACGCCTGGAGCACGAGGGGACGACCGTCGTCGTCGACCCCGGGATGTTCACCGATCCCGCGGCCCTGGTGGGCGCGGACGCCGTGCTGATCACCCACGAGCACGCCGACCACTTCGAGGAGGCCCGGCTGCGGGCGGCGCTGGAGGCGGACCCGGCGCTGCGGGTGTGGACCAACCCGGACGTCGCCCGGCAGCTGGAGGGGGTGGGCCGGCGGGTGACGGCGGTCGGCGAGGACGACGCCTTCGACCTCGGCGGGATCGGCGTCTCGGTGCACGGCGAGTGGCACGCGGTGATCCACCCGGACATCCCGCGGGTGCGCAACGTCGGCTTCCTCTTCGACGGTCGGCTGTTCCACCCGGGTGACGCGCTGACCGTGCCGCCGCAGCCGGTGGACACCCTGCTGCTGCCGATCGCCGCGCCGTGGACCAAGGTCGGCGAGCTGGTCGACTACGTGCGCGAGGCCGGGCCGCGGCAGGCCGTCCCGGTGCACGACGCGGTGCTCAGCCCGGCCGGCCTCGCCGTGCACACCCGGCTGGTCGGCCCCGGCGGCCCGGGCACCGGCGCGGAGCTGCACACCCTGGGCGAGGGCGAGAGCCTCGACCTGGGGTGACCGCGCGGTGAGGTCCGCCGGTAGCCTGGCGCCATGCTGAAGATCGGACTGACGGGCGGCATCGGCGCGGGCAAGAGCGAGGTGTCGCGGCTGCTCGCCGCCCACGGCGCGGTGATCGTGGACTCCGACGTGATCGCCCGCGAGGTGGTCGCCCCCGGTACTTCGGGCCTCGACGCCGTGGTCGCCGAGTTCGGCGCGGGCGTGCTCGCGGCGGACGGCTCGCTGGACCGGCCGGCGCTCGGCGCGATCGTCTTCGCCGACCCGGCGCGGCTGCGGGCGCTGAACGCGATCGTCCACCCGCTGGTCCGGGCGCGCTCCGCCGAGCTGGAGGCGGCGGCGGCGCCGGACGCGGTGGTGGTGCACGACGTCCCGCTGCTCGCCGAGAACGGGCTCGGGCCGCTGTACGACGAGGTGATCGTGGTCGACGCGGCGGACGAGGTGCGGGTCGAGCGACTGGTCCGGCTGCGCGGGATGACCGAGCAGGAGGCCCGGGCCCGGATGGCGGCCCAGGCCAGCCGGGCCGACCGGCTGGCCGTCGCCGACCTGGTGATCGACAACAGCGGCCCGCTGGAGGAGCTGGCGCCCAGGGTCGCCGAAGTGTGGGAGCGGCTCACCGCCCGCCGCTAGCGGCTCTTCACCGTGACACCGTGACGCGGTCGGCCGCGGCGGCGGCGAAGGCGCGGATCATCGGGTGGGCCCGGGTGCCGTCGCCGGCCAGCTCGGGCTGGAACAGCGAGGCCAGGAAGAAGGGGTGCGCCTCGGCCGGCAGCTCCAGGATCCGCAGCTGCCCGGAGTCGTCCGCGCCGCTGAACCGCAGGCCGCCCGCGCGCAGCCGCTCCAGGTAGGCGTCGTTCAGCCCGTACGCGCAGTGGTACCGCTCCACCGTGCGCGGCGCGCCGAGGACGCGCTCGGCCAGCGAGCCGGGGGTCAGCCGCACCGCGCCCTCGTGTCCCACCAGCGAGCAGCTGAGCGGCACGATCACCAGGTCCGCCTCGCCGGGATGGCTCTCGCCGTGCGCGGCGCCGCCGATCCCGCAGACGTGGCGGGCGTACTCCAGCACCGCGTGCTGGAAGCCGGCGCAGGTGCCGAGGAAGGGGATGCGCCGCTCGCGGGCGGTGCGGACGGCGGCCAGCGCGCCGTCCTCGCTGCGGTACGGGCTGCCGGGGAGCAGCCAGACGGCGTCGAAGCCGTCCAGTGCGCCAGGGGCGGCGGCGTCCTCGGTGGGGACCCAGTAGGCGTCCAGGACGAGCTGGTCGCGGTCGGCGAGCGCGTCGAGCAGGGCGGGGACGCGGGTGTGCGAGCGGACGGCGGTCGAGCGGTCGCCGACCAGGGCGAGGCGGGGAAGGGGGTGGGTCATGGGGCTATCCTGACCGGCGGCGCCGCATCAGTGCCAACGATGATTGCTTACCCCTCGATCAGTGGACGTGATGAGCGCGTGGAGCCGCAGCAGCTGCGCACCTTTGTCGCCGTGGTCCGGCTGGGCTCGTTCTCCGAGGCCGCCCGCGAACTCGGCTACACCCAGTCGGCGGTCTCCCAGCAGATCGCCGCGCTGGAGGCGGACCTCGGCACGGCGGTGCTGCACCGCCGTCCGGTCGGCCCCACCGAGGCGGGCGCGCGGCTGCTGGAGCACGCCTCGGCCCTGCTGCTGAGGATCGACGCGGCGCGTGCTGACATCGCACGCCTGGCGGGTGCCGCGAGTGCCTGTCTCACCGTCGGGGCCACGCCGCTGGCGCTCGGGGCGGAGGTGGGGCGCGCGCTCGCCGAGGTGCGCCGGGTCCATCCGACGGTGGACCTGACGGTCCGGGTGCTCGCCCAGGACGCGCTGCCCGCCGAGGTCGCGACCGGCGCCGTCGACCTCGCGCTCGTGGACGGTCCGGCCGCCCCGTCCGACCCGCTCCCGCTGCCCGACGTGGGCCCGCTCGCCACCGTCGCGGTCGCCGAGCAGCCGCTCGCCGTCGCCCTGCCGGCCGGCCACCCGCTGGCCGGGCGCTCCGGGCTCGCGCTCGCCGACCTGTCCGCCGCCCGCTGGCTGCACGCCCCCGCCCTCGCCCCGACCGGCGCCCGGCTGCGCGCCGCCACCGCCGTCGACGGCTACCGGCCGTCCCTGCGCTACCTGGGCACCGATGTGCGCGGGCTGCTCGCCCTGGTCGCGGCCGGGCACGGGCCGGCCCTGCTGCCCGCCGCGGTGGCGGCCGGCGCGCCGGGGGTGGTGGCCGTCCCGGTCCGGGCGCCCCGCCTGGTGCACCGCACCGAACTCGTCCACGGGGCCCTGCCGGAGGGGCCCGCCGCGCTGCTGGCCCGGCTGCTGACGGGGGATCCGGACGGGACTCAGCCGACGATGCGGGCGCCGGGGCAGCAGGGGGTGTCGACCCGGTAGCAGACGTAGCGCAGACAGCCCAGACAGATCGATATGTTCTCCAGCCGCCAACTCTGGCCGTGACAGGTGCAGTCGGCCCGCTCGCGCAGCAGCGTGTCCCAGCCGTCCGCACCCCCGTTGGCGGCGAAGGCCGCGGCGACGTAGGCGGTGGTGGCCGGGGTTTCGTCGGCGGTGCCGCGCCGGGTGGCGTCCAGGTGCCAGCAGTACAGGGCGAGCAGCGCCCGGCCGTCGACCAGGCGGTAGCCGGCCCGGCCGTCGTCCTCCCAGTCCCGGACCAGCCGCGCGACCCGTTCGGGGAACGGGCGCGCGGGGTCGAGGAGGCGGCGGTTGCCCTGCAGCCGTGGCGGGTTGGCGGTCATGTGGTCCCCTTTCCGGGGCCCACGGTAGGGCGTCAGGTCGCGAAGTCCCCGACCGGGGTGGGAGCTTGGTGAGGGCTTGTTACGCGCACGTGGTGCCGTCGGGCGGCACCACGCCGTCCAGCAGGTACTGGTCGACGGCCTGCTTGAGGCAGGGGTTGCCGGT
The DNA here is from genome assembly GCF_042885845.1 of Kitasatospora sp. NPDC058032. NCBI lineage: Bacteria > Bacillati > Actinomycetota > Actinomycetes > Kitasatosporales > Streptomycetaceae > Kitasatospora > Kitasatospora sp. NPDC058032. The sequence goes on along the minus strand of NZ_JBHVRK010000002.1, from coordinate 289,117 downwards.
GTCGTAGCCGCCGTGGCCCTGCCCGCGCAGGGTGACGGTCACCCCGACGCCCGGGCCGAGCCGCTGCGCCATCGCGCGGGCCCCCTCGTACGGGGTGGCCGGGTCGCCGGTGTTGCCGATGACCACGATCGGCGCCGCGCCGGGGGCGTCGACCTCGGGGTGGTCGGTCCGTCCGGGCACCGGCCAGTGCGAGCAGGCGGTCAGGCCCCAGGCGGCGAAGTCGCCGAAGACCGGTGAGGCCTGACGGAACGCCGGAAGCTGCTCCCGCACCTCGGCCTCGGTGTAGCGCTGCCGGTCGTCGACGCAGCTGACGGCGCGGTTGGCGGCGAGCAGGTTGCTGTAGTGGCCCTGGGCGTCGCGGCCCGTGTAGGCGTCGGCGAGGGCGAGCAGGGTGGTGCCGGAGCCGCCCTGCATCGCCTCCTGGAGGCCGACGGCGAGGGCGTTCCAGCTCGCCTCGCTGTAGAGCGCGGCCGCGATGCCGGTGACGGCGAGGTCCTGGGTGAGTCTGCGACCGCTGTCGGCCGGCAGCGGGGCGGCGTCCAGGCCCTGCAGGAGGGTGGTGATCCGCCGGGTGCCCTCGGCGCCGCCCGGGCCGGTCGGGCAGGCATCGCCCGCCTGGTCGGCGCAGGCCGCCATGAAGTTCTCCAGGGCGAGCTGGAAGCCCTTGGCCTGGCCGAGCGAGCTCTGCAGCGGATCCTGGGTCGGGTCGACGACGGCGTCCATCACCAGGCGGCCGACGTCGTGCGGGTACAGATGGGCGTAGACGCCGCCGAGTTCGGTGCCGTAGGAGAAGCCGAAGTAGTGCAGCAGGTCGTCCCCGAGCACCTGGCGCAGCAGGTCGAGGTCGCGGGCGGCCGAGACGGTGTCGACGTAGGGCAGGACGGCGCCGGAGTTCTGTTGGCAGGCGGCGGCGTACGCGGTGTTGGCCTCGTCGAGCGCCCGGGCCTCGGCGGTGTCGTCCGGTGAGCCGTCGACGGCGGCCGAGGCGTCCGTGGCGGCGTCGTCCAGGCAGTGCACGCCGGCGCTGTCGCCGATCCCGCGCGGGTCGAAACCGACCAGGTCGTAGCGGGTGTTGAGGTCGGCGTAGTCCTTGGCGAGGGCGGGCAGGGTGGTGACGCCGGAGGCGCCGGGGCCGCCGAAGTTGTAGATCAGCGAGCCGATCCTCGGCCCGCCGGTGGACCTCGCTCGGATCAGCGCGAGGTCGATGGTGCGCCCGTCGGGCCGGGCGTGGTCCAACGGGGCCTTCAGGGTGGCGCACTCCCACGGCGCGCCCGGGGCCCGGCCGCCGCCCTGGGCGGCCGACGGGGCCGGGCAGGCGTGCCAGGCGAGCTGCTGGCCGGTGAGCGCGGCGGGCAGCGCCGGGATGGCGGTGGCGGTGGCGGAGGCAGTGGAGGGGGAGGGGGAGGCGGCGGTGCTCGCGGCGGTCGACGGTTCGACCTTGGCGGAGCTCGCCGGGGAACCGTTGTGGCACGCGGTGAGGCCGCAGGCCAGCGCCACGGCCAGGCCCAGGGCTCCGGCGCCGCGTCCGACAGGGTGCATGGGGGTTCCGATCCGAGGCCGCCGGGGGAGCTTCCGTGCCGGAAGCCTAGGTCGGGGACGGGGCGCCCGCCCGCCGGACTGGTCCGTTCCGGCGGTGCCCGGGTGGTCGATCCGGACGGCTGCCGGGCCGGCGGCGCCCTTCGCCGGGGCCGTGCGGGCCGCCGGCCGTGTCACCCCTGCGTGTGTCGGAAGCCCCGTCGGCCCGTCACGGGCCCATGAACACCGTGGGTGTCTGGTTGGCTACGCATGGCGCGCGGCGCTCGCGTCGACCCCCGTGGGTCCGGCGCGGCGGCCGTTCATCGACAGACGGGAGAAGAAGTGGCGGACAAGCGGCTCAAGGCCTGGGGCAACAACCGTGCCGGCCAGCTCGGTGACGGCTCCTGGGCCGCCCTGCACACCAAGGCCACCACCGTGCTCGGGCTGGCCGGATCCGACGTGGTCAGGACCGCCGCCGGTGGGGCGGGTGCGGCCACGGGGCACGGGCTGGCGCTGCTGACCGACGGCAGCGTGCGGTCCTGGGGCGCCAACGGCTCGGGGCAGCTCGGTGACGGCTCGGTCTCCGGCCGCGGCGCGCCCGACTGGGTCGTCAACCTGGGCGACGCCACCGACATCGCCGCGGGCGGCGCCCACAGCCTCGCCCTGTGCGAGGACGGCACGGTGCTGGCCTGGGGCCGGAACGCCCACGGTCAGCTCGGCAACGGTGGCGACGCCGACAGCAGTGTCCCGGTCCGGGTCAGGCGCCTCGACGAGGTGATCGCCATCGCCGCCGGCCTCCACCACAGCCTGGCGCTGCGCGCGGACGGCACCGTGTGGGCCTGGGGCCACAACGTCAACGGCCAGCTCGGCGACGGGACTTCGGCCGGCCGCAACGTCCCGGTCCAGGTGGCCGGCCTCGGTGCGGTCAGCCGGATCGCGGCCGGCGCCAACCACAGCCTCGCCGTGAGCGGCGGGAGCGCGGTGAAGGCCTGGGGCTTCAACGCCTCCGGCCAGCTCGGCGACAACACCACGATCAACCGCTACACCCCGGTCCACACCCGGGGCGGCTGGTCCGGCGGGGTCAGCTGGATCGCGGCGGGCTCCCACCACAGCCTGGCCGTCACCGGCGGCGACCACCGGCTCAGGGCCTGGGGGCAGAACACCTCGGGCCAGCTCGGCGACGGCAGCACGACCTTCCGGGTCACGCCGGTGCCGGTCCCGGGCCTGGCCGGGGTGCGGCAGGTGGCGGGCGGCCGTGAGCACACCGTCGTCCTGCTGGCCGACGGCGAGGTCCACTCCTGCGGGGCCAATGCCTCCGGCCAGCTCGGCGACGGCAGCACCACGGACAGCAGCTCCCCGGTGCGGACCTTCACCGACCTGGTCCGCGCCGACACGATCGCTGCGGCGGTCGGCGGCGACTTCAGCCTCGCCGACTGACCCGGCCCGCCCCGTCGGCGGTCGGCGTCGGTGATCAGCTCGCCGACGGGGTCTCGGGCCGCAGGGCGCGGACGGCGAACAGCGTGGTGAGGTGCGGCGAGCCGAAGTACAGCGGCAGGTTCCCGGTGCGGAAGTAGCCGCCGGCCGGCCAGGAGCCGTCCGGCAGCTGCGCCCCGGTCAGCCGCCGGCGCAGGCCGGGCAGGTCGGCGGTGGCGCCCGTGTACTCGCCGGCGAGTACGAGCAGCGCCGTTTCGAGCGGGGTGTCGGCGAACTGGGTGGTGACGTGCTCGACCGCGCGCCGCGCCGGTGCGGCCAGTTCGGGCACGGCGGTGGCCGCCCGGGCGGCGGCGTGCAGGAAGGCCTCGGGCGAGGCGTAGTACCGGGTGCCGGTGCGGGGGCCGCTCAGGTGCTGGCGGACGTACCGCAGCGTCGCCTCCGCCGCCGGGTGCGGCAACCGGCCCGCGGCGCCCGGGAGGTGGAGCGCGAAGAGGATGTCGGCGGCGATGACCGCGTCGTAGCGCCGGCCGCGGGAGGAGGTCTGGTCGCTGTCCTCCCAGTAGGCCGGTATCGGGCCGTCGTCCGGGCCGATCTGGGTGTCCAGCAACTGCTCGGCGTAGTCCGCCGCTTCGTCCGGTGCGAGCAGCCCGTGCCGGGCGAGTCCGGACATCGCGACCGCGGTGCTGCCGGTGTCGGCGGCGAAGGGCACGCCGGTCGGGAAGAGGCCGTACCGGTGGCGCGAGGGGTGGCGGTACCTCTGGACCTGCCCCGCCAGCGCGGCCACCAGCTCGCGCTCCTCGGGCCGTTCGGCGTCGGGCCGCAGCAGGGCGAGGCCCCACATCGCGGACAGGCCCTCGTGGTCGGGGTCGAACCCGAGGTCCACCCCGTGCGAGACCAGCAGGCGCCGGCGGGCGTCGGCGCCGGTGAGCGGTGCCCGCAGTTCCGGGTCGAGGCCGGGCCGGGCGGACGGCAGCCCGCCGGGGCCCAACGCCCCGTGCAGGAAGCCCAGTCCGCGCCCGACGGCGGCGTCCCACACTGTTTCGTCGGCGGACATGTGTCCCGTCCCCTCTGGTCGCCCTGCTCCACTGGCCGGTACGGCCGGCCACCCCCGTCCCTCCTCCTACCCCGCGCCGACGCGCGTCTCACCCGGCGGGCGGCCTGCGGAACAGCGCGGTGAGCAGCACGGGCAGGCCGAACAGCGGCGAGCCGGGTTCCTGCGGCAGCATCGGGCGGAGCTCCAGCTCGGTGAAGTCGCCGAAGATCCAGCGCAGTTCGTCCGGGGTGAAGGCGAGGCCGCCGTCCAGCCTCCCGGTGCGGTAGAGCTCGGCGTCGGGCAGCTCCGAGCCCATCGCACCGGCCGCGAAGCAGGTCAGCCCGAGATGTCCGCCGGGTGCCAGCACGCGCTCCAGCAGCGCGAGGTAGCTGATCCGGCGGTGCGGCGGCAGGTGGTGCAGGCAGCCGGAGTCGTACACCAGGTCGTAGGCGGGGAGGGGGAGTTCCACGGTGAAGATGTTGCCGTGGTGGAACCGCGGTGCGACCCCTGCCGCCTGTGCGCGCTCGTGCGCCCAGGCGAGGGCGGTGGCGGAGAGGTCGACGGCGTCCACCTCGAAGCCGCGGGCGGCGAGGTGGACGGCGTTGCGGCCGGCCCCGCAGCCGAGGTCCAGCACCCGCGCGCCGGGGGCGAGCAGGCCGCGGTCGAGGTGGGCGACGAGGTTCTCGTCCGGCGCGGCGGCGAAGAACGGCCGACCGGAGGCGCGGTCGGCGTAGAGGCCGTCCCACCAGTCGGCGGCCCGGTCGGTCCAGCGGTCCGCCTCGGGTGCGAAGAGCCCGTCGAGCAGGGCGAGGACGTCGTCGGTGGAGCGGATGGAGCGGTTCAAGGGCGGCCCTTCCGGCGGGGGTTCGGTACGGTCGAGCCTAGGAGTTCGCGGGCGTCCGGGCACCCCCGAGTCGGTTCCGTGGAAAGGCTCGTGCGGTCGGTGGCGGGCGCGGCCGGCGGCGGTCCGGCAGGGTCCCTCGCGGGTGGGGCGGGCGGCAGGTGGCGCTGTCGCGGGAGGCCGGGAAGGGCCCGTCCAGCGGCGTGGGCGGGGGGTCGGGGCGGGCGTCCGAGGTCAAGGTTCGGCCTCGGTCCACTGCCGCTGGGTAGGGTCGGCGGCATGACGGACGAGCTGCTGAGGGTGGTGCTGATCGGGGGGACGTCGAACACCGGGAAGTCGACGGTCGCCCGGCTGGTGGCGGAGCGGCTCGGCTTCGAGTACCGGTCGACCGACACGCTGGCGCGGCACCCGGGCCGCCCCTGGCCGGTGCCGGGGTGGGAGGTGCCGCCGCACGTCGCGGAGCACTACCGCACGCTCACGGTGGACGAGTTGATCGCCTCGGTGCTCGCGCACTACGCGCGGCTGCGACCGGTGATCGGGGAACTGGTCGCCGAGCGGGTGGCGGACGGCGACGGCCCCGGTCTCGTCCTGGAGGGCTCGGCGCTGTGGCCCGACGGCACGGCACGGCTGGTCGGCCCGGGAACCGCGGCGCTCTGGCTCACCGCGGACGAGACCGTGATCCGTGAGCGGATCCGGCTCGGCGGTCGGTACGCGGAGGCGACGGAGGACGGGCGGCACCTGATGGACAGGTTCCTGGCCCGCAGCGTCCGGTACCAGGAGCTGATGCTGGCGGAGCTGGACCGGTTCGGGCCGCACGGACCCGGGCCGGCCCGGCTCGACGCCGGGGGCGGACGGTCCGCCGACGAGCTGGCGGACGCCGTGCTCGCGGCGGTCGGGCGGCGGCCCCTCACAGGTGGAGGGTGAACGAACCCTCCCCGTGGCGGCGGCCGTTGACCTGGAGCTCCAGCAGGTGCACGCCCGCGTGGTAGCGCCGGGTGCTGATCGGCTTCACGGCGTGCCGGCGAACGGCCCGCCAGGTCTCGCCGGGCGCGAGCGAGCGGGTGGTGAGCTTGAAGACCTTGGGCGTGCGGCCGCCGTTGGCCTTCACGTGGTGCACGACGTAGTCGATGACCACGCTGGCGCTCTCGTCGTGGGTGTTGGTGACCGCGTACTCGAACACCAGCTCCTCGCCGAGCCGGATCTCGGCGGTGCGCACGAGCGGGCCCTCGACGTCCACCGGGACGTCGGGGCGGTGGCCGAGCAGCGCGAGCGCCTCGGGCCGGCCGGCCTTGATCAGGGTGCGCAGGCCGTGCCGGACCAGCGGGAGGGTGGTCGGCGCCGGGTCGGCGAGCCAGCGGGCGGCGGTCTCGACGGCGGTGCCGGGGTGGTCGCGGCTGATGTCGTTGAGGTGGTTGGCGACCGAGCGGCGGACGTACTCCGAGGGGTCCCGGTACAGCGCGTCGAGCACCGGCAGGGCGGGCGCCGGATCGGCGATCAGCGCCGGGAGCTGGGGGGCCCAGGGCAGCCGCGGCCGGGTGCCCTCGCTGGCGAGGCGGCGCACATGCGGGTCCGGGTCGGCCGTCCACCGCTGCACGACGGCGAGCGCGCGCCCCTGGTCGGCGCGGAGGAAGGGGCGGACGGCGGTCTCGGAGGTCAGCCGCGGGGTGAGCGCGGCGAGCAGCGCGAGCGCCGGTTCGAAGGCGTCCAGGCCGCGGACGGCGACGGCCTCGCCGACCGGGAAGGTCATCCAGCCGGCGAACTCCTCGTCGCGCAGCGCCGCGCGCAGCACCCGCTCGAACGCGGGGTAGCCGGCCGGGAGATCGGCGAGCACGGCGTCGCGGATCGCGGCGACGCGTTCGCTGAAGCCGAGGCCGTCCAGCGCCGCCGCGCAGCCGTCGAGGGCGTCGGTGGTGACGCCGTGGCCGGCCCGGGCCAGGCAGCGGGCGAGTCCGGCGACGGTGTCCGGGTTGAGCATCTCGGCGGCCGAGGGCACGGCGGTCTCCTTGGGGCTCGGTGGTGCGGCGGCCGCGGGCGTCACCCGCCCGCCGCGGCCCGTGTAGCGTGGCACACCCCACTGACAACGGGTGCCCTGCGACCTGTGACGCGGTGGAAGCCGGGCGGACGGCCGGAAGGGACGGGGACGGTGTCGTACCAGGGCCTGATCATCGACTTCGCGGGCGTGCTGACCACCCCGCTCGGCGAGTCCGTGCGCGGCTGGTGCACGCGCAACGGCCTCCCGCCGGACACCTGGCGGCGCGCCCTGGTGGACGACCCCGCCGGGCGGGCGCTGTACGGGGAGCTGGAGCTGGGCCGGATCACCCAGCACGAGTGGAACCGCCGCACCGCCGCCCTGATCGGGGTCGAGCCCGAGGACCTCATGGGCCGCGCGCACGCCGACGTGCGGCCCGTCGCCGCGATGGTGGGGCTGGTGCGGGCGGCCCGCGCGGCGGGCCTGGCCGTCGCCCTGCTCTCCAACTCCTACGGCCTCGACCCCTACAACCCGTACACCGCCACCGGCGTCTGGGACCTCTTCGACGTCCGGGTGATCAGCGGCGAGGCGGGCCTGGCGAAGCCGGACCCGGACATCTACCGGCTCACCCTGGAACGGCTCGGCCTGCCGGGCGAGGCGTGCGTCTTCGTCGACGACCACGCCCCGAACCTCGCCCCGGCCGAGGCGCTGGGCATCACCGCCGTCCACGCGGACGGCCCCGGGACGCCGGGCACGGTGGCCCGCCTGCTGGGGCTGCCGTAGCGCCGGGGTCCGTAGCGCTGTGGTCCGCGGTCCGGGCTCCGTGGTCCGGTCTCCGGGCGGAGGGTGACAGTGCGACCGTGGGTGTGCGACGCTTCCACGCACGCGCAGCCCGGCCGCACGGTCGAACGCGGGCGCGGTGACTCGGGGAGTCGGGGGGTCGGATGGCCGAGCACGTGCCGCCGGACGGGAGCCGTCGCCGGGCCGGCGGGGGAGCGGTCGGCGGTCGGACGGTACCGCTGCTGCTGGTCGCTGGCGGGCTGCTGCTCGCCGCCGCGGCGTTGCGGCCGGCCGATGGCCTGCTGGGCCCGCCCGGGGACGCGGTGGTCCGTACGACCGGCCCCGTGGTGCTGATCGCCCTCGGCTGGGCGGTGCTCGTCGGATGGTTCGCGGCGCGTTTCCGGGCGGAGGTCCGCCCGCTCGTCGGGCCGACGCCCTGGACCGAACGCCTGCGCGAGGCCACCGGGTTGCTGCTGGGCGCCGCCGCCGCGCTGGTCCCGCTGCTGCTGCTCGCCCTCCACAACCGCCTGCGGAAGCCGTCCGGCCCGCAGGAGCCGATGGTGCTCCCGACGCGGCCGGCCCCGACGGAGCCCCCGGAGGACAGCCCGCCGGTCGAGGGCGGCGGCAACCTGCTCACCCTGCTGCTGTACGCGCTCGGCGCGCTCCTCGTGATCGCCCTGGTCGTCGCGCTGACCCGGGTGGTGCTGGTCCGGTACCGCGCCCGGCAGCGGGCGCGCTCGCTGCCCGCCGTCGGCCGGGTCGCCCCCGGGGAGGACGCCCTCGCGGCCGCCGTCGCCACCGGCCGGCGCTCCCTGCACGGCGCCGACGCGCGGGCCGCCGTGATCGCCTGCTACGCCGCGATGGAGGGCTCGCTGGCCGAGTCCGGCCTGGAACGGCGGATCGGCGACAACCCGGCGGAGCTGCTGGAGCGGGCCGTCGCGGACGACCGGGTCGACCGGGCCCCCGCGTACGCGCTCACCGAGCTGTTCCGGGAGGCCAGGTACTCCTCCCACCCAATGGACGACGGCCATGTGCGCCGGGCCCGCGCCGCCCTGGACACCATCGCCGCCCGGCTGGCCGCGGACGGCGGCGATCGGCCCGCCGCCGACGGGGCCGGGCAGTCCGCGGCCGACCGCGCCGCCGCGCCCCGGAGCCGTCGATGAGCAGCGAACCCGCCCGCCGCCGCGCCGCCGCGTCCGAGGGCGGACGGCAGCCGACCCGAACCGGCTCCGTACGCCACAGCCTGACCGAACTGACCGTCGTCGCCGTCCTCGCCGAGGTGGTGCTCGGACTGGTCGGCGGCCCGCCGGCGGTCGTCGCCGGGGCGGCCGTACTCGTCGCCGTCGCCCTGCTCACCGGCCGGTACGTGGCCGGCGCCGGGTCCCAGGACGTGGGCCTGCGCCGGCGGCCGCGGCTGATGGACTCGCACGAGCCGGGCCTGTCCGACTGGCGCTGGACCGTGCGCCAGGGGCTGACGCCGGACAGCGACGCCCAGCTGCTGCGCGGCCGGCTCCAACGGCTGTTCGCCGCCCGGCTGTCGGAGGAGCACCACGTCTCGCTCACCGCCGACCGGCAGCGGGCGGCGGAGCTGATCGGCGCCCGCCTCTGGCCGTGGATCGACCCGGTCGGCGAGCCGCCGGCCCCGGCCTTCCCGCCGGACGTCCTGCGGGAGCTCGTCGACCGGTTGGAGTCCCTGTAGCCGCCCGGTCGAGCGTCCTTCCACCAGTGAGTCCCGACGCCGAGGCGTCCGCAGCCGCCCGTCCCGTCCGTTCCGTCCGTCTCGTCCGTCCCGCCCGTCCCCTCAGGAGAGCCATGACCGCCGACCCGCAGGCCCCCGTCGACCCGAGCGACCACGGCGGGCCCGGAGAGCTGACGCCGCAGCAGGCCGGGGAGCGCGTCCGCGCGGTGCTGAAGGAGATCGAACGCGCCGTCGTCGGCAAGCCCGACGCGCTGCGCCTGGTGATGCTGGGCATCGTCGCCGGCGGCCATGTGCTGATCGAGGACCTGCCGGGGCTCGGCAAGACGCTGCTGGCCCGCTCGTTCGCGACCACCCTGGGCCTGGACTTCCGCCGGATCCAGTTCACGCCCGACCTGCTGCCCTCGGACGTCACCGGCGCGCCGTTCTACGACCAGCACAGCGGCGAGATGGTGTTCCGGCCCGGCCCGCTCTTCACCCAGCTGCTGCTGGCCGACGAGATCAACCGCACCCCGCCGAAGACCCAGGCCGCGCTGCTGGAGGCGATGGCCGAGGGCCAGGTCTCGGTCGACGGCGCCACCCGCCGCCTGCCGCAGCCCTTCGCGGTGATCGCCACCGCCAACCCGATCGAGTACGAGGGCACCTACTCCCTGCCCGAGGCCCAGCTGGACCGCTTCCTGCTGCGGGTGCGGATGGGGTACCTGTCCACCGGTCTGGAGGCGGCGATGCTGCGCGCCCGGCTGGACCGGTCCGCCCCCGAGGCGGTGCTCGACACCGTCAGCAGCCCCGCCGAACTGCTCGCCGTACGGGCCGCGGTCGAGCGCGTCGAGGTCGACGAGGACCTCGTCGACTACGTCGTCGCGCTGGTCGACGCCACCCGCAAGGACCAGCAGATCCAGGTCGGCGCCTCGCCGCGCGGCGGCCTCGCGCTGGTGCAGCTGGCCCGGGCGCACGCGATGCTGCAGGGGCGCGACTACCTGATACCGGAGGACGTCAAGGAACTCGCCGTCCCCGCGCTGGCCCACCGCGTCACCCTCAAGCCGGAGTTGTGGGTCCGCCAGGTCGAGGCGGACGAGGTGCTGGCGCGGGTGGTCGCCGGTGTCCCCGCTCCGCAGACGGTGCCGCGCGCCGCCGGGCCGGGCGTGGACGCCGCGCGGTGACCGTCCCGCCTCCCGCCGCAGACCCGCCTCCCACCCCCGACCCGGTGACCGCCCGCATCCTCGCCCGCAGCGCCCGGGCCACCGCCGACGGCCTGCCCAGCAGCCCGCCCTCGCCGCACTGGCGGGCCGCCGAACGGACCCTGCGGCTGCTCTCCGTCGCCGCCGCAGCCGCCGTGGCCGCCCTGCTGACCGGCCACGGCTGGCTGCTCGCCCTGGCCGCCGCCCCCGCCGTGCTGCTCGCCCTGGCCGCCCCGGGCCGCGGCCGGCCCACCGAGCTGGCGGCCACCGCCACCGTGGAGCCGCGCCGCTGCCTCGAGGGCGAGCGCATCACCGCCCGCATCGAGATCCACCACGACGGGCGGACCGGCCCGCTCGACCCCACCATCGCCCTGGGCCCCGGCGTCGTCCTGGAGGCGCTGACCGTGCGCCCCACCGGCGTGGACCTCGCCCTGCGCGCCGACAGCTGGGGCCGCTGGAGCCTGGGCACCGTCGACATCGACGTGCACGACGCCGGCGCCCTGACCCGCCGCACCGTACGGACCGAGCTCGGCACCGCGGACGTCTTCCCGGTGCCCGCGACCGCCCGCCTCACCCCGATCCCGGTCCGGCTGCCCGAGCGCCTCGGCGAACACACCACCCGCCACGACGGCGCCGGTGTCGAGGTGGTCGGCGTCCGCCCGTACGTCCACGGCGAGCGCCAGCGGCGCATCCACTGGCCCGCCACCACCCGCCGCGGCAGCATCCAGATCAACCAGTTCGCCGCCGAACGGGCCTCCGACGCCGTCGTCCTGCTCGATACGCTCGACGACGTCCACGACCCGGCCACCGGACTGTCCAGCCTGGACGAGAGCCTGCGCGCCGCCGTCGGACTGACCCGCGCCTACCTGCGCCGGCACGACCGGGTCGGCCTGATCGCGGTCGGCGGGCAACTGCGCTGGCTCACCGCCGGCACCGGCGACCGCCAGGTGTACCGGATGGTCGAGAGCGTGCTGGAGGTCCGTCAGGACCGGGCCCACCGCGGGCCCGCGCTGCCCCGGCTGCCGCTGACCGCCCTGCCGGGCCACACCCTGGTCTACGCGTTCACCCCGCTCGCCGACCAGCGGATCCTGGAGGTGCTCGGCCGCGTCGCCGACCACGGCAACCCGCTGGTGGTGGTGGAGATCCCGGTCGGCGAGCCCGTGGTCGAACAGGACGACGAGGTGGGCGCGTTGGCCCTGCGGCTCTGGCGCGCCGAGCGGGAAGCGATGCGCTCGGCCCTGCGCGCCCGCGGTGTCCCGGTCGCCCGGTACACCCCCGGCGAGGCACTGGACCTCGCCCTCGCACCACTGCTGCGCCGCCGGATCACAGGAGGATCCCGATGACGAACCGGCTGGAGAGGGTCCTCCTGTGCGTCGTCGGCGACGCCCTGCTGCTGGCTTCCGCCGGGGTCGGGGCCGACGACGGCGCGGCCGCCCTGGTCGGGCCGGTCGGACTGGTGGCGCTGCTCGCCCTGGCCACCTGGGCCGCCCTGCCGCCGCCCGAGCCGGAGCGCCGCCCCACCACCTGGCCGGCCCGGCTGGCCACCCGCCGCACCACCGTGCTGGCGACCGGCTGCGTCCTGCTCGCCGCCCTCGGCGAGCCCGGCCTCTGGCGGGGCGCGGCCGTCGCGGTCCTGCTGACCGCCTACCTGCTGCTGCTCGACGCCTTCGGCCCCGACCGCCGCCGCCCCCACCCCACCCACACCGTCGCCGCCCTCGCCGCCTCCGCCCTCACCCTCCCGGCCGCCCTCACCGACACCGGCGCGGGCGAGTGGTCGCGCCCCCTCGCCCTCCTCGGCATCCTGACCGCCGCCACCGGCCTCGCCCTTACCCTGCGGCCCCGCCGGGGGAACTGACAACCCGGCGGCCCCTGGCACAGGAAGTCGGGCCGGCCGACTTCCTGTGCCAGGCGCCCCCTGGCGCGGGCGGGAGCGGGAAGTCGGACCGGCCGACTTCCCGCACCGGGACGAACGCGGCGGTGGGAGCTGCAGCCCCGGCAGCGGCTGCGTCAGGCTGTGGCGCCGCGCCGAGGAGCGCAGCCGCGTCGTGGCCTTCCGCCCGCTCCGCCGCCGGGACGGCCGCCCCCGCACCGGGTGCTCGTGGTAGCGCTTACCGGTGGGTGTTCTTGACGTTGGGCTGCGCCTTCTGGTTGTAGATCTCCTTGCCGTCGGCGTTGAAGGCGTGGACGTAGGGGGTCGCGGGGAAGCGCTTCTCGTTGGGGTCGGTGGAGACGGCCGCGGTGTGGACGAACGCGCCGCCCGCCATCACGGCGGGGTACTGGGTCGGGTCGTCGCCGTAGCTGACGGTGATCTTGGCGACGTCGGACGTGTAGTGCCCGGCGCCCAGCGAGAGGTGCTGCCCGGGAGCGACCGGCGTGCTGAAGCTGTCGAAGAACTCGATCCGGTGACCGGTGCCCCAGAGGCGGTCGTTGATGAAGGTCGGCGGGGAGGACAGGCTGTTGCCGCTGCTGCCCTTCGTCTCGCACTGCACGTACTTTCCGGCAGAGTCGACGGCGACGACCACGCCGTCGGTGTCGGACGAGGCGACGGGGGTGCGGACCGCGATCACCGCGTGGTACTTGGACGCGTCGGAGCCCAGGCAGGAGCCCAGGATCCCGGTGACGGTCCCGGCGTCGATCGGGGTCGTCGCCGTGCTGGTGACGGTGAAAGCGGCCGGGGCGCCAGGCGCACCGGTGACGGCCGTGCCGCTGCCGGAGGCCGTGGCGGCGGGCGCGGCCTCCGGCGTGGCGGTCGGCGTGGTGGTCGGCGTGGTGGCCGGCGCAGCGGCGGGCTCGCTGTGGACCGTGGGGGCGGGCGTGGAGGTGCCGGTCGCGGCGGTGGCCATTCCCCCGGCGGCCGCGACGGCTGCGGTGGTGACAGTGGCGGCGATGAGCATGATCGGGCGGATGCGCATGGATCCGTGTCCTTTCCTGCGGGCGTCCGGTTGACGCCGGCACCCCTGTAGGCCTCCCGACGCCCGGCAGGTCGCACCCCTCACGCGTGATCCATGTCATAGGCCGTGGGTGCGACCCCGGCACGGCGCTCGTGCGTACAGGGCGGGAGGCTTCACCCGGGACGCACGGCTTTCACCGCCGCGGGCGAGGAGTGCCTCCTCACGACCCGCTTGTGCCGCGAGCTGCCGGACAGTCCCAGAAGAGAGAGGCCCTTGATGACGCCACAGGAGTTCGACGCGTTCTACGCGGCGTCCTTCTCCCGCCTGACCGGGCAGCTCTACGCGATAACCGGCGACTGGTCCGAAGCGCAGGACGTGGTCCAGGAGGCCTTCGTCCGCGCATGGGACCGAAGGCGCACCCTCGACCCGGACGACGCCCCGGAGGCATGGATCCGGACCACGGCCCGGCGGCTGGCCCACTCCCGCTGGCGGCGGCTGGCCCGGGGCCTGCACCTGGCCGGACGCCACCACCGCCAGGAACCGCCCACCGTCGAGCCGCCCAGTGAGGAGCACCTGATGCTGGTCACCGCGCTCCGGCGCCTGCCCGAGGCACAGCGGGCCGCGCTCGTCCTGCACCACATGTGCGACCTGTCCGTCGAGCAGGTCGCGGCCGAGACCGGCGCCGGCGTCAGCGCCGTCAAGAGCCGCCTCGCCCGCGGCCGGGCCGCGCTCGCGGCCGTACTCGCTGACCGGGCCCCGACCAGCGAGGAAGGAAAGCTCCGTGTCTGACCCCACGCACGACACCCTCGGCGACCGGCTGCGGCTGCTCGGCACGCAGATGTCCGCACCGACCCTGCCCGCTGCGGAGATCCGCCGACGCGCCGACCGGCGCCGCCACCGCCGACACACCCTGGGCGCGGCCGTGGCCTGCACCGCGGCAGCCCTCTGTCTGGCCCTCCCGTCCGTGCTGAACTCACCGGGGCCGCAGCACTCACCGGGAACGCAGAACTCACCGGCACCGCAGCAATCGCCGGAACCGCAGCAAGGAGCGGCCACCTCGGACGCCTCCTCCGCGCCGGCTTCTCCCGCCCCTCCGGCCGCTTTCACCATCACCAGCACGGCGACGGTGCCGATCGAGGCCGGGGCGGTCGCCGGGATCCTGGGCACCTGCCTGGGCTCGGATGCGTCGCGGTACCACGCGGTGATCGCGGTCCGCACCCCTGTTGCCTCGTCCGACACCGACGGCGTGGTCGTCGCTGTCGACTCCGCCGGAAAGTACGTGCAGTGCGAGTCGAAGGGCGACAAGGGCAGCAGCATGTCGGCCCCTCCGACGCTCATCAACGACCGCCTGTGGGGCGCCGGTCACCTGATCGAGTTCTTCGACGGCTTCAGCGCGCCGGCCGGTGCCGGGCAGCACCTCTCGCTGGGCGCGGGGCACTACACGTCCGAGGTCGCCAAGGTCACCGTCAGCTACGGCGACGACCCGACGCAGTACCCGGCCGTCATGGCGGGCGGCGCGTTCGTCCACACGGCGGCCGTCTCGCCAGGCGCCAACGGGAACCCCTTCTCCCCGGTTTCCTACGTCCACGCCTTCAACGCGGACGGCAAGGAGATCTACAACCAGAAGACCCAGACCGCCGCCAAGAACACCCCCCGGTAGGCGCTACCACGGGCGTTCGGTGGAATCCCATGTACGCGTGGTCGGTTCGGCGGCGCCTGCGCAGTAGCGCGGGCGCCGCCGGGGTTTTCAGGTGTGGGTGGGGAGTTCGTCGGTGTGGATGGCGGTGAGGAAGGACTGCCAGGCGGTGGTGGTGAAGGTGAGGGTGGGGCCGTCGGGGTCCTTGCTGTCGCGGACCGGGACTATGCCGGCATGGCCGTCGGCGACTTCGACGCAGTCACCCTGGCCGTTGCTGTAGGTGCTCTTGCGCCACTGAACGGCCTCGGAGGGATGCTTCATTCGTCGTACTCCTCTGCGACTTGCCTCAACCACGTGATGGATTTCTCGGGTTGTACTGATGAGGCCATGAGGCGGAGGAAGGCATCCTCGTGCCGCGCGACCTCGGAGGGGCGTTCCGAGTAGGTGCTGCTGGTCGTCGCCTCGGAATAGGCCACGCTGCCGGGAATGTCGCTGAACGAAAGCACCGAGAAGGACGAGCCCATGGCCGCGTGTGCGCCTGCCGAGAAGGGGAGGACCTGGACGGTGATGTTGGGTCGCTCGTCGGCCATGGTCGCGAGATGGGTCAACTGCGCGGCCATGTCGGGGCCGCCGCCGATGGGGCGCCTTATGACGGCCTCGCCGATGATGGCCCAGAGCTGCGGCGGGTCCTGCCGGTCGAGGATCTGCTGGCGGTCCATTCGGAGCGCTACACGACGCTCGACTTCAGAGGTGGACTCCGTGGGATTCATCGCTCGGATGACATGCCTGGCGTAGCTCTCGGTCTGGAGCAGGCCCGGGACCAGCTCGCACTGGTACGTCACGATCTTCGTCGCGTCGGACTCGAAGCCTACGTACGCTCGGAACCAGTCCGGCAGGGCGTCGCCGTAGGCGTGCCACCAACCTTGTTGCCGGCTTTGCCTGGTGAGCTTGAGGAACTGCTTCACCTCATCGGGTGAAGTGATGCCGTAGTGGGCCAGCAGCTTGGCCGCGTCGCGTTCTTGTAGGGAGACCAGGCCGCTCTCGATGCGGCTCAGCTTGGAGGCGGACCACCCCAGGGCGGCGGCCACGTCCTTCGCGCTCAAGTCCCGTTGCGCGCGCAACTTGCCAAGCTCCCCGCCGAGCCTACGCCGCAGCACGGTCGGACTGCTCACCCGTCACACTCCCTGGCTGTTCGGTTACTTGCATAGTTTGCCACCCCTCCTGAAGCCTCAACCATGCTGGCAGAGGATGCAATTGCAGATCGGATGCGCTTGCGCGCAATCTGCTGCGAGGTGCATGCTACATCCAGTAACTCGACGGCTCTTCTGAGTGACTACCGGGCATTTCCATGCCCACCCGGCCGTCTCCGTGGCAGCACCACGCCTTCAACCCTCTGCACCAGGAAGGTGAATCCGCCATGTCCTCCTGCCTCCCCTCCTCCCCCTCCCTCTCCTGCTGGCTTCCGCGCAGCAGGCGCTCGCCGGGCGAAGCGCGCCGGTTGCTCGAAAAGCTGCTCGACAGTGCTCCCGGGGGTGAACGCTTCCTCGAATCCGGGAAGTTGCTCGTCAGTGAACTCGTGACCAACGCCGTTCTGCACGGCACGCCGATGGGGCGGCGGGTGCAGATCGTCCTCAACGTCGACCGTCAACGCCTCCGCATCGAGGTGCACGACGCCCGGGGCGAGCGCGGCCCCGTGCTGCGGGCGGCCGGTGGGGAGGACGAGTCCGGGCGCGGGCTCGCGATCGTCAAGTTGCTGGCCCACCGCTGGGGTTGCTGCCCGCGCGAGGGTGGCGTGGGCAAGATCGTGTGGGTCGAGGTCGAGGTCGAGTCGCCCGTCGGACGTGCCCGGTGACGCCGGCGCGGCTCGTCACCGTCGAGGTCGTCGGCCTGGTCCCGCCCACGACCTACGCCCTCCTCTCCAAGGCCCTGTCCGACCTCTGGGCGGCCGTCCGCTTCCAGCCCATGAGCAGGCCGCAGTGGCAGCAGCTGGAATGCTGCCTCGCCGGCCCCGGCCCCGGCGCCGAGCGCTTCGTCGCCGAGCGCCTCGACAGCGACGGCGTGTTGGAGCTCCCGGCCGGAGAGATCCGGATCCGGCTGCGATGGGTCACTCCGTGAAGTCGCCCCCCGCCGGCTCCGGGCCGGTGGTGGGGTCGCGGGTCAGCAGGTAGCGGGCGCCCGGGCCGGCGGCGGCGGCGCGGTCGGCGGCGTTGTAGAGGCCGCAGCGGGTCAGCGACAGGCAGCCGCAGCCGATGCAGCCGGTGAGCTTGGCCTTCAGTCGCTCCAACTCCGCGATCTGCTCGTCGATCCGGCTCTGCCAGGACTGCGCGACGCCGTCCCACTCCGCCCCGCTCGGCGCGCGATGCTCGGGGAGGCGGTCCAGGGCGACCTTGGCCTCGTCCAGGGACAGGCCGACCCGTTGGGCCGCCCGGACGAAGGCGATCCGGCGCAGCGTGCCACGGGTGTAGCGGCGCTGGTTGCCGGTGGTGCGGGTGGCGTGGATCAGCCCCAGCTTCTCGTAGTACCGCAGGGCGGAGGCGGCGAGGCCGCTGCGGTCGGCGAGCTGGCCGATGGTGAGGAGGTCGTGCCGGCTGGGGGTGTGGGCGCTCATGCGCGCCACTCTAGCGCTTGACTTGAAGTCGACTTCAAGTAGCAGCATCGAGGGCATGAACACGACGCCCCCCACTTCCCTCGGTTACGCCGAGCTGCCGGGTCTGATGGCCCTGATGACCGGCGACGAGAAGCACGGTCCGGCCGCCACCTCCACCCTGGACGCGCTGTGGGTGCTCTACGACCGGGTCCTGCGGGTGACCCCCACCACCGCCGACGACCAGGACCGGGACCGCTTCCTGCTCTCCAAGGGCCACGGCCCGATGGCGTACTACGCCGTCCTCGCCGCCAAGGGCTTCCTCGACCCGGCGGTGCTCCCCAGCTTCGGCGCCTACGACTCGCCGCTCGGCCACCACCCGGACCGCCTGCTGATCCCCGGGGTGGAGATCAGCTCCGGCTCGCTCGGCCACGGCCTGCCGATCGCGGTCGGAACCGCCCTCGGCCTGCGCGCCCAGGGGCTCACCGACCCGGTGGTCTGGGTGCTGATCGGGGACGCCGAGTTCGACGAGGGCTCCAACCACGAGGCGGTGGCCTTCGCCGGCGCCCACGGGCTGGACCGGCTGCACGCCCTGGTGATCGACAACTCCTCCGCCACCCACGGCTGGCGGGGCGGCATCGCCGCGCGCTTCGCCGCCGAGGGCTGGTCGGCCGAGACGGTGGACGGCCGCGACCACGACGCGCTGTTCGCCGCGTACACCGCCGCGCACCCGGGCCGGCCGCGGGTCGTGGTGGCCCGCGTCGAGCCGAAGAACTCCTGAGCCGAGAGGGACACCAGAACCGTGGACACCATGCGCGACCGCTTCATCGCGACCACCTCCCGCCTGCTGGACGAGGACCCGCGCCTCGCGCTCGTCCTGGCCGACATCAGCGCCGCCGGCTTCGCCCCGGCCGCCGAGCGGCACCCCGACCGGCTGATCAACGTCGGCATCCGCGAGCAGCTGCTGATCGGCGCCACCGCCGGTCTGGCGTTCACCGGGCTGCGCCCGATCGCCCACACCTTCGCCAGCTTCCTCGTCGAGCGCCCCTTCGAGCAGGTGAAGCTCGACCTCGGCCACCAGGGCGTCGGCGCCGTGCTGGTGAGCGCGGCCGGCTCGTACGACTGGCCGGCCGGCGGCCGGACCCACATGGCGCCGGGCGACGTCGCGCTGCTGGCCACCCTGCCCGACTGGACGGTGCACGTGCCCGGCCACCCGGACGAGGCCGAGCAGGTGCTGCGGCACGCGGTGGCGGACGGTGACCGCAAGGTGTACGTCCGCCTGTCCGACCACAGCAACGAGCGCGCCACCGCGATCGAGCCGGGCCGCTTCACCGTCGTGCGCAGCGGCACCCGCGGCACGGTGGTCGCGGTGGGCCCGATGCTGGACGCCGTGCTCGCCGCCACCGAGAACCTGGACGTCACCGTGCTCTACGCGGCCACCGTCCGTCCGTTCGACGCCGCCGCGCTGCGTGCCGCCACCGAAAGCGCCGCCACCGAGAGCGCCGCCACCGAGAGCGCCGCCACCGAGAGCGCCGCCGCCGGGCGGAGCGCGGACGTGGTGCTGGTCGAGCCCTACCTGGCCGGCACCTCCGCCAACGAGGCCCACGAGGCGCTCGCCGACCGCCCGCACCGGCTGCTCGCCCTCGGCGTGCCGCGCGCCGAGCACCGGCAGTACGGATCGATCCCGGAGCACCTGGCCGCCTACGGCCTGGACGCGCACGGGCTGCGCGACCGGATCGGCGCCTTCCTCGGGTAGCGAGCCGTCAAGGACGCACAATCACAACGGAGTCCGGTCCCAGGGTGATCCGGCCTTCGGAACCGGAGTGCCCGCCGAACGCCGCCACCACCTCCCCGCCCAGCGGCAGGGCCACCGCCGACACCCCGA
The DNA here is from genome assembly GCF_042885845.1 of Kitasatospora sp. NPDC058032. NCBI lineage: Bacteria > Bacillati > Actinomycetota > Actinomycetes > Kitasatosporales > Streptomycetaceae > Kitasatospora > Kitasatospora sp. NPDC058032. Next base: position 269,675 of record NZ_JBHVRK010000002.1, on the reverse strand, counting down.
GGTTGACCGCCACCCGGTAGGGCCCCCGGTGCACCACCAGCCACCCGGCGGCCTCGTCGGCCTCCACCCGCACCGCCGCCAGGTCGGGGTCGGACAGCTCCGGGCACTCCCGCCGTAGCCGGATCAACAGCCGGTACCAGCCCAGCAGTTCGGAGTGCGGTGCGCGCCGGGGCTCGGTCCAGTCCAGGACGGAGCGCAGCACGGTGGCCGGCTCCTGCGGGTCGGGTACCGCGTCCGCCGCCCAGCCGTGCTCGGCGAACTCCCGCCGCCGGCCCCGGCGGACGGCCTCGGCGAGGTTGGGGTCGGTGTGGTCGGTGAAGTACTGCCAGGGGGTGGCCGCGCCCCACTCCTCGCCCATGAACAGCATCGGCGTGAACGGTGAGGTCAGCACCAGTGCGGCGCCGCAGGCGATCCGGCCGGGGGAGAGGCCGGTGGAGATCCGGTCGCCCAGGGCCCGGTTGCCGATCTGGTCGTGGGTCTGCAGGTAGCCGAGCAGGCGGTCCCCGTGCGCGGACGGGAACGGCCGGCCGTGGTGGCGGCCACGGAAGGAGGACCAGCTGCCGTCGTGGAACCAGCCCCGGGTGAGGGCCTTGGCCACCGCCGCGAGCGGGGCGGCGGCGAAGTCCCCGTAGTAGCCCTGGGACTCGCCGGTGAGGGCGCAGTGCAGGGCGTGGTGGAAGTCGTCGCTCCACTGGGCGGCGAGCCCCTGCCCGCCGGCCTCGCGCGGGGCGGTGGTGCGCGGGTCGTTGCGGTCGGATTCGGCGATCAGGAACAGCGGCCGGTTGGTGGTCACCGCCAACCGGTCCACCGCGCGGGCGAGTTCCTCCAGGAAGTGGACGGCCCGGTCGTCGGCGAGGGCGTGCACGGCGTCCAGCCGCAGGCCGTCGATCCGGTAGTCGCGCAGCCAGGCGAGGGCGCTGCCGATCAGATAGGCGCGTACCTCGTCGGAGCCGGGCGCGTCCAGGTTGACGGCCGAGCCCCACGGGGTGTGGTGCCGATCGGTGAAGTACGGGCCGAACATCGGCAGGTGGTTGCCGGCCGGGCCGAGGTGGTTGTGGACCACGTCGAGGACGACGCCGAGGCCCTTGCGGTGCGCGGTGTCGACGAAGCGCTTCAGTCCCTCGGGCCCGCCGTAGGGCTCGTGCACGGCCCACAGCGAGACGCCGTCGTAGCCCCAGCCGTGCTTGCCGGGGAACGGGCAGACCGGCATCAACTCGACGAAGTCCACGCCCAGTTCGACCAGATGGTCCAGTCGCTCGGCCGCCGCTTCGAAGGTGCCGGCGGCGGTGAAGGTGCCGATGTGCAGCTCGTACAGCACGGAGCCGGCGAGCGGTCGGCCGCGCCATCCGGTGTGCGACCAGGTGAACGCGGCGTGGTCGACCGCGCGGCTGGGGCCGTCGGGGCCGTGCGGCTGCCGGGGCGAGCGCGGGTCGGGCAGCGGCCGGCCGCCGTCCAGGACGAACGCGTAGTCCCCGGCGGGCGCCTCGCCGTGCCACCACCCGGAGCGGGCGCCGTCCCGGGCCAGTGGGTGGGATCCGCCGTCGACGGCCACCTCGACCCGCTCGGCGGCGTACGGCGCCCAGACCTCGTACCTCATGCCGCGCCCCTCCTGGTCAGCAGGGCCACCGGGAGGTCGGCCAGCAGGTCCTTCACCAGCACCGGGCCGGACGGGACGGGGCGGCCGGTCAGCGCGTCGGTCCACTCGCCCCCGGTGGGCAGGTGCAGTTCGGTGCCGCGCCAGCCGCCGTCCCGGGCGAGCCCGTACGGCAGCCGGGTGACGGCGGTCAGGACGTCCGGTCCGCGGCCGAAGGCGAGCAGGTGCGCGGCGGCCGGGCCGACGGCGGTCTGCGGCCGGTGGGCGCCCAGCGGCCGGGTGCGGCGAAGGTGCAGGGCGGTGGTGGTGAGGTGCAGCTTCTCGCGCGCGAGGTCGCCCGCGCGGGCGGTCGCGGAGTCGGTGAGCCGCACGGCCAGTGCCCCGAGGTCGACGGCACGCCGGTTGTCCGGGTCGACCAGGGTGTACAGCGGCTCCTCGCTGCCCTGGTAGAGGTCGGGCACGCCGGGCACGGTGAGGTGCAGCAGCGCGGCGGCCAGCGTGTTGCAGCGCGCGTACGGGGCGAGCGCGGCCACGTACCCCTCGATCCGGGGGAGCAGCCCGGGGTTGCCGAAGACGGCGTGCACGCGGTCGGCGAGGGCGCGTTCGAAGCGGACGTTCTGGGTGGTCCAGGAGGTGTGGACCTTGGCCTCCCGGGCGGCCTTGAGCACGGCGGCGACCAGCCGTTCGGGGGTGGTCGGCCAGGCGGCGACCAGGGTCTGCCAGAGCAGCCAGTCGCTGTCGGGGTCGAAGCGGGCGGCCGGTCCGTGCCCCGCCGCGGTGGACCAGGCGGCGGCCTCGGCGGCCCAGGCCTCGGGCTGCTCGGCCAGCACCGCGAGCCGGGCGCGGGCGTCGGCGCTGCGCTTGGTGTCGTGGGTGGAGAGCACCGTCATGGTGTGCGGCCAGTGCCGTTCGACGTAGTGGCACCAGGCGTGGAAGTCCTCGGGCCGCAGCCCGGGGTGGGCGGGTTCGCCGCCGACCTCGTTGAGGCTGAGCAGCGCGTTCCACCGGTAGAAGGCGGTGTCCTCGACGCCCTTGGCGGCGACCGCGGCGGCGGTCTGGGCGAAGCGGACGGCGAACTCGTCCTGCTCGGGGCCGCGCCCGAGGGTGCCCTCGGCGAGGGCGGCGACGAAGCGGTCGGTGGCGTCGGTCGGCCCGCCGTCGGAGGCGAGCGCCTCGTGCAGCTGCCGGGCGGAGGCCTCCGGCAGCGGCTCCCCGGGGCGCACGTACGGCCGGTACGCGGGGTAGCCGGTGAGCAGCCGGCGCAGTGCGGCGCGCAGCCGCTCCGGCGGGTGGTCGGCGTGCGCGGGGTCGGCGGCGCCGAGCCGGGCGGCCAGCCGGGCCAGCCGCTCCACCTCGGCGGCGAGCTCGCCCTCGGGGCCGGTCATGTCGGCCCGCCCCTGCCGGGCGGCGGCCAGCGCCGGGTGCGGGTCGGCGCAGGGTTCGCCGCCCGGCGGCGCGCCGGTGAGGAACGCCTCGTACGCCCCGGCCAGTCGGCAGGCGCCCGCGTGGTGGGTGAGCACGCCGTCGATCCGGCGCAGCGCGTCGTACCCGGTGGTGCCGGCGCACGGCCAGTCGGCGGGCAGCCGCTCCTCGCCGGTGAGGATCTTCTCGACCACCGTGTAGGCGCCGCCGGTGGCCTCGGCGAGCCGTTCCAGGTAGCCGCGCGGGTCGGCGAGCCCGTCCGGGTGGTCGATCCGGAAGCCGTCCAGCACCCCCTCGCGGTGCAGCCGCAGCAGCGTGCCGTGGGTGGCCTCGAAGACCTCCGGGTCCTCGACCCGGACCGCGATCAGCTCGTTGACGGTGAAGAACCGCCGGTAGTTCAGCTCGGTGCGGGCCAGCCGCCACCAGGCCAGCCGGTACCACTGCCGGGCGAGCAGTTCGGGCAGCGCGAGGCGCTCGGTGCCGGGGCGCAGCGGCAGGACGTGGTCGTGGTAGCGCAGCGTGTCGCCGTCGACGGCGAGCTGGTCGAGGACGGCGCCGAGCCGGTCGCCGAGCAGCGGCAGCAGCACCCGGCCGTGCCCGGGGGCGTCGGGCGGGCCGGGCTGGGCGGTCCAGTCGATGTCGAACCAGCGGGCGTACGGCGAGTCGGGGCCGTCCCGCAGGACCTGCCAGAGCGGGCGGTTGAGGCGCTCGGGGGCGGGCACGGCCATGTGGTTGGGCACCACGTCGGCGAGCAGCCGCAGGCCGTGCCGGTGCGCCTCGGCGGCCAGGGCGCGCAGGGCCGGCTCGCCGCCGAGCTGCTCGGCGATCCGGCCGTGGTCGACGGTGTCGTAGCCGTGGGCGGAGCCGGGCACGGGCTCCAGCAGCGGGGAGAGGTGCAGGTGGGAGACGCCGAGGGCGGCCAGGTAGGGGACGGCGGCGGTGGCGTCGTGCAGGGTGAAGCCGGGCTGGAGCTGGAGCCGGTACGTGGCGGTCGGGACGGCGGTGGCGGTGGCGGGGGGAGGGGCGGAGGTGGGGACGGAGGCGGCCGGGCGTGGCTGCGCGGGCTCGGCGGCGTGGGTCATGCCTCCATGCCTACCCGGCGGGGGGCGGGGGCAAGACCCGTTGCTGATCCGAACAGGTGAGCGGGGGTGCCGGGGGTGCGGCGCTCAGTGGCCCCGGCGCCGCCGGCTCCGGGGCACCGTGAAGTAGCCCGGACGCTGCGGTCCGCCGGCCCCGGAGTGCTCCAGCCTGAGGATCAGACCGTGCTCGGCCCGGGCGTCCGCGACCCGGGCGGCGGCGTCCGGGTCGTCCGCGTACTGGGTGATCGCGCTGTTGAACATGGTCGGGGTCGGCTCGGGGATCGGCAGGCCGGCGGGGTCGTCCCAGATCAGGGTGGTTCCCAGCGCGTACAGCCGGGGGCTGTCGCGCGGCGATCCGTCCGGGTGGCGGCCGTTGCTCCGGTAGTACGCCAGCGCCTCGGCGACCGAGCCGCGCGGGTGCGGCAGCCGGGGGTCCTGGTACAGGCCGCCGCCCCAGTCGGCGACCTCGGCCGCCCCGATCCGGCGCAGCAGCTCCGGGACGTCCAGGGCGGTGGCGAAGTAGGCGGTCGCGGCGAGTTGGCAGACCAGCTCCAGGCGGCGGCCGGGGTCGAGCCCGGGGCCGGGAGTGATCCGGCGGTCGTCCACCTGGGTCACCACGTGGATCAGCCCGTCGACCGCGCCGAGCCGCGCGGCCAGGCCGTCGACCACGGCGCGCTCGGCGGCCCGGGCGGCCTCCGCCTCGGGGGTGCGGGTGCGCGCCAGCACCCGCCGGTACGGGGGCGGGCGCCGGATCGTCGCGTCCGCGATCCGGCCGGGGACGGAGAGCAGCGTCCCCAGGATGAACTCCGTCGCGCTCGGTCGATCGCCCGCCATCTCGGCCGCCCCCTCGGTCCCCGGTACTCCCGGGGACCACCGTGGCCCGTGCGACGGCCGGTGCGCAAGCGCGGTGGCCGACGTGGCCGCAAGGAGGGGGCTCAGGCGGGACGCTGCAGCACCATCAGCGCGCGGTCGGTGAGCCAGAGGGTGTCGCCGGCCTTGACCCGGGCCCCGGCGCCGGGGGCGGGCAGCCGGGCCAGGGCGGTGTCCACCACCACCTGCCACTCCTGGCCGTGCCCGGCCGGCACGGTGAACTCCAGCGGCTCGAAGTGCGCGTTGAACATCAGCAGGAAGGAGTCGTCGACGATCCGCCCGCCGCGCCGGTCCGGCTCCGAGATGGCGTAGCCGTTCAGGAACACGGTGAGCGACTTGGCGTGGCTGGCGCCCCAGTTGCGCTTGGTCATCTCCTCCCCGGCCGGGGTGAACCAGGCGATGTCGGTGAGGTCCTCGTACTCGCCCCCGCCCCCGCCCTCCCCGGCGGGCCGCCCCGGGACCGGACGGCCGTGGAAGAAGCGCCGCCGCCGGAACACCGGGTGGTCGCGGCGCAGCCAGACCATCCGCTGGGTGAACTCCAGTAGCCTGGTCCGCGGTCCGTCCCCCTCCGGCCAGTGCACCCAGGTGAGCTCGTTGTCCTGGCAGTAGGTGTTGTTGTTGCCCTGCTGGCTGCGGCCGAACTCGTCGCCGTGGGACACCATCGGCACGCCCTGGGAGAGCATCAGGGTGGCGAGGAAGTTGCGCTGCTGGCGCGCCCGCAGCTCCTCGACGGCCGGGTCGTCGGTGGGGCCCTCGGCGCCGCAGTTCCAGGAGCGGTTGAAGGACTCGCCGTCCCGGTTGCCCTCGCCGTTGGCCTCGTTGTGCTTCTCGTTGTAGGAGACCAGGTCGCGCAGGGTGAAGCCGTCGTGGCAGGTGACGAAGTTGATCGAGGCGATCGGGCGGCGGCCGTCGTCCTGGTAGAGGTCGGAGGAGCCGGTGAGCCGGGAGCCGAACTCGGCGAGGGTGGCGTTCTCGCCGCGCCACAGGTCGCGCACGGTGTCCCGGTACATGCCGTTCCACTCCGTCCACAGCGGCGGGAAGTTGCCGACCTGGTAGCCGCCCTCGCCGAGGTCCCAGGGCTCGGCGATCAGCTTGGCCTGGGAGACCACCGGGTCCTGCTGGACGAGGTCGAAGAACGAGGAGAGCCGGTCCACCTCGTGGAACTGCCGGGCGAGGGTGGCGGCGAGGTCGAAGCGGAAGCCGTCCACGTGCATCTCGGTGACCCAGTAGCGCAGTGAGTCCATGATCAGCTGGAGCACGTGCGGGCTGCGCATCAGCAGGCTGTTGCCGGTGCCGGTGGTGTCCTCGTAGAACCGCTGGTCCTGGGCGAGGCGGTAGTAGGAGACGTTGTCCAGGCCGCGCAGCGAGAGCGTGGGCCCGAGGTGGTTGCCCTCGGCGGTGTGGTTGTAGACGACGTCGAGGATGACCTCGATGCCGGCCGCGTGCAGCGCCTTCACCATCGACTTGAACTCCTGCACCTGCTGGCCGCGGTCGCCGGTGGAGGAGTAGGAGGAGTGCGGGGCGAAGAAGCCGACGGTGTTGTAGCCCCAGTAGTTGGCCAGCCCGAGGTCACGCAGCCGGTGGTCGCGGACGAACTGGTGCACCGGCATCAGCTCGATCGCGGTGACCCCGAGCTTGGCGAGGTGCTCGATGACGGCGGGGTGGGCGACGCCCGCGTAGGTGCCGCGGATCTCCTCGGGGATCCCCGGATGCAGCTTGGTCAGGCCCTTCACATGGGCCTCGTAGAGCACGGTGCGGTGGTAGTCGGTGCGCGGCGGGCGGTCGGTGCCCCAGTCGAAGTACGGGTTGATCACCACCGAGTGCATGGTGTGCGGGGCGGAGTCGAGGTCGTTGCGCCGCTCGGGGGCGCCGAAGTGGTAGCCGTAGACGGACTCGTCCCAGTCGATGTGACCGCTCATCGCCTTGGCGTACGGGTCCAGCAGCAGTTTGGCGCTGTTGTGCCGCTGGCCGAGGCCCGGGTTGTACGGTCCGTGGACGCGGAAGCCGTAGCGCTGGCCGGGCTGGACGCCGGGGAGGTAGGCGTGGCGGACGAAGGCGTCGGTCTCGCGCAGTTCGACGGCCGTCTCCGAACCGTCCTCGCCGAGCAGACAGAGCTCGATCCGGTCGGCGCTCTCCGAGAACACCGCGAAGTTGGTGCCGGCCCCGTCGTAGGTGGCACCGAGGGGGTAGGGGGTCCCTGGCCAGACCTGCATGCTTCCTCGACTTCCTGGTCCAGAAGGAGAACTGACGGGCATTTGGGTGGTCGGGGCGGCGGACCGCGGGGCACACTTCCGCCCGGGCGGAACCGGGCGCGCGTGCCGGCCGGGCCCCGTGACGTACGGCACACAGGCGACACAGTCCGCCATACTCCCCGACGCCCTCCCCGACGGCGGGGCCATTCGCGCCGTGTTCGCCCGAACGGGTGTCCCCACGGGCCCCGGTGGCGCTGCTCCGGCGTCGCGGCCCCGCCGTGGGGCTTGTGTGCCGCACGGGGCGGGTGGGACGGCCGGGGCGGGCGGCCCGGTCCGGGGAGCGCCGTGGCCCAACCGGCTGCGGGCGGTTCGCGGCGGGCAGTACCCTTGATCGTCCGGCCGTCCGGGGCTCGTGGCGGTCCATCAGGCGAACCGCCGGCGAACCGCCGGTGCGGGCGCCGATGGCGCGCCGTGCGGCCGACCGGCCGGACGGCAGGCAGACAGCTCCGAGCGGCCCCGGCGGCTCCCAGCAGGAACCAGGTGAGGTGGCGCATGGTGTTCCCCGCCGGCGGCCGTGGCGGTGGGCCCGGCGGCCCCGACCGGGGCAGCGCCCGCAGTGAGGCGCCGACGGTGGTCATGCGGCCCGCCCTGACCGGCGGACGCTCGCTCGTCCCGGCCCAGGGCGGACCGGTCGAGGTCCCCGCGCTCGCCTGGTCCGGCGCCGAATGGGAGGACGCCTACCAGCGGGTGCGCCTCTCCGGCCGCGCCTACGTCTGGCTCAACCTGGTCGAGCAGCGGCTGCGCTCGCTCGTCGACGAGGTGCTGCACCCGATCTACGCGCCCGCCCACGGCGAGGACTGGGTCACCGCCGCGGCCGGACCGGCCGGTGAGGAGTGGGCGCACCGGGCCGGCGCCGTGCGCGAGGTCAGCCGGCGCAAGGGCTACCTGCTCGACCCGGCCGACGACGATCCGCTGGTCTTCCTCACCCTGCCACAGCTGCGCGAGCTGATGGTCCAGCACTGGCCGTGCTTCGAGCCCTACCTGGCCGACCGCCGGGAGATCGAGCTGGCCCTCGACGAGCTGGAGGTCGCCCGGCACGTCGTCTCCCGCAACCGCGTGCTCACCGCGACCGTCCTCGCCCAGACCGAACGGGCCGCCGCCCGGCTGCTCGCCCTGTTCGACGGCGGCGCCGGCGCCGTCCCCGCGGACGTCGTCGAGTCGCTGGTCGCCGGCCGGTACGCGGACGTCGTCGCCGTCCACCCCGACCGGGTCCGGCTCCAGCGCGACCTGCCGGTCGAGGACCTGCTCGACGGCGCCCGGCGGCTGGACGCGCTGGGCATCGGCCTCGGCATGCTCTGCCAGAACTACACCGGCAAGCGGCTCGTGCGGCTCGCCACCGACGGCTGCCGGGTCCGGCTGCTCTTCCTCAACCCGGCCAGCAGCGCCGTCCGCCGCCGTGAGCGCGAGCTGGGCCTCGGGCGCGGCGAACTGGGCCGCTCGATCCAGATGAACATCCTGCACGTGCGCCGGGTCCGGGCCGCGCTGCGCGACCAGGGCGGCTTCGAGATCCGGGTGTTCGACGAGACCCCGCGCTTCACCGCCTACCTGGTCGAGGGCGTGCCGTCCGCCGCCCCGGCCCCCGGTGGCCGCCGCCAGACCCGCGACCTCGGCGTCGTCCAGCCCTATCTGCGCCGGGCCCGCGGCATGGAGTCGCCCGCCCTCGTGCTGCGCGGCGGCGCCGGACAGCAGCCGGGCGGCACGGACGCCGGGCTGCTGGAGGTCTACCGCGAGGAGTTCGAGGGCGTCTGGGCCGACTCCCGCCCGGTGTCCTGACGTCAGCGTCCGGGGCCGCCCGGCCGGTCCGCCGCCGGGCGGACCATGAAGACGTCGACCGGGTCCTGCCCCTCCACCGTGAAGCCGTGCCGCTCGTACAGCCGGCGGGCGGCGCTGCCCTGGAGGACCACCAGCCGGACCGCGGCCCGCGCGGCATCGGCCTCCGTGAGCACGTGCCGCAGCACGGCGGTCCCCAGCCCCCGGCCCTGGTGCGCCGCAGCGAGGTAGAAGTGCTCCAGCAGTCGCGCGCCCGGCCCGTCCGGCCCGTCCGTCGGCCCGTCCGGCCGGACGGTGACGCAGCCCGCCAGGGCGCCGTCGACCTCGACGACCCGGGTGTACCGGGTGGAGAACGTCTCCCGCAGCCGCCGGCGGACCCGGTCCTCGTCGTAGCGGCCGAGCCGGACCAGATCGGCCCGCATCACCTCGGCCCGCAGCTCGGCGATCGGCTCGACATCGGCGGACCTGCCCGGGCGCAGGCTCCAGTCGGGGGTGCTGGTCGTCGTGATGGCCACCCGGACAGTGTCCCAGCCGTGCCGCCGAGAACGGGCGCCGGTGCACGGGCGGCGAGCCCCCACCGGCCGGATTGTCGGAGGGGCGGGTGATGATAGGGGCTGCTTCGCACCGGAGGACGGAAGGACACACCCCTATGAGCTGGTGGCAGCAGCCACTGGTCGGCTTCGACCTGGAGACCACGGGCACCGACCCGGCCGTGGACCGCATCGTCACGGCCGCCCTCGTGGACACCGTCGGGGACCGCCGGGTGGGTGTCACCGGGTGGCTGATCGATCCGGGCGTCCCGATTCCGGTGGAGGCCGCGGCGATCCACGGGATCGGCGACGACCTGGCCCGGGCCAAGGGGCGGCCGGCCAAGGAGGCGGTGGAGGAGATAGCCGCGGCGCTGTGCGAGCGGCTGGCCGCCGGGCGGCCGGTGGTCGCCTTCAACGCGCCCTTCGACCTGTCGCTGCTCGACGCCGAGCTGCGCCGGCACGGCCTGCCGTCGCTCGCCGAGCGCCTCGGCGGGCCGGTCGCGCCGGTCCTCGACGCGCTGGTCATCGACCGCGCCGTGGACAAGTACCGCAAGGGCTCCCGCACCCTCCAGCGGGTCTGCGAGGTGTACGGGGTCGAGCTGACCGACGCCCACGAGGCCGGAAGCGATGCGCTGGCCGCCGTCCGGGTCGCCGTCGCCCTCGCCGAGCGTTACCCCGACCGGGTCGGCGACGTCCCGGTGGCCGAGCTGCACGCACGCCAGATCGACTGGTTCCGCGCCTGGGCCGAGGACCTCCAGTCCTGGCTGCGGCGCGGCAAGGACCCGGAGGCCCTCATCGACCCCCGCTGGCCCCTGCGCTGAGCCCGGTCCCCAGCAGCCGGGCCTTGGCGGCGGTGAACTCGGCGGTGTCGAGCGAGCCGTCGCGGTGCAGGGCGGCGAGGCGTTCCAGGGCCGCGATCAGGTCGAGGCCCGGGGCCGGCGGGGCGTCCGGGGCGGCCGGCCCGACCGGGACGGCGTCCGGGGCGGGGCCGGCGACGAGCGAGGCGCGGGCGTTGCCCGGGTCGGCGGGGTCGTAGCGGACCTCGGCGGCGTCGCCCCGGCGCGGTGCGTCGTAGGCGGGGAAGGTCTCGATGACGGTGGTCGCGTGCTGCTCGCCGTCGACGGTGGTGAACTCGACGGTGATCCGCAGTTCCGGGCAGTCGTTGTAGGTGCTCCCGGTGTGGCCGAGGCCGGTGATCCGCCCGGGAACGGTGATGCCGTGACGCTCCAGGCGGTCCTCCCGCCCGGCCCGGATCCGGCTGTCCCGCTGGAACGTGCGCCAGCGGCGGGCGCCCCACCGGTCGAGGACCACGGTGAGCAGGGCGAGCGGGAGGACGGGGACGAGCAGCCAGGGGTGGAGGGAGCCGTTGGCGAGGGCCGCGCCGAGCAGGCCGAGGGCGAGGCAGGCCAGCAGGACGCCCCGGTCGGAGGTGGCCGAGGGCTCGGTGGTGGGGGCGTCGCCGTGCGCGGTGGTGGCGGTGGCCACCAGGCACAGCAGCCAGAGCAGGATGCCGCCCGCGAGGTACAGGGTGGTGCCGAGGGCTCCGCACCCCTGCTCGGGACCGCAGGCGTGGGCCGCGAACGCGCGTACGAAACCGGTGGCGGTGAGCCATCCGGCCGTCGCGGTGAACGCCGAGACGACGACGAGTCCGACGATCCGACCGCTGCTCAGGCGCGGTCCGAGGACGGTGGGCTGATCAGTGGCCATGGGGCGGAGTGTAGGGGCTCCGGTCGGCCGGATCACGCGGCGGGGAGGTCGAACCGGTAGCCCTGGGCGGTCAGCCAGGGCAGCAACTGCCGTAGCGCGGCGACGGTTTGTGTGCGGTCCCCGCCGCCGTCGTGCAGCAGGACGACGCCGCCGGGCTTGAGCTGTGCCTGGACGGCGGCGACGATGGCCGCCGTGCCCGGGCGGGACCAGTCGCGCGGGTCGACCGACCAGCCCAGCGGGCGCAGGCCGTGGTCGGCGGCGATCGTCCGGTTGTCGGCGGTGAACGCGCCGCCCGGGGCACGGAACCAGCCCACCTCGGTGCCCGGCCCGCCGGCCTGGACGATCATCTGCCGGGCGTCGGCGATCTCGTGTTCGGCCCGGTCGTGGGGGAGCGCGGCGAAGGGCTGCGGGTGGTCCACGGTGTGGTCGCAGAGCCGGTGGCCGGCGGCGAGGATCCGCTGCACGGCGGCCGGGTCGGCGGCGGCCTGCCGGCCGATCACGCAGAACGTGGCCCTGGCCCCGTACCGGGCGAGCAGGTCCAGGACCTGGCCGGTGGCGGGGCCGGGGCCGTCGTCGAAGGTGAGCGCGACCGTCCGGCCGCCGGAGGCGGTGGAGTGGACGACCGCGGTGGGGACGCCGGTGGTGGGGGAGACGGCGGGCGGCGGGGCGGGCGTGGGGGTGGCGGCCGTCGGGGTGGGGGTGGGCTCCGGGGAGGCCGGGGCCGGCGCGGCGGAGGACGGGGTCGCCGTCGGGGAGGACGGGACCGGCGCGGGGGATTCCGGGGCGGTGGTGCTCGGCTCCGGCCGGAGCGCGCCGTTCGCCGTGCCGCAGGCGGCCAGGGCCAGCGCGGTGAGCGCCGCAGCGATGCCCCCCGCGGTCCGGCGCAGGCCGCGCCGGACGGCGGGGGAGAGGGACCGCGGGGCGGCGGGCTCCGGCATGGCGGCGGCTCCTGAGGGGCAGAGGCGGTGCCGATCCTCGGTCAGGATGACTGACCGACAAGACGTCTTTCATACCGCGGTCGGTTCCCGTTCCACGGCCCGACACCCCGGCCGACCGGCGCGTTCCGGCCACCGCGACCCGGGCCGGAACCGGTCAGAACGGGTACCAGCGCACCTCCGAGGCCCCCGTCCGCAGCGAGTCCACCCGCCGCCGGAACTCGGCCAGCGCCGCCGGATTGCCCGGCGCCTGCTGCGCGACCCAGGAGGCGCTCGCCGTCTCCCGGGCCCCGCGCAGCACCGTGAAGCCGGGCCACTCGCGCACGTCCCAGCCGTACGCCTCGGTGAACGCCCGGTACTCCTCGCCCGGCACGCCGTACCGGTCGTGGCTGAGCGCCAGCACCACCAGGTCGTGCTCGCGCAGGTCGTCGGCGACGAACTCCAGGTCGAGCAGGACCGGCCCGTCCGGGCCGATGTGGACGTTGCGCGGCAGCGCGTCGCCGTGGATCACACCGGTCGGCAGGTGCGGGACGAGCGCGGCCGCCTCGGCCTCGAAGGCGTCCCGGCGCCGACGCAGGAAGTCGACGTCGGCCGGGTCGACATGGCCCTCGGCGGAGGCGAGCCAGCGCCCGACGGGTGCCAGCAGATCGCGCCGCCCGAGCATGAACGGCGGGGCGGGCAGCCGGTGCAGCGCGTGCAGCAGCGGGGCGAGGTCGACCGGGCGGGCGGGCCGCTCGGCGGGGGCCAGCCGGTGCCAGAACGTGACGGGGTGCCCGTGGGCGAGCTGCGGTTCGACGGGGACCGCGTCGTACGGGCGGACCACCGGGACGTCGTGGCCGGCCAGCCAGTCGGCGACGGCGAGCTCGCGGCGGGCGCGCTCGTGCAGTTCCGGGCCGCGGCCGACCTTGGCGACCACGGCCGGGTCGCCGAGGTCGAAGACGGCGTTCTCGCCGAGGGCGAGCAGCCGGGCGTCGGCGGGGCCGGGCAGGCCGGCCGACTCGCAGGCGTGGGCGAGCAGCATTCGGGCCCGCCCCTCGTCGAAGGGGAGCATGAGGGTGTCCGTTTCCTTGCATGACAGCCGGGTGTGGGTGGGCGATCATTCTGGCAAACGGCTGCCGGGCCCCGTGTCGCACGGGGCCCGGCATCGTCCGAGGTCCGAGGGTCCGAGGACCGCTGGGGAAGGTCAGACCTCGATCCGGCGGTGCCGGGCCTGGTGGGCCTGCGGCTCCGTCGCGGCCTGCGGGACCGGGGCGGTCTGGGCGGCGGCGCCGGTGCCGACCGGCGGGACGCTCTCGCCGTGCGAGAGGGAGGGCAGCCAGCCGAGCCAGCGCGGCAGGTACCAGTTGCGCTCGCCGAGCAGGGTCATCACCGAGGGCAGCAGCACGGCGCGGATGATCGTCGCGTCGATCAGCACCGCGACCGCGAGGCCGACGCCCATCTGCTTCATGGCCTGCATGGACAGGGTGCCGAAGACCGCGAACACCGCCACCATGATCACCGCGGCGCTGGTGACCACACCGGCCGTGGAGCGGATGCCGTGGGCGATCGCGGCCCGGGTCGGCAGGCCCCGGTCCCGGCCCTCCTTGATCCGGGAGACCACGAAGACGTGGTAGTCCATCGAGAGGCCGAAGAGGATCACGAAGAGGAACAGCGGCACCCAGGACTCCACCGCGCCGACACCCTCGGTCCCGAGCAGCGAGGCCCCCACGCCGTGCTGGAAGACCAGCGTCAGCACCCCGTACGCGGCGCCGACCGACAGCAGGTTGAGCACCACGGCGGTGCCGGCGACGGCCAGCGAGCGGAACGAGGTGAGCATGAGCAGGAAGGCGAAGGCCACCACGAAGCCGAAGACCAGCGGCATCGAGCCGGTCATCTTGGCGTTGAAGTCGTACGAGCCGGCGGTGCGGCCGGTGACCGGCGCCTCGGTGCCGGGAACCTTGAGCACGGTGGCGGGCACGAGCTGCTCGCGCAGGGTCTTCAGCGCGGCGTTGCTGACCTCGTCGTTGCCGGTGCCGTTGAGCGGGATGTCGACGGTGGCGACGTTCTGCTGCCGGTGGACGGTGACGTCGACCGGTCCGTGCATCTGCCCGCTGGCCAGGGCGCGGGCCTCGAGGTCGGCGATCGCGGCGGTCATCGCGGGGGAGCCGATGTCGGTCGCCTTGATCACCACGGAGGCGGGCGCCGGGCTGCCGGGGAAGGCGGCCTCGATCTTCTGCGAGACGGCGACCAGCTCGTTGCCCTTGGGCAGCTGCTGCTGGAAGGTGAGGTTGGCGGTGTGCATGGTGAGCAGCGGGGCGGACAGTCCGATCAGCACGGCCCCGGCGAGCACGGTGGCGGCCAGCGGGCGGTGCAGCACCGGGGTGAGCACGGCGTTCCAGAACCGGCCGCCGGTGGTCGCGGCGTCCGGGTGCCGGAGCCTGCCGAGGAACGGCACCCGGCCCTTGCCGACCCGGTCGCCGAGCATCGACAGCAGGGCGGGCAGCACGGTGAGCGAGCCGAGCACGGCGGTGACGACGACCACGATGGTGGCGTAGGCCATGGCCTGGAACTCGGCGATGCCGGTGAGGAACATGCCGGCCATCGCGATCACCACGGTGACGCCGGAGACCAGCACGGCCCGGCCGCTGGTGGCGGCGGCGATCCGCAGGGAGGTCTCCAGGTCGCGCCCGGCGGCCCGCTCCTCGCGCTCGCGGCGCAGGTAGAAGAGGCAGTAGTCGACGCCGACGGCGAGGCCGACCAGCAGCATCACCGAGCTGGCGTTGTTGCTGGTGTGCAGCAGCCCGCTGCTCAGCGCGACGAGTCCGCCGGCCGCGACGAAGGCGGTGAGCGCGAGCACGACCGGCAGCACGGCGGCGACCAGCGCGCCGAAGGCGACCAGCAGGATGCCGAGGGCGAGCGGGACCGCCGTCCACTCGGCGCGGGCGAAGTCGTCGGAGAACTGCTCCTCCATCCACTTGCCGGAGCTGGCGTCGCCGAGTTCGACGACGGTGAGGTCGGGGTGCTGCTTCTGCACGGCGGCGACGGCGTCGACCACGGCGGTGACGTTCTTCACCGCCTCCTCGCGCTCGCCGTTCACGGTGAGCTGGACGAGGGCCGAGTGGCCGTCGGCGGAGACCGCCTTGGTGTCGTAGGGGGAGCGGACGTCACCGGCCTTGCCGGTGCCGTTGACCGCGGCGACGACCTGCTCGACGGCGGTCCGGAAGGCGGGGGCGTCGGTGGTCAGGCCGGTGCTCTGGACCAGCACGGTCTCGGTGGACGGCGGCTTGAGGCCGGCCTGGTCGAGGATCTCGGCGGCCCGGGAGACCTGGCCGGGCATGGATTCGGCGTCGGTGACCTTGGTGCTGCCGTGCATGCCGCCGAGGAAGGCGGCGAGGACGACGAACAGCAACCAGCCGAAGACGGCGGTCTTTCGGTGCCGGGCGCTCCACGCGCCCATGGCGGCGGCCATGCCGAGCTTGGTCTTCACGGGTTCCCCCTGGGAGTGCGGCCGGCGCCGGGATCGGTGACGGGCGCGGCCGGGTCTGCGGCGGAGTTCGACCGCCGGGCTGTCTCCGCCGGGGTGCGGCCCGGCGTCCCAACCGACAGTAGGGAAGCCGCAGGTGAGGGGGTATCCGGCTGGCGGGGGAGTCCGCCCTGTGGTTCTCCTCGGGGGCGGGGTGGGGTTTTCCCTACCCGGCAACCCTGATATCTCCTCCCAGGGATAGGGGCACCGACTCCACCCTGAGGGGGAGTCAAATCCACCCGGAGCACGAGGTCCGGGGCGTCATACGGGGGTGAAGATGGGTCAGGGCCGCTTTTCGCGTCCCCGAGGGGGTCGGCCTGCGGCAACGGGGTCGGGGGAAAAACTGCTTGCCGGTCGGCAAGTAAGTAACCGTAGGATGGCCTCCTCTGAGTACTTACCTGCCGACCGGCTAGGCCGTTGCCCCCCGCACCGGCCGGGCCGATCCTGATCCGTCGCCCGGTGTCCCGTCCCCCAGGGCTGCGGTGAACCATGCCCAGGAGGCATTACGAGCATGTTCCACCGACTAGGACAATTCGTCGTCCGCCGCGCCTGGTGGGTGATCGCCGGGTGGATCGTCGCGATGATCGCCATCGCGTTCACCGCGCCGAAGATCACCGCCCAGACCGACGAGGCGGCGTTCCTCCCGAAGCACTACGAGTCCATCCAGGCCGCGCAGCTGCAGGAACAGGCCTTCCCCTCGAGCTTCACGCCCTCCGCGCTCGCCCTGTTCGAGCGCAACGACGGAGCCCAGCTGACGGCCGAGGACAAGGCCGCCGCGGCGAAGATCGTCCAGGGCCTCACCGACAAGAAGATCGAGCACGTCGAGCAGATCATCGCGGTCAGCGAGCAGACGACGTCCAAGGACGGCAAGTACGCCCTGGCGCCGGTCGCGATCGACAAGGCCACCCAGAACTCGGACAAGTTCGGCGAGGTCGCCAAGAAGGTCCGTGACGAGGGCAAGGCGCTCGCCCAGGGCACCAGCCTGAAGTTCCAGCTCGGTGGCCAGGCCGCCCAGCAGCTGGACCAGCAGGAGTCCTCCGGCGCGGCCGACGCCGTCATCGGCATCAGCAGTGTCGTCCTGGTCGCGATCATCGTCGGCCTCATCTTCCGCAGCGTGCTGGCCGGCCTCCTGCCGGTCCTGCTCTCGCTGATGATCGCCATGCCGACCGCGAACGGCCTGATCGCCTACGCCACCAAGGCCTTCGACCTGAAGTCCACCCCGGTGCTCTCGGCGATCCTGATCGTGGTGGTGCTCGGCGTCGGAACCGACTACTTCCTGTTCCTCGCCTTCCGCTACCGGGAGCGGCTGCGGGCGGGCGACACCCGGCAGGAGGCCGTGGTCAACGCCGTCGCCCGGGTCGGCGAGGCCATCGCCTCCGCGGCCGGCGCGGTCACCGTCGCCTTCGCGGTGCTGATCCTCTCCAGCCTCGGCATGTTCAAGGCGCTCGGCCCGGCGCTGGCCATCGCGGTCGTCGTCACCGCCTTCGCCTCGCTCACCCTGGCCCCGGCCGTGCTCACGGTCATCCCGGCCCGCGGGGTGTTCTGGCCCGGCAAGAAGTGGATGCGGGAGCCGAGCGACGCCCGGTTCGCCGCGCTCGGCCGCGTCGTCCAGAAGCGTCCGGCCGTCGTGGCCCTCGCCTCCGGCGGCGTGCTGCTGGCCCTGACCGCCGGCGCCCTCAACTACAATGGCACCTTCGACCTCGCGGGCAGCTCCATGCCCAAGACCAAGGAGTCGATGGTCGTCCAGGACAAGCTGGTCACGGCCTTCTCGGCCGGTGCCGCCGACCCGACGCACGTCTACCTGACCAACACCGGCGGCGGCAAGCTCGACCAGGCCGCCTTCGACGGGTACGCCGCCAAGCTCGGCGCCGTTCCCGGCGTCGCCGAGGCCCAGGCGAAGCCGGAGGTCAGCAAGGACGGCGCGACCGCCGACTTCACCGTCCTGCTCAAGAACGAGCCGTCCGGCAACGAGGCGATCGACACCGTCACCAAGCTGCGCGAGGTCGCCCACGCCCAGGCGCCGTCCGGCACCGAGGCCAAGGTCGGCGGCATCACCGCGATCTACAAGGACATCAACCTGGCGATGAGCCACGACTACAAGCTGGTGTTCCCGATCGCGGGTCTGCTGATCCTGCTGATCCTGGCCCTCCAGCTGCGCAGCGTGGTCGCCCCCTGGTACCTGATGGCCTCGGTGGGCCTCGGCTTCACCGCCACGCTGGGCTCCTCGACCCTGCTGTTCCAGAACATCAAGGGCGAGCACGGCATGATGTTCATGCTGCCGATCCTCATCTACCTCTTCGTGGTGGCGATCGGCACCGACTACAACATCCTGATCATCGCCCGTCTGCGCGAGGAGGCCCGCGAGGGCCGCAACCCGCGCGAGGCGGCTCGCGAGGCGGTGCGGCACGGCGGTCCGACCGTCGCGGCGGCCGGCTTCATCCTGGCGGTGTCGTTCGCGACCTTCATGCTCGCGGGCAACATCTTCATGCTGGAGTTCGGCTTCGGCATGGCCTTCGGCATCTTCCTGGCGGCCTTCGTGATGGCGATGTTCTTCACCCCGGCGCTCACCGCGCTGGTCGGCAAGGCCGCGTGGTGGCCGGGCCACGGCGGCGACGCCGTCGGCGGCCAGGGCGGTCACGGCGGCCCGACCGCCGCGCCGGCGAGCCCGTACGGCGCGCACGGCCTCCCGGAGTCGGCCGGACGGCACTGAGGCCGCTCGACCGTCCCGGTGACAGCAGGGCGGCAGTACGGTGCCGCCGGGGAACGGCGCCCGCTTCGGCGGGCGCCGTTTGCCCGTTCCACGGGGCCTGCAAACGTGATCTGTCGGGCAGAAAATCCCCGGTCAATCGGGGTGCGACCGTGCTACAGTCGACTCAGTTGCAGTTTTGGTTCCCATGAACGCTTGTGTGCGCCTGCTGGTCCCAACCAACAGGCGCATTTGTTTTGTCCGGTGTTTCAGTCTCCGGATGGGGATCGCGGCTACTTGGGGTCCACGAGGTGTGGGCTCCGATGCCCCAGTTAGAGGAGACGGTTATGGCTACCGGCACCGTGAAGTGGTTCAACAGCGAGAAGGGCTTCGGCTTCATCGAGCAGGAGACCGGCGGCCCGGACGTGTTCGCGCACTACTCGAACATCGTCGCGCAGGGCTTCCGCGAGCTCGTCGAGGGCCAGAAGGTCGAGTTCGACGTCACCCAGGGCCAGAAGGGCCCGCAGGCCGAGAACATCCGCGTCATCTGAGTCCGGCTTCCGAGCTGACTCGCGATCTCGCGTAGCGAGGGCCCGTACCGCACGGTGCGGGCCCTCGCCCATGCCGCCGAACGGCCGGGGCGGCGAACTCCTTTCCGACGGCCGACCAGCCCCTGACCGGGGGCTGCCGTGCTACGGATGGAGAAACCCCGTGACCACCCCTGCCCAGCCGCCCCGTGACGGCGCCCGCAAGCCCCGCAGCCGCTCCGGCGCCCCGCGCACCGGCGCAGGCCAGCGCTCCGGCTCCGCCGCGCGCTCCGGTGGCGCTCCGCGCTCCGGCGCGTCCTCCCGCCCGCCGCGTCGCAACGCGCCGCGCGTCGCCGAGCCCGCCGACTTCGCCGTCGTCGAGGGCACCCCGGCCCGCCCGCCGGCGGCGAGCTTCGCCGAGCTGGAGCTGCCCAAGGGGATCCTGTCCGCGCTGACCCGCGAGGGCGTCACCGAGCCGTTCCCGATCCAGGCCGCCACGCTGCCCGACTCGATCGCCGGCCGCGACGTGCTCGGCCGCGGCCGCACCGGCTCCGGCAAGACCCTCGCCTTCGGCCTGCCGCTGCTCGCCCGCACCGCCGGCAAGCGCGCCGACGCCCGCCACCCGCTGGCGCTGGTGCTGACGCCCACCCGCGAGCTGGCCCAGCAGGTCACCGAGGCGCTCACCCCGTACGCCACCGCCGTCAACCTGCGGATCGCCACCGTCGTCGGCGGCATGTCGATCACCCGGCAGGCCAACGCGGTGCGGCGTGGCGCCGAGGTCCTGGTCGCCACCCCCGGCCGGCTGGACGACCTGATCGGCCGCGGTGACATCCGGCTCTCCGACGTCGCGATCACCGTGCTCGACGAGGCCGACCAGATGGCCGACATGGGCTTCCTGCCGCAGGTCACCAAGCTGCTGGAGCAGGTCGCCGAGGGCGGGCAGCGGATGCTGTTCTCCGCCACCCTGGACCGCAACGTCGACCGGCTGGTCAAGCGCTTCCTGGCCGACCCGGTGACCCACTCGGTCGACCCCTCGGCCGGCGCGGTCACCACCATGGACCACCACGTGCTCCAGCTGGACCCGGCCGACAAGGCGTCCACCACCGCCCACATCGCCTCCCGCGACGGGCGCGTGATCATGTTCGTGCACACCAAGCACGGCGCCGACCGGCTGGCCAAGCAGCTGCTCGCCAACGGCGTGAAGGCCGCCGCCCTGCACGGCGGCAAGTCCCAGCCGCAGCGCAACCGGGTGCTCGACCAGTTCCGGGACGGCCACGTCACCGCGCTGATCGCCACCAACGTCGCCGCCCGCGGCATCCACATCGACGGCCTCGACCTGGTCGTCAACGTCGACCCGCCGATCGACCACAAGGACTACCTGCACCGCGGTGGCCGCACCGCCCGGGCCGGCGAGTCCGGCACCGTCGTCACCCTGGTGCTGCCCGACCAGCGCCGCGAGGTCGGCCGGCTGATGACCGTGGCCGGGATCCGCCCGACCACCACCAAGATCCGCCCCGGCGACGCCGAACTCACCCGGATCACCGGCGCCCGCACCCCCAGCGGCGTGCCGGTCGCCCTGGCCGTGCCCGCCCCGGCGGTGCCCGCCGACACGGAGGCCGGGAAGGCCGCGCCGAAGTCCTCCTCCGGCCCGCGCCGGCGCTCCGGCAAGCGCTCGGGGCTGCCGACCGACGTCGACATGAACGGCAACCCGCGCCGCCCCCGGCCCAAGCAGCGCGTGGGCGGTGCGGCCGGCGGCCAGGGCGGCGGCGCGCCGCGCCAGGCGGCCGGCTTCATCGGCCGCGCCTCGGGCCGTGCGAAGCCCGGTAGCGGCTCCAAGTCCGGCTCCAACTACGGCACCGGCCGCCAGCGCCGCCAGGGCGACTGAGCGACCGGCCTGAGCGCTCGGGCGACCGGGCGCCCGGCCTGCCGAGCGACCGGCACGACCACGGCGCCACCCGGCGTCCGACGGCCCGGTTCACCCCGTACGGGGTGAACCGGGCCGGGTGCTTTCCGGCCGGATCCGCCGCGGCCCCGGCCTGCCGTCGCGTCCGACCGTCCGTTCGGGCCAAACCCCGTCCGTGGACGGATGACTGGCGTGATCGTCCCCCCGCGCTGTTGACCGTGGCCAGACATGCCCCGACGCTTTCACGCGGCCCGCACAACTGTCGCACCGTCATCACGGTTCCCGGGCGGGCCGTCCGGTTCACCGTCCACGGAAGGACCTTCCCGATGCGTCGTACCGCCGCCCTCCTCTCCTCCGCCGCGCTGCTCGGCGCGGCCGCCTCGCTCGCCGCGCCGGCCACCGGCGCCCAGGCCCTCGCCGGGGGCTGTGGCGCCTCCGTCGCCGGCTGGAGCGCCTACGGCACCTGTTCCGGCATCGACCCGCTCCAGACCTGGTACGTCTCCGCCACCTGTCAGTGGTGGAACGCCCAGCACACCGTGCAGTTCAGCCGCGGCACCTTCAGCGGCGTGGTGGTCGGCGACGGCAGCGCGGTCGCGCCCTGCGGCGTCAACGAGACGGTGTCCTTCCCGTACATCGTCTTCGGCGCCAAGCTCCCCCCGCAGCCCGCGGGCCCGGTCGGCCAGATCACCGGCTACGCCGGCAAGTGCGTCGACGTGAAGGGTGCCAGCAGCAACGACGGCACCCCCGTCCAGATCTACGACTGCAACGGCACCAACGCCCAGCAGTGGAAGATCGGGGCGGACGGCACCATCCGCGACTTCCTCAAGTGCATGGACGTCTCCGGCGGCGGGACCGCCAACGGCACCAAGGTGCAGCTCTACACCTGCAACGGCAGCGGGGCGCAGCAGTGGCAGGTCCGGGCCGACGGCTCGATCTACAACCCGCAGTCCGGCCGCTGCCTGGACGACCTCGGCTTCTCCACCGCCAACGGCAACCAGCTGGGCATCTGGGACTGCAACGGGGCCGAGAACCAGGTCTGGCACGTCCCCGCGTGACCGGGTCGGTGGCGGCGGCCGGGGGCGCCCCCCCCCCCCCCCCGGTCGTGGCCCCCTCCGCCGGCGCCGGACGGTGAGTGAGTCGGGTCGGCCGAGCGT